>UQZI01000035.1 GCA_900545555.1 uncultured Collinsella sp.
GATGTATTTGGGGATGATGCCCGCGATGCAGGCGCTGGTGCAGATCATGCCCTTGGCGTGGCGGCGTAGGTTGTCGAGCGTCACGCGCGGCTTGTAGTAAAAGCCCTGCACGGCGGCCTCGGAGACCGTCTGCATCAGGTTGACGTAGCCCTCCTGGTCCTTGGCCAGAAGGATCATGTGGTAGAGCTCGGGCTTATGGTCGCGGGCGAGCGTCTCGTCCGGCGTAAAGTAAACCTCGCACCCAAAGATGGGTTTGATGACCAGGGGCGGCTTGAGCTCGTCGATGTTGCCCTTCTCGTCCCACATGGCCATGTCCTTCACATACTGGGCATGCTCGCGCGGGTTTTCCTCGGGATCGGGCTCCACCAGCTCGTCGCGGCGGTCCTTTTCCAAGAAGGCCTTGTCGTGGCTCCAGGTTTTGTACTCGGGTGTGTTGTGGTTGACGGCATCGCAGGCCAGCGCCAGATCGGGCACGCCATACATGTAGCCGTGATCGGTAATGGCCACGGCGGGCATGCCAAGCTCAACGGCACGGTTGACCATATCCTGGATACGGGTTGCGCCGTCGAGCATGGAGAAAACAGTGTGATTGTGCAGATGGACGAATGCCATGTGATGAGCTCCGATGCAGGTTCGTGTTCTGACTGAACGATTTTACCGCACGGCACGGACAGCACCCGAACCTAGCCAAACCAACACGGGCAGTCTTTTTGGGACGTGTCTTTTTTAGCTGCTTTGACCTGATTGCTTCATTCGTCGCAAAGGGGCCGGACCGCGACCCCATGTCGCGGTCCGGCCCCTGAGGAAAGCTCAGCTCAGGTCCTCGCCGTTTGAGGCAATTACCTTGCGATACCACTCGAACGATCTTTTCTTGCTGCGCCGACGTGTGCCGTGTCCTTCGTCATCGAGGTCGACATAAATGAAACCGTAGCGCTTGCGCATCTGGCCCGTTGCGACCGAAACCAGATCGATCGGTCCCCAGCACGTGTAGCCCAGGAGGTCCACCCCGTCGATTTCGACGGCGTCCTTCATAGCCTGGATGTGCTCGCGCAGGTAATCGATACGGTATCCATCATCCACAAAGCCGTTCTGATCCGGCTCATCCGGGGCTCCGAGACCGTTCTCCACGATAAAGAGCGGCTTTTCGTACCGGTCGTATATGTCGTTCATGGTGATGCGCAGCCCTGCGGGATCGATGAATCTGCCCCATGGCTCCATCTTGAGGTAAGGGTTGGAGGCACTCTTGAGTAGATTGGAGTCGAACTGCCCCTCGGTGTTTGCCTGCGCCACGCGCGTCGAGTAGTAAGAGAAGCCCACGAAGTCCACCGGATTCTGCGCAAGGACCTCCTCATCGCCCTCCGCCCAAGGAATCGCGAACCCTTGACGCTCATACTCCGTGAGCATGTAGCACGGATAGTGGCCGCGCACCTGCACGTCGGTGAACATATAGTGCTTGCGATTCTCGTCCTGAGCCGTTTTAACGTCGGCAGGGTTGCAGGTAGCAGGATAGAAAATACCCGCATTGAGCATGCAGCCGATTTGCGCACCAGGGATGATCTCATGGCAGGCGCGCACCGCGCAAGCACTCGCCACGAGCACGTGATGCACCGCGTTATGAACGGAGACGTAGCGGTCCTCCCCCTCATCAAACACGATGCCTGCCGCCATGAAGCACGCAGAGGTCATGATGTTGATCTCGTTGAACGTGAGCCAAGAGCGCACTTGATTGCGGTAACGTGCGAACACAGTGCGAGCGAAGCGCTCAAACATGCCCACGAGAGCGCGGTTGCGCCAACCGCCGTATGCCGTAACAAGATGCATGGGCACGTCATAGTGGCTGAGCGTCACCACCGGCTCGATGCCCTGTTCGAGGCAGGTGCGAAACACATCCTCATAGAACGCGAGGCCCTGCTCGTTGGGTTCGGAGTCATCCCCGTTGGGGAATATACGGCTCCATGCGATGGAGAGGCGCAGAGCCTTGAAGCCCATCTCGCCGAAGAGCGCGATGTCCTCGCGGTAATGATGATAGAAATCGATGGCCTGTTGGGCCGGGTAGTAATGGTCGGACAGCGGCTCGAGCGGAACGTCGTCACCCCTGATGACGGCGAGACGGTCCCGCCCGTACGGCAGAAGATCCGCGTTGGCGAGCCCCCGCCCGCCCTCGTCCCAGGCACCCTCACACTGGTTGGCGGAAAGCGCGCCGCCCCAGAGAAAATCAGAACGCAATGGCATGGGAGTCCTCCTTATCTTGCTTTTAGTGCGAACGGGCACCACCATGCAGCGGCGCCCGTCCGGGTTCATGGGCCCCAGTTCCGAGAAGAGACTCGTTGCGCTAAGGCACCCTTCTAGATGCAGCGCTTAAGCCTCAAGGGCCTCCTCGGCTTCCTTCTCGCCCGATTCGCGATTGTCGAAGCCAAAGACCATGCAGAGGGCGAATGTCACCGCAAAGCCAATCGCGCAGCTGATGGCGCCCGGAATGATGTCCTGGCTGAACTTGATGACGTTCATCCACGGGAAGCCGACTCCCGAGAAGACGAAGATGCGCGCGTTGAGCAGACCGCATGCAAGGCCGCCGGCCGCGCCGCCGATCATCGACCAAGCGAGCGCCTTCTTATCGCGCAAGAGGATGCCGTAAATGATGGGCTCGGATACGCGGCCGAGCGCATAGGTAGCGAAGGTAGTCCAACCGAGCTGACGGTTAGCCTTGCCCTTTGCACGGATGCCGTAGGCGAGCGCGACCGCAAGCGTCACGTAAACAACCACCGTCGTACCCGGAGTGCACACGGCGTCATAGCCCACCTCAAGCCAGCCGGGCATCATAGCGGTGAGAATCGGCACATGCATGCCGGTAGCGATCACGAGGTTCCACGTCGCACCGACCACCAGACCGCACAGCGGACCGGCGTTCGCGCCGAGCCAGATGATGATATCGGCGATGATGCCCATAATGAAGGAGACGGCGGGGCCGAAGACGCAGAGTGCAAGCGGCAGCATGATGAGCATGGTCCCCACTGGAATCACGAGGATGCGCAGCATGTCAGGGCAATGCTTCTTGATAAGCCCCTCTACGTAGGACTGAATCCACACGATGAGGATGATGGGAAGCACCGACTGTGTGTAATTCACCAGCGTCATGGGGATGCCGTAGACGTCGAACGGAGCGCCCTCCTCGACGATAGCGAGCATGCTCGGATGAATCATAATAGCAGCCGTCATGAGCGCGAGCACAGGACTCGTCTGGAACTTCTTGGCCGCCGCATAGGCACCGAAGATCGGCAGGAAGTAATATGCCGCGTCTCCCACCAAGGAGAAGAGCCAGTACATGCTGCCCTCCGCGGCTAGAAGGCCCGCGCCTTCCGGACCAAGCAAAATGGTGAACATGCGGAAGATACCCGCGATGCAGAACACGGGCAGAATGGGAGCGATAGAGCCGCTCACCGCATCGAGAATCAGATTGCCGATGCGCTTCGGAGCGAACCGCTCCTTCCAGGGAAGCCTCTCTGCTGCGTCCAGATCTTCATCAATCGCCGTCTGGACTTCAAAGCCGCCTTCCCTGCATACCGCGTCGTAGACCTTGTCGACGGTCGGCCCGATTACGAGCTGCACCTGGCCGCCAGCGTGCACCACGCTAATCACTTCGGGAATCGCATTGAGCTTGGCGTCATCTGCAAGCCCCTCGTCCTTAAGAACGAGGCGCAGACGCGTCATGCAATGCGTCGCGCTTGAAACATTCGCCTTGCCGCCCACCTCTTCGATGATTCTTTGGGCGAGTTTTTGATAGTTAGTCATCATTCCTCCTTTTACGCCACGAATCGTCGTGGCACGAGATGGTTCTCGTACTTTCGGAGGTCATGCCCTGCCCTAACACAGGTTACAATCCTTCTGGCCTGGGTTGTCAGCGTCCGGCTGTGCCGGATTCCGCCTTCGTACAGATACGGTTGACATGGAGCATGAAGTAAAGCTTCTCCTCGTCGGTGAGCTCCGTATGCCATTCCCGCTTCATATAGGTACAGATGTGGTCGATGCATTGCGCAAGCTCGGGAAACTCCTCGCGCGAATTCGCATAAAGCGGCAAATTGGCGCTGCTGAGGCTATCGTTACCCTTGATACGCTTGAACAGATACTGCACGTGTGTCGCAAACCGTGAGAACTCAAAAGACTCCCGATCGATGATGGTACGGAAATCGTACTCGACGATATCAGTGACATCGTTGAGCAGGCGCTCAAACGATTGGGCGCGATCGCTTGCCACAGTAACCTCTGCCCCAGTCTTTGCATTGACCAGATTCATGGCGATGCTTGCCACCTCTTCGCGCGGCAGCTCGACGCCCAACTCCTGCCGCACGCGCGCGGTAATGTAGCGGCCGATTTTGTATTCCAGCGGATAAAGCTGCTGCACATCATAGGTAAGGGGCATATCAAAACGAATGCCCTTCCTCTGCCGCGCAATCGCAAAGGCGATATGGTCGGCCATGATGAGCACGGCGTTGGGACTGAGTTCGTAAGGCAGCTCGTTCTCTACAATATCCATGATCTTTGCCGTAAACAGCACCACATCGGCAGGAAGATCCTGCATGATACGCTGCCCCTCGGCATCGATGCTATAGAACGTGCGCTCGATATGGTCCATCGCGAGCTCCCGGGGGAAGTCACCACCGAAGCCGACACCCTTGCCGAGCGCCACGACCTCGCGACCGCGACTATCTCGACAAATCACGGCGTTATTGTTGAGCTTTCTGATCGCCAGCATATCGATGTACCTCCTCTCTTGATGATAGGGCACTCATTCGGAGCTGAACAAAAAGGGCATGACCTCGGCAGAAAGCAGCACCCTACTTGCCTACGGTCATGCCCTAAAGTGACACCCGAATATATGTGCAATTGAATAACGAACGGAATCCGGATGGCCATGCTCCCCAAAGGGATAACAACCCATCACATGTATTTATAGGCCCACCCGAGATGAACGTCAAGTGTAAATTTGCGTAATCCGCACCCTTGATTGGCAACTTCATCCGCGTAATCCGCACCCCCGACTGATTCTGAGTTGCGGTGAAATAGTTCCTGCTGGAGCCAGCTGGGCCGTAAAACAGGAACTATTTCACCGCAAGTTATGGGGAGACTGGGCGTGCGGACGGCCCTGGTGAGCTAGAGGTTGTAGGTGACCACCTGGGACTCGGCGGGGTTGGAGGGATCGGACTGCTCCACGCGGACGAACTTGACCGTCACCGTCTTAAAGCCCGCCTTGTGCAGAACATCCGAATAGACGCGCGCCTGCATTTAAAGAAACAACGGCGGTAATTGCTATCGCGATTGCGCCAATAACACCGAGCGCTATCTGAATGGGATATAACCCCAACACATATCCAAATATGGAGAAAAACATTGCAGAAAAGAGAGCCCTTACCAGAGACGCGACGGAAAGGATCGTCGCGCGGAGATCGTCCGCTATCGCGTCTTGGATTAAGTTTTCCGAAGTGATGTACACCACTTCTGGGAGAAAACAAAGCACCATGCTAAGGCCAAACAAACACAGCGGATTTGAAGCGAACCACGGAAGAATCATGAAAAGACCGGCCTCGATTAGCATCGAGCCGAGCATGGTATTTCTTTTCCCGAAACGCGATGAGAAGAAATCTGCTGCAATGTAGGCCGTCGCATTTACTGCATAGGATGCACCGAAAAAGATTCCTATTATGGAGACGGGAGCATCAAATGCGTCGAATACCAACTGATTCAAGTTGTAATAACTCCCATAGAATCCATCGAGCATGCTTGTGCCGATTAGAAGAAGCAACACCGCAAAAGCGGATTCTCCAATGCTCCAGGTTTCGCGTCTGAAGATCTTGGCTACGTCAAACCTTTCCTCCCCAGAGTTTTTGGAATGGGTCGTTTCCATCCTCTCAATGGGATACAGAAGGAAAAGCTGCAGGAGATAGAAAACGGAAACGCATACGTAGAGGGCACTCCAAGATACTTGGGCAATGAATGATCCAAGTACGATTGCCACTCCCGTCGCGATTGATTGCGCGGCAAGCAGCCGAGCGTTGATGGTGAGGAAGCGCTCTCCTTGACCGGCATTTCGGGCAATTTCATATAAAAGTGCTTGTTCGGATCCCGATTGAAGGGAGTAGGCGAGTGCCTCGACAAGGGAAAGCGCGACGAGAAAGGGGCCTGAGAGCAACAGCATGCCAGCCGTATGGAAGAAAAGAAGCAGAACGCCCACTTGAATCGAGAACTTCTTTCCAAAGAAATCGCCTACCAGCCCTGTTGGCAGCTCGAGGACGACCGTTGCAATGTTGTACAGGGCTTGATAAAGCGCGATTTCCGTGACAGACATTCCTTTATCCGCAAGGAAAAGTAGAAACACTCCCCGATTTAAAACAAATCCCGCGAGAACGAAAAAGGCGGAATAGATGCGCAGTTGCGTAGCGGCATTCTTATTCATTTGGCACTTCCAACAACATTTTTTGTCGGGCTGTTCGCTACTGACTCGAAGCCTGAAGTGTTCACGGTTTCCGATGAAGAGTCACCTTACCTTTTGCGGTATGGGCGCTTCTCGTACTTATAGCCGTTGAGCTTGTTGCGGCTGGGACGCTTGCCCGTGGCGTTCTCGATATCCTGCATGATGGACCCCGCCAGAGCGTCAAAAAGCTCCTCCGGCGTCACCTTAAGCGTTTTGGCGAGCTGCATGATGGCTCCTTATTCGTTTGAACCGTTCGAGCCATTGTACCGCCCCAGGCTCTCCCATGCGTTGCGGTGAAATGCGGACTGTTTGGCGGCTTTTTTGGCCAAAACAGTCCGTATTCCACCGCAAGTTATTGAGGGCTAGAGGCTGTAGGTGACCACCTGAGGCTCGCACGGGTTGGCGGGGTCGACTTGCTCCACGCGGACGAACTTGACGGTCACTGCCTCAAAGCCCGCCTTGTGCAGAACATCAGCGTAAACGCGCGCCTGCAGGGCGTGCTTCTCCTGCAGCTGTTCCGGCGTCTCGTCCGGTGTGCCGCCCGTCTTGTAGTCGATGACCAGCGCGCGTGACGAATCCGCCGGGTTCGTCGCCAAAGCATCGATGGCGCCCTCGGCATATGCAGCGTAGCGAGCGATGTCCTCATCCTCGCAGCCCAGCGAAAAGAACGGCACCTCGGCACGAACGCACGGCCAGGCAAGCAGCTTGGCACGGACCGCCGACTTGAGCCAGCGATCCAGGGCAACGTCGAAGCGTTCGCGCTGTTCCGGCGTCAGGCGCCACAGGCGAGCCAGGGCGTCGGCACGCTCGGCGGGCAGCGCATCGGCACCCATCTCGATCAGCCACTGGCAGGCGGCATGGAACGCCGAGCCCAGCGCCATGGGGTTGCCGGCGGGCTCAACGGCGGCCACGTCTGCATCCGTCATCTCGGAACCATCCGACTCCGCATCATCGCCAGCCTCGCCCATGGGCACATGCGCCTCGGCGGCTCGGTCCTCGGACTCGGCATGCAGCGCCGCGGCAATTGACGAGTAGCTGTACGAATCGCGCGCCGGATACGGGCAGGTGCCCATGCGCACGCCCACCGCCTGGGGATACACGAGCTCAAACGCATCGGGCTCGGGGTCGGCTGGACCGGGAACAGCGGCGTGGGCATCCGCACCGGCACCCTCCGGCTCCGCATCGCCGCGGACAAGCCTGCCCTCGACATCCAGCGAAGCGTTGACCTCAAACGCCTGCTCGCCAAACGTAAAGTCCGCCAGCGAGATGAGCTCGTAGTCGCCCGGCTTGGAGTTGTCGAACACCAAACGGTCGCTATCGAGCTGCGGTATGTCCAGGCTGTCGGTCGGCAGGATGCGGCGCAGCACGTCGTAGGTCAGATCCGTCTCGACATCGAAGGTCGGCGCCGTCACCTTGCCGCGGCTCACGCCGACATCCATCGCCAGAATGACCAGCTCGCGCGCTCGCGTCATGGCGACATAGAGCAAGCGAGCCCGCTCCTCGAGCGAAAGCTGCAGGTCGTCGTTGCGCAGGCGAACGAATGCCTCGGCGGGAGAACCCGTCGCGCAGACATCCTCCATGAGCTCCGGCGGCAACCATAGCGACGTGCCCTTACCCTTAAACGCATGCTCAAACTGCTTTTTGACGTCATCGCCCTTTACGAACGTGCCGTCCGCGAGTTTAACGCCGTCGAAGCGTGCCGGCAGCGCCACGACCTGCGCTCCACCCTCGACACGCCCCATCTGAGCCGCACCGGACGATTTGCGCACGCCAAAACACTCGGCAACCGCTACGACCGGATACTCCAGACCCTTGGACGCATGCACCGTCATGATGCGCACCGCGCCGTCGCCCTCCTCGTTGAGCGCGCCCGGGGCCTCCTTGCCCGCCAAGAAGCGGTCGAAGGCGAGCGCGATGGAGCGCGGAGAATTGCCGAGCTCAGCCTCCGCCTCGGCCACGGCGTCGAGCGCCTTGAGCACGTTGGCGGCGATGGCCTTGCCCTCGGGACCACGCTGCGCCAGACGCACAAACCAGCCGGAGGCGTTGACAGTATCGCGCGCGATGGCGGCGAACGAATCGCGCCCCACGCGACGAAGCGCATAGCGCAGCACCTCGCGGGCGCGCGTCAGCAGCGGCAGATTCCGCAGCCCCGGCACATCGCAATCGCTCATGATGCCCACGTCGATGTTGCGGCGCGAGGTCTCCCCCGTCTGGTCGTCCAGCTTGGTCGCCAGCGCCAGGAACTCCTGAGCGCCGAGCGCAAACATCGGCGAGGCCAGCAGCGGCATAAGACCCTGCGCCGTATCGGCCGGGTTAGCAAGCGCGCACACCAGGGCACGCACCGTTTGGACCTCGGCAGCCTGGGCAAAGACCGAGCCGCCCGCGATGACGCAGTCGAGCCCCTGGTCGCGGAAGGCCTGCGCATAGACATCGGCGTTGGTCATGCGGCCCAGCAGCAGGACCATGCTGCCCTGGGGCTGGCCCGCTTTAACGAGTGCTTGGAATCGCTCCGCAATCGCACGAGCTTTCGCCTGCGTTCGCTCCTGCGTACTGCCACCGGCAACGAAGATCGCCTGGCGGCGCGATGCCTTCGCCTTGAGCTTGTCCTCGCGTTCGTCGCTCGGTTCAAGATCCAAGAACCCCTGCATCAAACCACCGGTGTCGCCGTCAAAGACGCGCGCTACGTAGCGCAACACCTCGTCGTGGCTGCGGAAGTTGCGTACAAGCTTGACGAGCTCGCCGGCGGGGGCATCGGATGCGACAGCCGTCTCGGGCGCAGCAGAGGAGCCCACTTTGCGCTCCTGGCGGCGGAAGACCTCGACCTCGGCGCCACGGAAGCGGTAAATCGACTGCTGCGCATCGCCTACGGTGCACAGCGCGCGCTCCCCCGCGCCCGTCAGGTAACGGATCAAATCGACCTGCATCTGGTCGGTATCCTGGAACTCATCGATCATGACCATCTTAAAGCGACCTTCATAGGCCGCTCGGATGGCGGGATAATCGCGCAGCGCCTCGTACGCCATGCGCAGCAGGTCGTTGTTATCAAGCGCGGACTGGTCAGCCTTGAGCGCGCGGTATTCCGCCTCCACAGCACGAGCAAGCCCCACCAGCGCATCGAGCGCGGGACCACCGCAGGCCAGCACGATATTGATAAACGCATCGGCAGCCTCGGCCTTGAGTAGCTCCACCTGCTCCTTAGAAAACGCCTTGCTCGCCCGAGGCATGCTGCACGACATCATGAGTCGCGCCGCATCCTCCATGGTTTTGCCGCTCGCCTCAAACGCGTCGATGGCGTCGAGTGCCACCTGTGCCTTTTCGGTCGCGGCCTTGCTCGCACCCAACGCCGCGCGATAGGCGTCGGCAAGCGCCGAGGTGTCAGCCTGGCCGCGCGCCACGCACACATCGTCCATGCCGCCCGGCAGCTGGCTCGATAGCTCCAGCAAGTCGCGCACCAGTCCTTTAATGGTGGTACCGGCGCCAAACGGCCCACCCTCGCCCGCCATGGGATACCAAGCGTAGAGGGCCTTAAGCGAAGCGGCGAGCTCGGGGGCGGCATCGGGCGCCGTCGCGCGGGCCAGCACATGCTCAACAGCCTGGTCCATAAGCTCGTCGGTATCGGTGAGCACCGTGAACTCGGGATCGATGCCCAGCTCCAACGCATGTGCGCGCAGGATACGCGAGCACATGCCGTGAATGGTCGAGATCCACGCATCGTCGACGGTCAGGGCTTCCTCGTCCATGCCCTCGTCGATGAGCGCGCGGCGCACACGGTCACGGATCTCGGCCGCGGCATCTTTGGTAAAGGTAATGGCGAGCACCTGGTCCAGATGCTCAACGAACGGACCGGATTCGGGCGAGAGCGCGTAGACGATGCGGCGCGTGAGGGTAAAGGTCTTGCCCGAGCCGGCACCTGCCGAGACAAACAGCGGGCGGTCGAGCGTTTTGACGACTTGCAGTTGTTGCGGCATCAAAGTCGAAAGATCCATGGTCTACACGTCCCTCCTTACAAACGTTCCTTCGTGGTTATACGAGCAGCGCGCATGCGCGGCCTGCGCCGATGTCGGATCGACAGCGGCGACGTCGCCCGCCTCGAGCTCGCGCAGGCGCTCGGCAATGCCGGTCTCCACGCGGTCGAGCAGCGCATCGAAGTCCATGTTGCCGCCCTCGCCGGGAAAGCCCTTCTTAAGGCCCGGGATGCGACCGTCGCCGCGCTCTTCCTCGAGCAGCTCGGCACTTGCGGCGCCGCGCAGCGCGGGCTTGCCGCCCTTGGTGGAAAAGTAGAGCGCTGCGCGGGTATCTAGGCCCAGCGCCCGACGCATGGCCTGCGCGTAGATGAGTGTCTGGGTATGGGGCGGCAGCCAGCGCGGGTCGTCGATGGGAGCCTCGCCCGACTCCTCGTCGCGCACCGTGGGGTCGGCGAGCTTAAACTCCTCGACACCCGAACGATGCTTGTAGTCGATTACCACGGCGCGATTCTCGGCATCCACATCCACGCGGTCGATGCGCCCGCCGAGCGGCCAACCGGCATACTCGACCTGGAGCTCGTTGAACGCAAACTCCAGATAGCGCGGCGCGAAGGGCGCGAGCGCCTCGGACTCGTAGGCGAGCACGCCTTCCAACTGCGGCAGAATCTCGGCCACCTGACGCTCCTCCACCGGGGAGAGCGGCACCAGCGGGCCCTCGGTACCGCGCTTGCCGGCATGCTCGGCCAAGGTCTCGTCAAAGACCTCGCGCAGCAGTTCCTGCGCGCGCGGCAGATTCATGGGCGTCACGCGCTCCATGCCCTCCTGCGGAAGACGCGCATGCAAGTGCTCCAGCACGTCATGGACAAAGTTGCCCTTCTCCATGTTGCCAAAGCCCGCATCGATGGACTGGGGCTTGACGCGATACGACACGAACCAGCACAGCGGGCAGGTGGAATAGGCCTCGATCTGCGAGGCGGACGTCAGACGCGGCACGAGCGGCGCGTCCTCGTCCTCGCCGTCACGACGGCGCAGGACCAAATACGGCACGGCCTCGGCACTCAGATGCTGAGGGGCTTCACAGGTCACGCGCTCGCGCTTGAGACCTTCGCCTGCCGCGGGATCGAAGTCCCTTACGATATCGCCCTCACCCACGCACTTCGCCTTGTCGGCGTCAGCGGCCTTAGCGTCGTCAGCGGCCTTGGCATCGTCAGCGGTCTTGTCGGCGTCAGCGGCCTTGTCGGCGTCAGCGGCCTTAGCAGCGTCAGCGGCCTCGGCGTGCGCCCGCAGCTCGGTCCACACGGCGGCTGGATAGCACTCGCGTGCCTGGCGATCGTGCGTCACGCGGGCAAGCGCAACCGGACCGCGTGCCGTCTGCATCGCGTGGCCAAAGCGCACGCGCAGCAAAGCCGCGGGCTCAAGCGTCACGCCCTCGCGACCAAGGCTCGCCGTCAGCGTGGCCAGCGGCCCCTCCTCGTGTGAGAGCGGATAGCTGTCCAGATCGACATCGGCAAACAGCACGGCATCGTAGCTGCCGGGGCGCAGGGCCGCCGCATCGGCAAGCGAAGTAAAGCGAACCTGGGCACGTGGCGCACGGTCAACCTCGTAGGTCTCGTAATCGTAGGCGGTGCTACGCTTGTCCACCTTGGTGCGAATGCCATCGAGCACGGGCACGGTCGCGGCCTGCGACACGTCGAGCGCGCGAGCATCGTTCATAAGGATGTCGATCGCGTGGCGCAGCAGGGCCACCTCCGCCTGGCGACGGGCCTGACCGTCGAGACCACCAAGCGCGCGATCGGGCAGTGCCTCGGCAACGGCAAGCATGGCCTTGAGCGCCGTCACGGGCTTGTCGCGCCACAGCGCCTGGAACACGTCCGAGACCACGCACGGCACGTTCTTAAACCAGTTCTCGTCGCTCGCCGCTTTACGCGCGCCCCTCACCTGGCCCTGCACGCTCTGCAGCAGGCTCTTGACGCCCGCAGTGGTCTTGCTGCGCGACAGTCGCATGTTCTTATCGAAGGTTCGCGCGCTGGCGGCATCGGCGCCTGAAAGCGGACTGTAGATCCAGTCAGTAAGCTCCGGGGCGGGCCACCACTCGGTCTTGGAGGCGGTGCCCTCGTCGGCGGCCTTCATGCGCTCGATCAGATTGGCGAGCGCCGTGAACTGCCTGCCCGCAATGGATTGGGAAAACGCCGTGAACTCGGCCGTCTCGGCAGCAACGTGGCGCGCCGCCAAACGAGCGGCAAGCTCGCCGAACAGCTGGGGTGCCCGGGCGGACACCACGAGTACGCGCACGGGATCGACGGGTGCGGAGGCGGCATCGTTGACCTTGGACTCCTTGCGCGCTTTCACCATCTTATCGATGACGTCCGCATAGACACGGGCACGGGCATGGGGCCCGGCGACTTCCACAAAGGCAGGACGTACGACGGACTTTGGAGCAATCGCGGGAGCGCCGGCATCCTCGTCCAGCGGTGCAACCTCAAACAGCACGCCGCGGGCATCAAAGGCGGCAGCCAGGTCCTCGCGCATCGCCGCTTGCTCGCAAGCGAGCAGCACGACAACCTCTCCCCCGTTGCTTGCCACGGCAGACAGCAACTCGAGCAGGCCGTGCGTAAACGACGTGATACCGCGCACGCATACGGCGCGGGTGCACGCCGGCAGGTTGTCGGCCAAAGCGCCGGCCATAATGTCAGCCGCCTCGCAGGGCTCGACCATATCTCGACGGTCCAAACCGCGCGCATAGGCGCACAAAAGTTCAAACACGCGAGCCTCGGCGTCGCTTCTGGGCTTGGGCTTGCAAACGTTGTCGCAGCAACGCTCGGCACCTGTCCCTGCCACACCCGGCAGCACATCGCGAGCCATACGCGCGAGCATACGCACCGTGCCCTGGCTGCGCGAAAGCGGCTGCAGGTCGGCGTCGTCGAGACGCGCTACCATGTCCGAAAACAGCATCTGGCGCTGCAGGTTGTCGACGAAACCGCGCCCGTCGCCCAAAAGCTCCCAAAGCGAGCGAAGCCACGACGAAGGGGTCTTGTAATCGATACCCAGTGAAACCCCAACTTCCGCCGCATCATGACGGCACAGATCGAGCTCGGCAAACGTAGGCGCCAGCAAAACGGCACGCCCGTGGCGGGCAACCAGGTCGGCGAGCAGCGCCGCCTCGGCATCGCTCAAATCCGCGCCGGCGTTGGTGGTATAGATTCGAACAGGCATGGTCCTCCACTCAAACCGTTCGCAATAATCAGTGCTTCCATCCTACCCGCCCGCGCGGACACATTTGCCCCACGCCAACAGATTTCCTCCGTCCCCAAGGGATCAAAAAACCGCCCCCGAAGGGACGGTTCTGCGCAATTCGTTTTTGTCGCTGGCCTACTCGCCATCCTCCAGCTTGATGAGGATCTTGCGATAGCCGCCGTACTCGCCGTTGAGTGCCTTGGACACGCGGCTCACCGTAGTGGACGAAGCGCCGGTGCGGGCCTGAACCTCAACATAAGGCTCGCCCTCATCCAGATAACGCGCAACCTGCAGACGTTGCGAAAGATCGCAGATCTCGCGCGGCGTGCAGATATCGGTCAAAAACGCCTGGATATCCTTCTCGTCATCCAAAAGACTAAATGCGTGGACCAGCTGCTTGACATCAGGCTTGTCAAACATGTTCTCGATATTCATCGATCACCGCCAAACCCGCCATAAGGCATCGAAGTTGATACTGACATCGGGCATCGTTCGCCCGTTCTATGCAATAGGGCAACGCCTGTGGCTTTTGCCCGTAGCAGTGTAGCACACCACCAAACTAAAGCGACAAGACTCTCTGCCAGCGGCGCGTTTTTCAGGACGAACGCCGTTTTGAAACCGAATGCGCACGTAAGCTCCACGAATATCTGAGACAATGGGCGGCCGAACAAGGCGGCACACCCGAGCGGCCGTCCAAGCCGCCGCAGCAAACCGCTTCACGCGACACCGACGCACCCTGCGCAAGAAAGGATTCACACCATGCGCTTTATGCTTAACTGGCTCTTTACCTCGATCGCCATCGCGATTGCCACGTTCCTCGTCCCCGGCATCCAGCCCTTCGGTTTTGCCGAGGCCTGGGTCTGTTTCGCCTTCGTGGGACTGTTCCTGAACATCGTCGATTCGCTCGTCAAGCCGTTTCTGACGGTTATCTCGCTGCCGCTCACGATCATTACGCTGGGTATTTTTCAGCTCGTAGTCAACAGCTTTATGCTCGAGCTGGCCAGCTATCTGTCGGTCAATCTGCTGGGCGCGGGTATCTCCATCGCCAGCTTTGGATCGGCCTTTATGGGCAGCATCCTGGTGTCCATCATGCGCAGCATCCTCGACAGCATCGCCGAGGGCTAAAACGGCCATTCCGGCCGCGCCCGTCTCAACAGCCCAAAACGAAGGCCGCCCATCACAAAAATGGGCGGCCTTCTTATTTGCCAAGTCTCAAAGGGCGAGAGAATCTGCCATTTCCACCCCGTCCCCAAATGGCAGGTGTGGGTTAGATGACGTAATCGTAGCCTTCGTTGGGAGCGACAAGTTGATCGAGCGTCACGCCATCGAGGTAGTCGTTGATGAGCTTGTCCAGGTTCTTCCACACATCGAGTGTGGGACACTCATCCGAACGCGAACAGCCCTTGCAGTCGCCGTCCAGGCATGCGACCGGTGCCAGACTACCCTCGGTCAGGCGCAGAATCTCGCCCACCGTGTACTGCTCGGGCGGGCGCGTGAGCACATAGCCGCCGCCCTTGCCGCGCATGCCCGAGAGCATATTGGCGCGCACGAGCGTAGCCAGAATATTCTCGAGGTACTTCTCCGAAATACCCTGACGCGCCGCAATCTCTTTAAGCGGGATACGGCCTGTCGCCTGGTGCTCGGCCAGGTCGACCATAACGCGCAGGGCGTACCTGCCCTTAGTAGAAACCAACATATATAGTGCTGCCTTTCGGTCTTTTAGTCCGTTGAAATTCTAGCCGAAAAATTGACTTTGAAAATACCCGTTCCGGTCAAGATGGTTAATCAACTTGCAATAATCTCCTATTTCCTATTGCATTACTAGGCTTTAGTGTCTACTATGCTTCCCAACAGCTAAACGAACAACCTATAAGGTTTGTGGGTTTCGCTGCTAGAAACACCGTAAAACCACACGGTATCCAGTCATTTGAACACTTTGGAGGTTCACCATGAGCAATGTTTACACGTCCATCGATCAGCTTATCGGCCACACCCCGCTTCTGGAGCTCACCCACTTTGAGGCCGACGAGGACCTCAGGGCCCGCGTGCTCGTCAAACTGGAATACTTCAACCCCGCCGGGTCCGTTAAAGACCGCGTCGCCAAGAACATGATTGACGAGGCCGAGAAGGCCGGCAAGCTCGTGCGTGGCGGCGACTACACCATCATCGAGCCCACGAGCGGCAACACCGGCGTCGGCATCGCCTCGGTGGCGGCGGCCCGCGGCTACAAGGTGATCATCACCATGCCCGAGACCATGTCCGTCGAGCGCCGCAAGCTGATGCAGGCATACGGTGCGCAGCTCGTGCTCACCGACGGCTCCAAGGGCATGAAGGGCGCTATCGCCAAGGCGGAGGAGCTGCAGAAGGAGACTCCCAACAGCATCATCGCCGGCCAGTTTGTGAACCCCGCGAACCCGGCCATTCACAAGGCCACGACTGGCCCCGAGATCTGGGACGACACCGACGGCAAGGTCGACATCTTCGTCGCCGGCGTTGGCACCGGCGGCACCGTGACCGGCGTGGGCGAGTTCCTCAAGGAGCAGAACCCCGAGATTAAGGTCGTCGCCGTCGAGCCCGCCACCTCCCCGGTGCTCTCCAAGGGCCAGGCAGGCCCGCACAAGATCCAGGGTATCGGCGCCGGCTTTGTGCCCGACGTCCTCGACACCCAGGTCTACGACGAGATCATCCCCGTCGAGAACGACGACGCCTTTGCCACCGGCCGCGCCGTGGGCCACAAGGAGGGCGTGCTCGTGGGCATTTCGTCCGGCGCCGCCGTGTGGGCCGCACTGCAGCTGGCCAAGCGCCCCGAGAACGAGGGCAAGACCATCGTGGCGCTGCTCGCCGACACCGGCGAGCGCTACCTGTCCACGGCACTCTTCCAGGACTAGAGCTCTCGTTCCTAGAACGAGTCCAAGGCACGCCACCCCCCCTCTCTTCTGGCAGCCTGAGCTCATCCCAACAGGGTGTCCCACAGGACGCCCGAACTTGCTACAATGTCTGCGGCGCGGAACCAGCCTCCCGCGCCGCTTTTCTTTTTTGGCCACATGCCACCAAGGAGAACCTCCCCATGCACAACAAGCGCGTGCTCGTCGCCATGAGCGGCGGCGTCGATTCCAGCGTGACCGCGTATCTGCTCAAAAGTCAGGGTTACGAATGTGTCGGTGCCACCATGCGCCTCACCTGCCCCGCGCCCGATCCCACCACGGGCATGAGTAAGGTCGACCGCGACATCGCCGATGCAAAGACCGTCGCCGAGCGCCTGGGGATACCCCATCACGTGCTCGACTTGCAGCAAACCTTCGACCGCAACGTGATCGAGCGCTTTGTGAACGCCTACCAGGAGGGGCTGACGCCCAACCCGTGCATCATCTGCAACCGCCATATTAAGTTTGGCGCGCTGCTCGATGCGGCACTCAATATGGGCTGCGATTACATCGCCACAGGTCACTACGCCAAAACGAGCCAGGCGTCCGACGGCACCTGGCAGCTGCATCGCGGCGAGGACCCTAAAAAGGACCAAAGCTACTTTTTATATTCGCTTACGCAGGAGCGCCTGGCGCACACGATCTTTCCGCTGGCAGGCCTGGACAAGGAGCACGACGTGCGCCGCATTGCCGCCGAGCAGGGCTTTGCCAACGCCAAGAAGGCCGAAAGCGAGGACATCTGCTTTATCACGGACGACGACTACGCGGGCTATATCGAGCGCCGCTGCGGACATGCCGCCGAACCGGGCGATATCGTATGGCGCGACGGCAGCGTGGTCGGGCACCACAACGGCGCGCTGCGCTACACCATCGGCCAGCGCAAGGGCCTGGGCGTCGCGATGGCGCATCCCGTGTACGTAACGAGTGTCGACGCCGTCAACAACATCGTGCATCTGGGCGAGGCAGAGGACCTGACGGCCACGGCGCTCACGGCCAACGACTGGATTTGGAGCGCCCCTGCCGACCACATGGAGGCGGAGCTCGATGCCAGCGGCATTCAGGTGGGCGCCAAGTACCGCTACCGTCAAAAGGACCAGGCAGCGACCCTTACGCGCGGCGAAGACGGGCAAATGTTGCTGACCTTTGACGAGCCGCAGCGCGCCATCGCCCCCGGACAGGCCGTCGTCGTCTATCGGGGCGACATCGTCCTGGGCGGCGGCACCGTGACCGGCGCGCTTAAGTAGCCGCGGGTTTATCGCTGCACGTGTCGAAGTACCTCAACAGCGGCACCAACCTCGATTACGCGACGCTCAAGGCCGCGGTGAATGGCCTCGAGTCGACCCTCCGCCGTCGCCCACTCGCTCTGCGAAAGAATCTCGATCGCTTCATCAACAAATCCGTTGAGCCGCGACGAATCGAACCAATCGAGCAAATCCGCAAGCGCCAGCTGGACGGAAGGGTCGGGCCCAAACGGCTTAGCGGAAAACCCAAACTCCCCAGCTGCGAGCACGGCAGTTGGTACGTTGTACCACAGGCAGTTGCCGCTATCGAACAGCGGAGCAGGTTTTATCTCCAGGGTGTCGACATTGCGGATGATGCCGAAGTTTCGCCAATGGCGGTCGCTGTTGGCCAAAAGGGCATCGCAGACAATCATCTGCGACATAGACCTTCTCACAGCGGCCTCATCGACACCATGCTTGCCGAGGTAGCAACAGTATCGATCGTATGTCGAGTTTCCCCGCTGGCTACCAAATGCGCCCTTAACGTAAACAGCCGGAACATATTCCTCGCGGCCGTCAAGAAAGTCGTCGCACAGACACACAGGGCCATCGAACATGCGCTCAACCGTGTAAGGAACAAACTCCCCCTTGGAAAGCAAGCGACGATGCAGAGCCGTTGCAACTGCCTCGTTAAAGGGCCGTTGGTAGTCCATCCCGCACCCTTTAGCCAAAACGCGAATGCCGTTTCGGATCATCCACGATTTAGGGAGCTCGCCCTCGGACGTGTTATCCGGATTATTTAGACCGATGCCTTCCAGCCAACCCGAACGCTCTTCGGGCGCCGATCGCTCAAATTCGTTCTCAAAGTAATTGATGCTTTGCCATTTGAGTTCGGCGCAATCGGCCGGCCGCAGCCAATAACAATCCGAAAGCGATAAGCCCAGGCACCGAACCGGAACCTCGATGCCACTGGCAATTCCCAGTTCA
>UQZI01000036.1 GCA_900545555.1 uncultured Collinsella sp.
GCCGCGGCGTGCCGCAGATCGAGGTCACCTTCGACATCGACGCCAACGGCATCGTCAAGGTCTCCGCTAAGGACAAGGGCACCGGCAAGGAGCAGCAGATTACTATCTCCGGCTCCACCGCGCTTTCCGACGACGAAGTCGATCGCATGGTCAAGGACGCCGAGGCTCATGCCGAGGAGGACAAGAAGCAGAAGGAAGAGGTCGAGGTCCGCAACCAGACCGACAGCCTGTGCTACTCCACCGAGCAGACCCTCAACGAGCTGGGCGACAAGGTTTCCGCCGACGTGAAGTCCAAGGCCGAGGCCGCTATCGCCGACGCTAAGAAGGCGCTCGAGGGCTCTGACGTCGAGGCTATCAAGGCCGCCGGCGAGTCCCTGCAGTCCGTGGCCTACGAGCTGGCCCAGGTTGTCTACGCCGACGCTCAGCAGCAGACCGACGGTGCCGCCGGTGCCCAGCCTGCCGACGATGACGTTGTCGACGCCGACTACGAGGTTGTGGACGACGAGGACAAGTAATCATGTCCGCCCGTAAAGCTCGCACGGAGGCGGCTGCCGCTGGCGCCGCCCCCGTTGACTCTGAGGAGAAGGACGTGAAGATTCCCGTAGAGGCCGTCGACGATACCGAGGCCAACGAGGCCGAGGCCGCCGAGGCTGCCGAGAACCAGGTAGAGGATTCCAACAAGGAGGCGACGATGACCGAGGACGAGATGGTGGAAGCCGCTATCCGCGCCGGTGAGGAAGCCGCCGACAACGACTTTAAGCTCAAGTTCGAGCAGGCCCAAAAGGAGCTTGCCGACGTGCGCCGCGAGCTCGATGCTGCGGCAGAGGCCCAGAAGGCCGCCGAGGATAAGGCAAAGGACGCCACCGAGCGTACCGCCCGTCTGCAGGCCGACTGGGAGAACTTCCGTCGCCGCACCGCCAGCGAGCGTATCGCCGAGCGCGAGCGCGCGACCGAGAAGCTTGTCACCGCGCTGTTGCCGGTGGTTGACGATATCGAGCGTGCAATCGACCATGCCCGTAGCCAGGAGCTTTCCGACGACTTTAAGCAGTTCGTCGATGGCGTTGATGCGGTGCATGCCAAGCTGCTCGATGTGTTTGCGCACGAGGGCGTTGAGCCCATCGACCCCAAGGGCGAGGCGTTCGATCCGCTCGAGCACCAGGCCGTGGGGTGTGTCGAGGACGCATCGCAGTACGACGAGACCGTCAACGACGTGTACCAGAAGGGCTACCGCATGGCGGATCGCATCCTGCGCTCCGCGATGGTGACGGTGACCTACGGTGGCGAGAAACGCCCCGCACCGGAGCCCGAAGCGGCGCCCGAGGATGCTACGGCCGATACGGCCGAGAGCACCGAGGAGTAATTGAGAAGGGCCCCGGGGCAACACCCGGGGCCCTTTCTGGCCTAGTGCCATATGACAGTATGAGCCGCCGCCCGTTGAGCGGTGGATGAAACAGGAGAGGAGCTACGATGGCTGCAGGCAAAACCTTCTATGACATCCTGGGCGTATCCAAGAGCGCCTCCGACAAAGAGATCAAGAGCGCGTTTCGCAAGCTCGCGCAAAAATACCACCCCGATGCCGGCGGCGACGAGGCCAAGTTCAAGGAGATTAGCGAGGCTTACGAGACGCTTTCGGACGAGAAGAAGCGCAAAGAGTACGACCAGATGCTCATGTTCGGCGGCATGCCGGGCGCGGGCGGCGCGTATGGCGGCGGCTACGGTGCCGGCGCCGGTGCGAGCGGCTGGGGCGATATCTTCGACAGCATCTTTAGCGGCAACGGCGCCTGGGGCAGCGATTGGGGCTCGGGCTTTGCCGGGGCTGCGGGTGCTGCCGGTGCCGGCGCGGGCCGCAGCCGTGCTCGCAAGGGCGGCGACCTGTCGCTGACTGTCGACGTGACGGCCGAGGACGCGTTCCGCGGCGTGACGCACAAGGTCACCTACCGCATTCCCTCGACGGGCGAGCAGCAGACCATTACGGTCTCGGTGCCTGCGGGCGCCGTGGATGGCGGCAAGCTGCGCTACAAGCGTCGCGGCGAGTATGGCGTTGCCGGCGGCGAGCGCGGCGACCTGGTCGTGACCACGCACGTGGAGGAGCATCCGCTGTTTAAGCGTAAAGGTGCCGACGTGACCATGGAGGTGCCGATCTCGGTCTACGAGGCGGCGCTCGGCTGCACGGTGGACGTGCCGACGCCCGGCGGTGCGACGGTTCGTCTGAAGGTGCCCGCGGGTACCCAGACGGGCAAGAAGTTCCGCTTTAAGGAAATGGGGGCGCCCGACGTTAAGCACCGTGGCCGTACGGGCGCGCTGCTCGTCGAGATCAAGGTGCAGGTTCCCACGAACCTGTCCGACGATGAACGCGATGCCATGACCAAGCTGCGCGAGGCCGACACGCGCGACTATCGCGAGAAGGTCAATCGTTACAAGGCGACGTACTAGGGCGGTCGCGGCGCACGCCCACGCCCGCGGGCTTATGATGGACGATAACGAGACGGAAAGGGGTCAGGTAGCATGGCCGAGGACAATAGGAACAAACCGCTGTACATGATCAGCGTGGCGGCCGAGCTGACCGGCATGCACCCGCAGACTCTGCGCGTCTACGAGTCCAAGGGCTTGGTGAACCCCCAGCGCTCGGGCGGCAACACGCGTCTGTATTCGCGTGCCGATATCGAGCGCCTGGAGCTCATCAACCAGCTGACTGACGAGGGCATCAACCTTGCCGGCGTGGTGCGCATCCTCGATATGAAGGAGCGTGCCGAGGAGCGCGAGCGCGAGAACGAAAAGCTCCGCGCCCGCGTGCGCCAGCTCGAGGACGAGCTGCACGAGTATAAGATGCAGAAGAAGATCACCGCCCTGGCCCCGCGCGACGGCTCGGTCAACCCCGAGCAAGTCATGCGCAAACTGCTGGGCACGGGCGGGGATCTGTAGGCACTCATTGGGGACAGACTTAAATGAGTACCTGCAGAATGAGAGTGGATAATCTCCCGTTTTTTGCCTGTTTGCAGGCTCAAAGTGGGAGATTATCCACTCTCGTCATTTGAGCGTCTAAGTCTGCCTCCCCAGGACCTAACTCGTCCTATGCTTTACTGAGATAAAGTGAACGCAGAGATTCGTAACCCACTCGCAACCGTTCTATGGCACGATATTGAACGAATGTATGCTATGCGCCCAAATCTTTTGGGCAGAGTGGGAGACAGTATGGTCAAGCTGTACGAGGACGGCATCTACCTGCGCGGCGGCAGCGAGGTTGTGCCTGCGGCCGAGGCTGCCGAGCGCGGTATTACGCAGACACCCGAGGATGCCAAGCGCGGCACCATCGCGTATTCGATCCTCCAGGCACACAATACGTCGGGCGACCCCGAGGCACTCAAGATTCGCTTCGATGCCATGGCGAGCCACGACATCACCTTTGTCGGCATCATCCAGACGGCGCGCGCTTCGGGCATGGAGCAGTTCCCGCTGCCTTACGTGCTCACCAACTGCCATAACTCGCTGTGCGCCGTGGGCGGCACCATCAATGAGGACGACCACGTCTTTGGCCTTTCCGCAGCCAAGAAGTACGGCGGCATCTTCGTTCCGCCGCACATCGCCGTCATCCACTCCTTTATGCGCGAGAACTTCGCCGGTTGCGGCAAGATGATCCTGGGTTCCGACTCGCACACCCGCTATGGTGCCCTGGGTACCATAGCCGTGGGCGAGGGCGGCGGCGAGTTGGCAAAGCAGCTGCTGCGCGACACCTACGATGTCGCCTATCCCGGCGTCGTGGCCATCTACCTCACGGGCGCCCCGCGCCCCGGCGTCGGCCCGCACGACGTGGCGCTCGCCATCATTCGCGCCGTCTTTGCCAAGGGCTACGTCAAGAACAATGTCATGGAGTTTGTGGGCCCGGGCATCGCGAGCATGACGACCGACTACCGCAACGGCGTTGACGTCATGACCACCGAGACCACCTGCCTGTCGAGCATCTGGGCCACCGACGAGGACACGCACGCGTTTTTGACCATGCACGGCCGCGGCGACGACTATCGCGAGCTCAAGCCCGCCGATGTCGCCTACTACGACGGTTGCGTCGAGGTCGACCTGTCGAGCATCAAGCCCATGATCGCACTGCCGTTCCATCCTTCCAACGGCTTTGAGATCGACGAGCTCAACGAGAACCTCGAGGACATCCTGCACGAGGTGGAGCTCGAGGCCGCCAAGATCGGCGAGGGCAAGACGCACTTTAGCCTGCTCGACAAGATCGTCGACGGCAAGCTGCACGTGCAGCAGGGCGTTATCGCCGGCTGCTCGGGCGGCAACTATGACTCCGTGGTCCAGGCTGCCCGCGTGCTCAAGGGCGCCAATACCGGCTGCGGCGAGTTCTCGCTGTCGGTCTATCCCACGAGCCAGCCCGTGGCGCTCGAACTTACACGCCGCGGCTACATCTACGACCTCATGGAGGCCGGCGCAATCGTGCGCACGGCATTCTGCGGCCCGTGCTTCGGCGCCGGCGACACGCCCGCCAACAACGGCCTTTCGATCCGTCACACCACGCGCAACTTCCCCAACCGCGAGGGTTCCAAGCCGGGTAATGGCCAGCTGAGCGCCGTGGCCCTGATGGACGCCCGCTCCATTGCGGCAACGGCTGCCAACGGCGGCGTCCTGACGCCGGCGACCGACCTGCCCGAGGACACTTGGGACGAGGCCTGCGAGTACACCTTTGACGACGCGCCGTACAAGAAGCGCGTGTACTGGGGCTTTGGCAAGGCGGAGCCTGCCGACGAGCTGGTCGAAGGCCCCAACATCAAGCCGTGGCCCGCGATGGAGCCGCTCGGCGACGACATCCTGCTCAAGGTTTGCTCCAAGATCATGGACCCGGTCACCACGACCGACGAGCTCATTCCCTCGGGCGAGACGAGCTCCTTCCGCTCCAACCCGCTGGGCCTGGCTGAGTTTACGCTGAGCCGCCGCGACCCGGCCTACGTGGGTCGCTCCAAGGAGGTCGACGCTGTGGAGAAGCGTCGCGTTGCCGGCGAGTCCGCGGGCGACCTGGCGGCGTTCGATGCCGAGCTTGCCGGTGTGTTTGAGGCGCTGGCCGGCGCGGGTGTCGCGGCCGATGCCAAGGCGACCGAGTTCGGTTCCATGATTTACGCCAAGAAGCCTGGCGACGGCAGCGCCCGCGAGCAGGCCGCGAGCTGCCAGCGCGTAATTGGCGGCCTGGCCAACATCGTCCACGAGTACGCCACCAAGCGCTATCGCTCCAACGTGATGAACTGGGGCATGGTGCCCTTCCAGATGGAGGCCGAGCCCAACTTTGAGGTGGGCGATTACGTCTTTGTGCCGGGTATCCGTGCCGCGCTCGATGGCGACCTGAAGGACATCGCCGCCTACGTGGTGCGCGCCGATGGTGCGGTCGAGCAGATTAAGCTCTACATTGCCGATATGACGGCAGAGGAGCGTGCCATCGTCAAGGCCGGCTGCCTGATCAACTACAACAAGTTCAAGGCCGCTGCCGAGTAACTCTGCTGTACGCCCCTGCCACACCTTTCCCTCGTGCTCACGCGCTTCGCGAGGGTCGCCCGAGGGAAAGGTGTGGCCGGGGCTACCGCGATGTTCTCGTTGGGTCTTGAGGGACGCCAAAAATAGACTTGCTTGATGCCGCCTCTGCTATCGGGGCGGCTTCTTTTTGTCGAAAACCACCACAAAGGGGACAGGCACCTTTGTGGTGGTGGGGACTAGCTCGATGTTGTTGTGATCGTTGAGCGGCATGTTAATGGGCGTCCCTACAGGATTTCATCCAAGCCGGGGGTCTTGGTTGTTTTGGGGATGCCGAGTTTGGATGACGCGAAATCGTCAACATTGTCCTTAATTCCGTCTTTGGTGTAGACAGTGACCATATAGGTGCTGTGTCCGAATTCGCCCTTGTCGCGTGTTGCCCAGGCATCCCAGTAGGCGGCCCCGTTTCGCCCTTTGATTTTTCCGACACGGCGGAGTTCTGTTCGCTTTAATTTCTGGTTGCTATAGATGGTTCGACCGGCCTCCTCGGTGAGCCCGCACTGTCCAAGCATCTTGTCGAGGACTTGGTTCATGTGGCGCTCATCGGTGTTTGGTGCGTAGTCGTAGGCGAGGGTGATGAAGTCGAGTGGCTGGTCGTCGATTAGATAGTTTAGCGTCTGAGGTCCAAGGCAGAAATAGGGGGAGCATCCGTCGATCTGACCGAGCAGTGGCAACTTTGACTGCCAACTTCCGGTGGGAATTCCATCTTCGTAAAACACGCCGCGACAGATAAAGGAGAGCGAGGTGGCACGCGAGCCGGCGTCGACCATTCCGCATAAATCGAAGGGCGAGGTGATACCAAGGGAAAAGGGCGTGATGACGATAAGGAAGAGCATCACGATGGGTATGGCGAGAATGGCGATGACGTTGCGACCGGTGGAATGAGGCGGCTTCATATGCGCTCCTCGAGACAAAGATCTGTTGAGGATAGGCAGAAATGGATATGTTCAGAGAGCAATTCAAGTTTAATCTCATTGCGCGAGATGGTCGACCGTTAGCGTCGAAAACCACCACAAAGGTGCCTGTCCCCTTTGTGGTGGTGAGGAGCGCGCGGCTTCTTTTGGTAATAGTGCTGGCTGGCGATATCATTAGTGCAGGTAGCGAAGGTTTGCGTTGCGAGGTGCTTTGCTGTGAGAAGTCCTGTCCGTATTGGATTGATTGTTTTGGCGCTTGCGATTGCCGTGGTTGGCGTGGGCACTGTCGGCATGGCGTTTCTACCTGCTGCGGTGACGGAGCCGGTGGTCAAGCCTGTGACTCAATCTGTCGAACTTCTGACCGGCGACGACAAGCCCGAGACCATTACCGTTGATTTTGATGAGCAGCCGGCTGTGCTGGGTATTAGCAATTATCCGTGTATTCAGCTTGGGGCCATGCGCTATACCACGGATACAAGCCTGATCGATAGGGCGTCCGAGCTACTCAAGGGCAAAACATTTAAGCGTTGGTACAGATATGCGTCCTATCGGGCAAAAGCGAACGACATGGTTGGCGGATGCCGCTCTTCCATCGAGCTGGACACTGCAAACGGCGCAAAGTTATGTGATGTCTCGTACGATCCGGGCTACGAGGGCAATGAGGGTCCGGGCATCTACATCATGGACGGCGATGTCGCCTATGTCATGGAGGGCGACCAGACTGAGCTCAACGATTTTATGGGTCAGTGTATCCAAGATGCCTATAAACAGACCTGCTTGCCTGACCCGCAGACTGCACGCGATAGTGGGTCTGCCCGTACATGGCTGTTCGAGGATGAGATGCCCTGGACCGTCAAATCGGGAAGTACGGGTTCGGCGAAGGAGTAGAGACCGCGACCACCACAAAGGTGCCTGTCCTCTTTGTGGTGGTTTTCGGTCTGTCTCGATCTGTAACATCTAGGATCAAAAATGGCTGCTAGATGTTACAGATCGAGACGGTAGCGCGCCTGGGCAGCGGCGGGCTGACATCTCAGTACCCTATCCGTAATTCACTCAGAAAATCTTATATATAGAGACTTAGATTTGTGTATAAGATCGCGTAAAGCTGGCAACAATACTTCTCGAACAACGTGAAGCCGCCCCGTAGGGCGGCCGCCCCAAGAGAGGTGATTCCATGAGAATCGATAAGCTAGCAATGACGTCGCGCGAGGCGCTGCAGACCGCCATGAGCACGGCTGCCGATGCACAGGCCGGCGCGGTGGAGCCGATCCACCTGCTGTCTGCCCTGCTCGGTGCCGGCGAGCGCAATATCTCCGTGATCATCGAGCGCATCGGTGCCGACCCGGCTCAGCTCGCACGCTCCACACAAGATGCCATCGACCATGCGCCCAAGGTGTCGGGCGAGGGTCAGCAGATGGGCCTGTCCAACGAGCTCGTTCGCGTGATCGAGAAGGCCGAGAAAAAGGCCACCAAGATGGGCGACAGCTTTGTGGTGACCGAGCATCTGCTGATGGCACTTGCCGAGGACAAGGGTGAGGCGGGTCGCGTGCTGCGTGACGCCGGCGTGACCAAGGAGCGCATCGAGCAAGTCTACGAGGAACTGCGCGGCGATGACCGCGTGACGTCTGCCGAGGACAAGACGCAGTTTGAGGCGTTGGAGCAGTACGGTCGCAACATCTGCGATCTGGCTCGCGCCGGCAAGCTCGACCCGGTCATCGGCCGTACCGACGAGATCCGTCGTACTATTCAGGTTCTGTCCCGCCGCACCAAGAACAACCCCGTGCTTATCGGCGAGCCGGGCGTCGGCAAGACGGCCATCGTCGAGGGCATTGCTCAGCGAATCGTGGCCGGCGACGTACCGAGCACCCTGCGCGACCGCGACCTCATCGAGCTCGACATGAGCGCGCTGGTCGCCGGCGCCAAGTACCGCGGCGAGTTCGAGGACCGCTTGAAGGCCGTGCTCAAGGAAGTGCAAAAATCCGAAGGCAAGGTCATCCTGTTCATCGATGAGCTCCATACCATCGTGGGCGCGGGTGCCACCGAGGGCTCCATGGACGCCGGCAACATCCTCAAACCGGCGCTCGCTCGTGGCGACCTGCACGCGATCGGCGCGACCACGCTCGACGAGTACCGCAAGTACATCGAGAAGGACGCGGCGCTCGCCCGTCGTTTCCAGACCGTGATGGTCAGCGAGCCTACCGTCGAGGACACCATTTCAATCCTGCGTGGCCTGAAGGAGAAGTACGAGATCTTCCACGGCGTACACATCACCGATAGCGCGCTCGTGGCTGCCGCCGACCTCTCCGACCGCTACATCGCCGACCGCTTCCTGCCCGACAAGGCTATCGACCTGGTCGATGAGGCCGCGAGCCGCCTGCGCATGGAACTCGACAGCATGCCGGTCGAGATCGACGCCACCACGCGTCAGCTCACCCAGCTGCAGATCGAGGAACAGGCGCTCATGAAAGAGACCGACGACGCCTCTAAGGAGCGTTTGGAGGCTCTGCGCCAAGAGATTGCCGAAGTCCAGGAAAAGCTCAACGTGCAAAAGGCCGGCTGGCTCAACCAAAAGAACGCCATCGACCACGTGCAGGAGCTTAAGGGCCAGCTTGACGCGGCCAAGAGCGAAGAGGAGCGCGCGACGCGCAACGGCGATCTGGGCCGTGCGTCCGAGCTTCGCTATTCTGTGATCCCGGGTCTGCAGCAGCAGATTCAGGATTCCGAGGCTGCGCTCGAGGCGCAAAAGCAGCAGGACGGCGAGGGCCTCAACGAACAGGTGACCTCCGATGAGATCGCCGAGGTCGTGAGCGCCTGGACCGGTGTGCCCGTGTCCAAGATGATGCAGGGCGAGCTCGACAAGTTGAAGGGCTTGGAGGGCGAGCTGCATAAGCGCGTTATCGGTCAGGACGAGGCCGTCTCCGCTGTAGCCGCGGCCGTGCGTCGCAGCCGTGCGGGTCTCTCCGACCCAGACAAGCCCATCGGCAGCTTCTTCTTCCTGGGCCCCACCGGCGTAGGCAAGACCGAGCTCGCCAAGGCGCTGGCCGAGTGCCTGTTCGATGACGAGCGCGCGCTCGTGCGTATCGACATGTCCGAGTATATGGAGAAGTTCAGCGTCCAGCGTCTGATCGGTGCGCCCCCGGGATACGTGGGCTATGACGAGGGCGGCCAGCTCACCGAGGCCGTGCGCCGTCGTCCCTACTCCGTGATCTTGCTCGACGAGATGGAGAAGGCTCATCCGGATGTCTTTAACGTGCTGCTGCAGGTGCTCGACGACGGCCGTTTGACCGACGGTCAGGGTCGCCAAGTGTCCTTCAAGAACACGATTATCATCATGACGTCCAACGTGGGCTCCAAGGCTATCGCCGATCTGTCCGGCAAGGACGAGGAGGAGATGCGCCATCAGGTTGACGGGGCCATGGCTCAAACCTTCCGCCCCGAGTTCCTCAACCGTATCGACGATATCGTGGTGTTCCATCCGCTCGGCATGGCGCAGATCGAGAAGATCGTCGACATCCAGCTCGCCGACGTCCGCGCGCGTCTGGCCAAGGAGCGCATGACGCTTGCCATCACCCCGGCGGCCAAGCAGATGCTCGCCGTGGGCGGCCTGGACCCGGTCTTTGGCGCCCGTCCGCTCAAGCGTCTGGTTCAGCGCGAGGTCGTGGATGCCATCGCCGCCGCTATCATCGACGGCACGGTGCGCGAGGGCGATCAGGTGACAGTCGATGTCGACAAGGACGGCGGCTTTACCGTCGTGTGCGATAACACGCCGGCGGCCACCTACGAGGTCCCCGACGCCGAGTAGATTTTTGGGATATGCCTTAAAATCTACCAGCCGTCTCTAAACGCCAAGGGCGGCGGATCCATTGGGTCCGCCGCCCTTTTTCGTGCGACAATCGATGATGCCGAACGGATGCGATGTAAGGAGCTATGCAGATGAAAGACGAGATCAAGACAAGCGCGCCGGCGCCCAGGCCCACGTCCAAGCCGGCGCCCAAGCCGCGCGACCCCTACATCCGTGCCGAGAACGAGGATGACGACGGCTACGATCCTTATAGCGATCGCCGCCCCGAGCGCGAGCCCCTCTTCGAAGCTGACCCCTGGCGTTAAGTAGCTCATTTGGGACGGGGCTTTTTTAGCTACTTTGTTTTCGGCTAGAGGCGTTCATGCCTGCCCCCCTCGGCCGCTCGATATCCTCCGGGAGGGGCCACTAATAGAAAACTTGCTTATCCATTAATCAAGATACGCACAATCTTGCTCTCCTGCTAATCAAGAATCGTTATAATCTTGATTAGCAGGAGAGCAAGATTGGAGAATTATGGCATTCAACGACTTGGTGGCTCAAAAAATAAAGGACTTTGAGCAACAGGGGATTCCGCAGGTCTTTGAGCGCGACCTTGATCTGGGCAACCCGCAGGAGCCAAAGCGCGACAACATCGTATATGTGATTGTGGGCGCCCGTCGTTGTGGAAAGACGTATCGCCTGTATCAGGAGATGCGGCGGCTTCAGGGCCAAGGCGTCGAGCTTGACCGGATGCTATATTTCAATTTTGAGGATGAGCGCTTGCGTCCGTATGAGCCATCGCTACTAGCGGACGTGCTCGATACATTCTATGCACTATATCCTGCTGCTCGAGGCGAGGGCGCCTACCTTTTCTTTGACGAGATCCAGGAAATACCCGAATGGGGTGCGTTTCTGCGACGCGTGGTCGATACGGAGAAGGCGACCGTTTACGTGACGGGATCTTCTTCTAAGATGCTGTCCTCAGAACTTAAGAGCGAGTTCAGGGGCCGTTCTCTTGTGCGAGAGCTTTTTCCGTTGAGTTTTTCGGAATACGTCCGATATAAGACGGGGAGCGTTCCTGAGTCGAACGCGCCCTTCTCCTCAAGCGCTGCAGCGTTGCTCCGACACCATCTGGTCGGATATCTCGAGCGAGGGGGATTCATCGCGACACTTGAGCAGACGCCCGCAGACGCGATTCAGCTGCTACAGGAATATGCGTCGCGAACGGTCGCTATGGACGTTGTGGAGCGTTACGACGTCAAGAGCCCTCGTTTGGCCTCACTGTTTCTGACGCGGTGTATGGCATCTTCGGGACGAGAGCTGTCGGTGAACAAGGTGTACAACGAGTTCAAGAGCAGGCAGATACCCGTCAGTCGTAATTCGCTCAGCGACTTACTTGAGTATTACGAGGACGCCTACCTGCTGTTTTCTGTGCCGGAGTTTACGCGTTCACTTGCAAATAATACGCGGTCTGCGTCTAAAGTCTACGCTGTCGATCCTGCGATGTTTGGAGCATTCTCTCCCGCATCGGCATTGGACCAGGGCCAGAGGCTCGAGACTGCGGTGTTCAATGCGCTCAGAAGAAGGACTCCTGCGGTGCGGGTCGGTTCGGTCTGCCGCCTACTGGTCAAGGAGAAGAATAAAAGCCATGAGGTTGACTTTGTGGCTGGGGATGCACTTCTCATGCAGGCTTATAGCCTGACTCAGGTGAGTGTGGATATGGCAAGCGAGAAAACGCGCGAACGCGAAATTGCAGCCCTCGATGCCTCGATGGCCCAGTTTGATCTTGGCGAGTCGGTAATCGTTACTATGGATGAACAGGCCGATATTCCATGTGAACACGGTGTGGTACACGCTGTGCCCGCATGGAAGTGGCTCCTTGCCTAATCATCTACGGATCTGTGGGGCCAGGACCTCCTGGCCCCTTCATCACGGTTGGGGAGTACCATGATGCGCCCGGCTAGTCCTGGGCCTTGATGCTCGGCAGCAGAATCTGGGCGATGTAGTCGCATTCGAGCTTGGTGGCAGCGTCGGCCTTGCCGTCTTTGCCGACCAGCACGCTCTTGATCTGGCTGTAGGTGTAGCGGTTGCCGGTCGTAAGCTCGACAAGCTCAATGGCTGTGTCCATGGGATAGGTCGACACGGGGTTCTGCGTGCGCCCGTTGATGGTCTGGGGCACCACGTACGGATAGACGGGGCCGCTGGCGTAGACGGTATAACCGTTGCCTAGATTGGCCGTACCCAAAACCGTATCGCCCTCATCGGGCGTAAAGCTCTCGCCCTCGCGCACCGCGACGAGCGTCACAATCGGCGTATCGCTGTCGCCGGCAAGATAGATGCATAGCGTGCTGCCATTTTGCCAAGTCTCGACCTTGCCGTACCATTCGACGGGGATATCGAGCTGGTAGAGGTCGGTTGCCTTGTGACGGGCGTCGGCATCACGGGCTGCCTGTGCCTTTTGCGCGCTCAGGGCATTGACGGCGGCGTCGCGCCGCGCGGTTGCCGCCTGCTGGAGCACCTTGGCGGTGGCGGCGGAGCTCGCGCCGCCTTCCTCGGCATACTTGGCGGCGGCGTCGATCTGGTCGTTGGTTACCGTGTCGGCCGAAGGCACCTTGAGTTTAAAGGCAGCCTGGGCACTTAAATCCTGTCCATCGCTCTTAACGGTGACCTGCGTCTTGGTGGTCGGGACGGTATAGATGGTGCCGTCGGCCGCGATGGGGGAGGCAGCGATGGAGAGCGTGTAATCGCCGGGCAGCAGTTTGATGCCGCGGCCGTGCTCGTCAACGTAGAGCGTTTCGCTCACAGAAGAGCCGTCGGAGTCCTGGCCACTCACCTGCACGGGGATCTTTGAGCCGGTGGAGCAGTCGAGTCCCGCGGCATGTACGCCAATTTGCACCGACATCATGGTATGGGCGTTTGCGGCAACTACGGCGGCCTGCTCTTGCTGGTATCCGTTCCAAGCCGCATAGCCCGCGCCGCCGGCGACGAGCGCGACGGCCACGACACCGGCGACCATCAGATTGCGGCGCTTGGGCGACATCTTACGATGACGAACCTCGGCTTCGTGTGCCGAGGGAGCGGACGGCAGGGGAATATCTCCCATGGCGATGGTCTCGTCGACGACTGGCGCAGAGCCCAAGCCGGGGAGCTCGCGGGTGAGCGATTCGTCGACGGGCAAGTCGCCAAGCAGGGAGGTCTCATCTCCCGCGTTGGGTTCCGGTTGGCCATTGCCCTCGTCATCGCCTTTTTCGACATCGGCTTCATCGCGAGCATCCTCGACGTCGTCGCCCGTATCCGGTATGCCATCGCCCGCCGCGTCCTGCATGTCGACGATTGTCTCGTCAAACGCAACTTCGTCCAGCGAAAACCGGTCTAGGCTCTCCAAGGCCTCGGCGCACGCCGCTGCATCTTGGGCCGCGTCCTCTTGGCCCCTCGTCTCATTTTCCATATATCCCCCAAGCTCAATATCGGGACAACAATGTACCCAAAATTAAGGTCACATAGAGCTGGCGTGCAGTCGGAAATTCGATTTTATCTGCGCGATACATTGTGAATATGTGCATGAATGCACGCGCGACAGCAAAAAGCCCCCGGAAAGCAAACGAATTGCTTTCCGGGGGCTGCGCATAACGCGAGATTACGGAGCCAAAGAGACGCGCCTACATCCAAATGCGGACGGCAGCGAGCGCGTTACTCGGCGTGTGCGTAATCCACCTTGGCGCGGCGAGCGGTAGCCTTCTCCCAATCGCTGGTGCCCTCAAAGACATCCTGCTTGTAGGGATTGCGGCCGAGCTTCTTGGCGCGGTAGGCGATGTAGATGATCGCGGCGATGTTGGCGACCAGTGCGGCGATCGAGACCGCAGTAGCGGCGCTGGGATCGAGCGTGGAGTGGGTCACAAAGATGGACTCCTCCTGGAAGTACGGGAACACCTGGGCAAACATGCACCAAATAGCCAGCGTAAAGGCGCGGTTCTGGATCCAGCCGCCCTTGTTCCAGATAAAGGCGGCGACGGTGGGCGCCAGCAGCAGTGCAAAGCCGCAGAACCAGGAGTGGGTGGGCAGGCAGTTGTAGGTGTAGCAGAAGTTCCAGATGTCGTAGGCGATGATGTAGACCCAGGTCATGTCGGGCCACAGCATGTCGGTCTTGTCCTCAGAGGCGTAGACACTCCACCAACCGGTCATGCAGAAGATGTTGATGATACCGGCGATGCCGTTGAACACGTTGTTCCAGCCGGCGAGCTGCGTGGCGCCCTCGGAGGTGACCCAGGTGGACTCGCCCAGGACAAAGAAGTGATAGGCGCTCTCAAAGTCGGACACGACGGCGATCATGATGTTGATGGCGACGATCACAAACGGCCACGCGCGGAACCAATGCGCCTTGCCGATCTTGCCCCACTGGTACTTAATGGCAATGAAGCCCCAGCAACCGGCCAGCGCCGCGTATACCTTGGCGTAGTGGAACCAGCTGTTCTGGTACACATGGGTGGGGTTGGTGAGCGCCCACTCGGCACCCTGTGAGACGCCGATGGCGATAGCGACGCAGTAGATGGTCATGGCCAGCGGAGCCACGCCAAAGATGATGGCCGCGCCCAGCTTGGTGCGGCGGCCGACCTCGTTGAGCACGATCAGGCCAATAAAGACCATGGCCCAGCCGGCCCAGTGGATAAGGGTATTGCTACCCCAAACATCGAACAGCAAGCTGCTCTCCTTTCACAAGCCCGCGGCCCCTCTTCTGATCGCGGGCAGTTTGGCCAAATGTCGTCAGTTCTGGGGCTTGCGCTCCTGATACTTGGCGGTATAGCCCTCGATATGGAGCGTCGAGGCGATGATTTCCTTGACTGTCTCGTCGGGCACATCGGGGTGCGTGCGGATATACATCAGCAGCCCCATGATGAGGGTGTAGAACGTCTCGTAGACATGGTCGATGCGTAGCTCGTGATGGGCGACAAAATCCACCACGGTGGTATCGCAGATATACTGCGCCACGCGCTGGACCACGTTGTGCAAAAAGCCGCCGTAGAGCGCGCCGCTGCTCGAGGTGAGCGTGCTCGGCAACTCGTGGCCGCTCACGACCAGGCGCTTAAAGAGCGGAGCAACGGTGTCGAGTGCGCCTTCGATGTCGCCAACCGTGCGGCTGGCGTTCCACTGCTCGAGCTCGGCGATAAAGCCGTCGATTGCCTCGTCCATAACGGCGGTGACGGCGGCATCCATATCGGCAAAGTAGTGGTAGAACAGCGAACGCGTGCAGCCAGCCCGCTTGGTCACGGCCGATACCGAAAGATGGGACACACCAAGCTCGGCGCTCACGGCGCGCACAGCGGCGAGGATCTCGCGACGGCGCTCGTCGCCCGTCAGGCGTTTTGCCGCGCTATCGGATGCGGGGACGGCATCGACCACAGAGATATCTGCTGCGTTGTTGCCCATGTTTTGCCGCCTTTCATCCTCTTTTGCCTGACCGTTCGCCTAACAGTCTTGAATATTGTTGACGGTTCGTCAATACTATTTTTGACACAATGTCAACAATGGCGGGTGAAAGGCATGGGGGCATGCCCGGCCTGCAAAAAAAAGAGGGGCGCTGCGGTCTCGCCGGGCTGTGGCAAGAGAAGGGACGACTATGATTCTCAACGGACCGGGGATTAGCTATACCGAGCCCGATATCGGCGCGGAGTTCGTGCCGCCGATACCGGAGCATCCGCGCGAGGCCATCGTCAAACTGTGTGAGCACTGCACCAACCGCCTGCTGCACCGCGACGAGCTGCTGGGCTACGAGTACTGGTCGTTTGCCGAGGCCGCAACCGACGAGCAGGCCGAAGTGCTCTGCAAGATGAAGATGCGCCGTCCCTATACGCTGCCCGAGATGGTCAAGCTCACCGGCATGCCCGAGGCCGATATCGAGAAGATGCTCGACGACATGAGCTACACGGGTCTGCTCGAGTACAACTGGGAAAACCCCGAGCGCGCCAAGCAGTGGGTGCTGCCCATGCTGGTGCCGGGTTCCGCCGAGTTCCTCAACATGCGCGTGAGCCAGCTCGAGGAGCATCCGGTCTATGCCAAGTTCTTTGAGCAGGCGTCCAAGGGACCGCTGTCCCGCGCCACGCCGATGGTGCCGCCCGGCGGTGCCGGCATCGGCATGCATGTCATTCCGGTCGAGAAGGCCATCGACGCCGCGAGCACCTCGGTGCCGATCGAGCATATCGAGCATTGGCTCGACAAATACGAAGGTAAGTATGCCGCTAGCACCTGCAGCTGCCGCGCGAGCCGTCGCGTGATGGGAGAGGGCTGCGCCGACGACCCGGCCGATTGGTGCATCGCCGTGGGCGATATGGCCGACTACGTGGTCGAGACCGACCGCGGCCATTATGTGACGCGCGAGGAGGTCTACGACATCCTGCGCCAGGCCGAGGACAACGGCTTTGTGCACCAGATCACCAACATCGACGGTGAGAACAAAATCTTCGCCATCTGCAACTGCAACGTCAACGTGTGCTACGCCCTGCGCACTTCGCAGCTGTTCAACACGCCCAACCTGTCGCGCTCGGCCTACGTCGCCAAGGTCGAGAAGGACAAGTGCGTGGCCTGCGGTCGCTGCGTTGAGGTGTGTCCGGCCGGCGCCGCCAAACTGGGCCAGAAGCTCTGTAGCAAAAAGGCTGGCGGACAGGTGCCCGAGTATCCGCGCCAGGAGCTGCCCGATGCCACCAAGTGGGACCACACCAAGTGGTCGCCCAACTACCGCAACGATAACCGCATCGAGACGCATGAGTCCGGCACCGCTCCCTGCAAGACGGCCTGCCCCGCGCACGTTGCCGTTCAGGGCTATTTGAAGCTCGCGGCGCAGGGCCGCTATGACGAGGCGTTGGCGCTCATCAAGCGCGAGAACCCGTTGCCCGCTATCTGCGGCCGTGTGTGCAACCGCCGCTGTGAGGATGCCTGCACCCGCGGTCGCGTGGACGAGGCCGTGGCCATCGACGAGGTCAAGAAGTTTATCGCCCAGCGCGATCTGGATGCCGCGACTCGCTATGTCCCACCTGTGGTGACCCCGACGCGTGCCGGCGGCTTCGACCAGAAGATCGCCATCATCGGCGCCGGTCCGGCCGGTCTGTCCTGCGCCTTCTATCTGGCCGAGAAGGGCTACAAGCCCGTCGTGTTCGAGAAAAACGAGCGCCCGGGCGGCATGCTCACCTATGGCATTCCGAGCTTTAAGCTGCAGAAGGACGTTATCGAGGCCGAGGTTGAGGTTATTCGCCTGATGGGTGCCGAGTTCCGCTATGGCGTGGAGGTCGGTCGCGATGTGACGCTCGACGAGCTGCGCGCGCAGGGCTTTAAGGCCTTCTACGTGGCTATTGGCTGCCAAGGAGGCCGCCTTGTCGGCATTCCGGGCGAGGATGCCGAGGACGTGACCGTGGCCGTAGACTTCCTTCGCGAGGTTAACAGCGGCAAGATCGATACCCTGTCCGGCCGCACCATCGTGGTGGGCGGCGGCAACGTGGCCATCGACGTTGCCCGCAACGCCTGCCGTCTGGGTTCCGAGCACGTTGAGATGTTCTGCCTGGAGAGTGAGGCCCAGATGCCTGCCAGCGAGGAAGAGCGTCGCGAGGCCATCGAGGACGGCGCGCACATCAGCTACGGTTGGGGCCCCAAGGAGGTTCACCTGGACGAGGCCGGTCATGTGCGCGGCATCACCTTCAAGCGCTGCACGCGTGTCTTTGACGACGAGGGCCGTTTTGCGCCCGAGTACGATGAGAACGATCTGCGTCGTGTCGATGCCGACCGTGTCGTCATGTCGATTGGCCAGTCCATTGTGTGGGGCGACCTGCTGGCTGGCTCCAAGGTGGAGCTTGGCCGCGGTCAGGGTGCCCTTGCCGATCCTCAGACCTACCAGACCGCCGAGCCAGACATCTTTGTGGGCGGCGACGTCTACACCGGTCCGAGTTTTGCCATCGATGCCATCGCCGCCGGCCACGAGGCCGCCGTGTCCATCCATCGCTTTGTGCAGCCGGAGTCCACGCTCACCATCGGCCGCAACCAGCGCCGCTACACCGCGCTTGACCGCGACGATGTCGTGATCGAGAGCTACGACAACGCGAGCCGCGAGGTTGCCCATGTGGACCGCGAGCGCGAGAAGGCCGCGCCGTTTAGCGAGTACGTCGAGACCTTTACCGAAGAGCAGGTGCGCGCCGAGACCGCCCGTTGCCTGGGCTGCGGCGCCTCGATCGTCGACCCCAACAAGTGTATCGGCTGCGGCCTGTGCACCACCAAGTGCGCGTTCGATGCCATCCATCTGGATCGCGATCGCCCCGAGTGCTCCACGATGGTTAAATACGAGCAAAAGCTCCCAAGCCTGGGCAAGTACGCGCTCAAGCGCGCCATTAAGATCAAATTTGGGAAGAAGTAAGAAACGCAACAAGCAGGAGAACGGCGCAGAGAGCGGTTGGACAGCGAGCGAGTCCCAGGCGTGGCGAGGTGCCTTGAAAGAGGAGGGCATAGGGCTTTTGCCCATGCCCGACGATTGAAAGGCAGATCGCCCGTCTGGGGCTCGCGCAGCGTCAAGCCGAC
>UQZI01000037.1 GCA_900545555.1 uncultured Collinsella sp.
GGCGAGATCAAGATCGTGGAGGACGACGGCAAGCTGGTGTGGGAGTGCCCGCACTGCCATAACCGCGACCAGAGCAAGCTGAACGTTGCCCGCCGCACCTGCGGCTACATCGGTACCCAGTTCTGGAACCAGGGCCGAACCGAGGAGATCCGCGACCGCGTTCTGCATCTCTAATAGTCATCCCAGGCCGCCCCGTAGCGAGGCCCCGGACCTTTACTCGCTATTTCGGACAGTCCTGGCTCACGACGGAGGCGCCACTGGCGCCTCCTGTTCGTGCGGAACTCATATCGAGCAAAGGTCCGGGGCCTCGCTACGGGGCGGCCAAGTTGATGTAGCTGAGATGCAGCATGTGGTCTGCTCACTCCTCGAAGTTCTTAGCGGAAATGAGTCGACCTGCAACAACGGTTTGCTTGGAACGACGGTTGAGCTGCAACAGAGTTTTTATTGGACCTCGAACCCTATGCTCGATGTTCGCTTCGTTCATTGAGTGTCGCTCGCGAGGGGTCTGGAGTATATCGTCCCGCCCGCAGTTTCGCAGGCCGCAGGCCGAGAATGTTTGAGGACGGGATGATATGCTCCAGACCCCCAGGAAGGTTACTTATGAACTACGCGAACATTAAGTATTTCGACATTGCCGATGGGGAAGGTGTTCGTACTTCTCTGTTTGTGAGCGGGTGCCGTCGTGGGTGCAAGAATTGCTTTAACTCTGTTGCGTGGGACTTTGCTGCGGGCGAGCCCTTTGATCGTGCCGTCGAGGACAAGATTATCGAGAGCCTCGATCATCCCTTTATTGACGGCCTGACGATTCTGGGCGGAGAGCCCATGGAGCCCGAGAACCAGGCGGGGCTCGTTGAGTTTGTCGAGCGTGTTCGTGCCGCTTATCCTGCGGGGTCAGGAAAGACCATTTGGTGTTTTACCGGCGACGTGCTCGAGGAGCTTATGCCGGGTGGTCGTCACCATACTGAGGTGACGGACCGTATCCTTGCCTGCCTCGACATGTTGGTGGATGGCCCGTTTGTTCAGGATCTTTATGATATCTCGTTGCGCTTTAGGGGCTCGAGTAACCAGCGTGTGATCGATATGAACGCTACGCGCGACCGCGCTGTGCGTGAGGGCGTTGCGCTTTGCGATGCTGTGGAGCTTTGGCGGGACGATCCAGTCTATTCGACCCATACTATGTAGCTTGTGGTCGATGCCGGAGGGCGTGGTACCATAGCGCGAACGTGAAATCGGAAAAGTGAGGCCCAGATGGTCGATCAGGAAAAAGTCGAGGCCGCCATTAAGCTGTTGCTTGAGGGCATAGGCGAGGACCCAACTCGTGAGGGCCTGCTGGAGACCCCGGCGCGCGTTGCCCGTATGTATGGTGAGATCGCCGGCGGCATGGACCAGAGTGCTGAGGAGCACCTGTCCAAAACCTTTGCCGTCGCTTCGAACGATTTGGTTATCGAGCGCGACATCACGTTCTACTCGCTGTGCGAACATCATCTGCTGCCGTTTTATGGCAAGGCCGCCATTGGTTATATCCCTAACGGTCGGGTGGCTGGGCTTTCCAAGCTCGCCCGCACGGTTGAGGTTTATGCCCGCCGTCTTCAGCTGCAGGAGCAACTGTGCGCACAGGTTGCCGATGCCCTCATGGATTATCTCGCTCCCCAGGGAGCGATTGTGTTGATGGAGGCCGAGCATATGTGCATGACGATGCGTGGCGTGCAAAAGCCCGGCACCAAGACCGTGACGCTTGCTCGCCGCGGCGTCTTTGAGACCGATCCCGCGCTCGAGGAGCGTTTCTTTAGGATGCTGGGCCGCTAACCATGAGGGTCGTCAACGACTTTACATCGAAGACCGATGAGGGGACGTCGCGTCGCGGCTTTATGGCTTCGGGCCTGGCGCCTTTTGGCGTCATGCCTCGCATTGATTACATTTGTGCCAACGGGCTGTTCCGGCGGCACCTGGGCAACATCGTACAGTTGGAATCGGAGCGCATCTTCTGCCGCCACGGTATTGACCATCTGCTCGATGTCGCTCGCATTATGTGGATCAAGAATCTCGAGGAGCAGCTCGAATTTGACCGCGAGGTCATCTACGCCACGGCACTTCTTCACGATATCGGCAAAGATGAACAGTATGAATCGGGTATATCCCATGATGTTGCAAGCGAACGCGTCGCTGATGCGATTCTCGGCGGCATGCCCGATGACGTGGCGTTTGAGCCGGCCGATGCCGCAGCCATTAAGACGGCCATTCTGGGCCATCGAAAGCTGCGCGTGAACAGCCAACCGCTTGAGCGTCTGCTCTATGCAGCCGACAAAGCGTCGCGTGCCTGCTTTGCATGCCCCGCGCGCAACGCTTGCAACTGGAGCGATGATAAAAAGAACCTGTCGATTCGCGTGTAGTTAGTTTGCGCGGTCGGGGTTCTAAACGAAGGAGACGATCGCGTTGAGTAACAAGAAACTGCCCGAGAATGCAACCAAGACTGAAGGTGCTGAGCTCGCCCGCCGTGGAAGGGACGAAATAGCCACCGCAACGGCGGTGCCTCACGTGAGCTATGACGATCTGCGCCATGCCGATCGCATTGTCATTGACGGCCTTGAGGTTTTTGCCAACCATGGCGTGTATCCCGAGGAGAACGCGCTGGGTCAGAAGTTCATCGTTTCTCTGGTGCTCTATGCCGACCTGCGCGCGGCGGGGGAGCACGATAACCTGGACGCCTCGATTGACTACGGCTCGGTGTGCCACGATGTCGATGGCTATCTGCGCGAGCATACGTTTAAGCTCATCGAGGCGGCAGCCGAGGGGACAGCCCAGATGCTGCTGCGCCGTTATCCCTCGCTGCTTGGTGTGCGCATAAAGCTCGATAAGCCGTGGGCTCCTGTTGGCCTGCCCCTGGCAAGCTGCGGCGTCGAGATCGAGCGCGTGCGCTAGTCGACGCTAGAGCTTGTTGAGGGGTGGCTGCTTGAGCCGCTGAGACAGTGTTCTATTGTTGGGACAGTACGTGTCGAGCAGGGCGTGAAAGCGCTGATTGTGGCTCGGCTCGAGCAGATGGACGAGCTCGTGGGCGACAACCATGTCGAGGCATTCGACAGGGTAGGCGGCGAGCTCGCGCGCGATGCGAATGGCGCCGGTTTTGGGTGTGCAGGAGCCCCAACGCGTTTTCATGCTGCGCACGGAGACGCGGGCCACGGTGACGCCCATTGCGATTTCGTACGCGTGCACGATGTCGCGTAGCGCTGCGGTGACCTCGGACGCGTAGAGCTGGTCGATGTGGGCTTGGAGCTCGTCGGACGTTAGGCCGTCGAGGATTGCGTGCCGCTTGGCCTGCGGGCCTTCGTCCGATTCATCGGTACCCATAAAACTTGCGAAGGTGGCCTGTTTGGGTCGCGGTGCGGGTGATGCAAAGTTGTGATCGAGTGCATCCTGTACCGTGATGGGCTTGCCCCAAAGTGCAATGATGGACGAGGGGCTGAGCGGCTCTCGTGCCGCCGCCTGACGTTGCTCGCGCTGGGCAAGTCGGCTGATAATCCAGGCGCTGTTGCGCTTCACAAACGCTTCGATACGCTCGCGGCTGGCGCCGATCGGTGCGCTGGCGTGGACCTCGCCGCTCGATGTGACGCGTAGGTTGAAGTTCTTGACGCGCTTTTTGGTAACGACGACGGGGATGGTCGTCCCATCCGGTCGGGATGCGGAAATAGTAAACTGCTGCGTCAAAAGCGGTCCTTCAGATCGGGGACGGGCCGGCATGTCGACCGTTCGGCATGCCGGCCCACTCAAGGGATGTGAAATTAATAACGCTCGAAGAAGGCAAGCGCGTTGTCGCTGCAGAGCTTTTGCATCACGGTCTTGCCAAAATGCTTGGAAAGCATGTTCTGGAACTCGGGCATCTTGCTGGCATCGGAGAGGAAAGCGGGCACCGTGGCGCCGTCCCAGTCGCCGCCGAGCGCGATGACGTCCTCGCCGCCCAGGTCGAGCCAGTGCTCGATATGCGCCGCCAGCTGGTCGAAGGTGACGTCTGCGGCGGTCTTGTCGGTTGCGTCGTTGGAAAGGAACTCGCTGCAGTAGTTGAGGCCGACGATGCCACCCATGTCGCGAATGGTGCGGAACTGGTCGTCGGTAAGGTTGCGTTTGGCGCCGCAAACCGCACGGGAGTTGGAGTGGCTGGCGACGAAGGGACGCGTGGCGCGGGCGGCGACCTCGTCAAAGCACTCATCGTTGAGGTGGGAGACGTCGAGCACCATGCCGGCGTGCTCCATCTGCGTAAGGGCCTCGATGCCGGCGGCGGTGAGGCCGGTGTGGGTGTCGTGGCCGCTCGCGAGCGGCCCCTGCGCGTTCCAGCTGAGTGATGACATGAGTACGCCCAGGCTCTTGAGTACCTCGATCAGCGCGGGGTCCTCGGCAAAGAACGTGGCGTTTTCGATGGTATGGATGCAGGCGACCTTGCCGTCTTTGAGCGCAGGGCGAATGTCTGCCGCGCTGCGTACGTTGACCATGCGGTCGTGGTTGAGCATTGCCTGGCCGCTCATGTGCGCCATGATCTGCGCCTGGAAGCGCGCGGCGTGGGCGGTGGGAATCTCGTCGGGGACAAACGTGGCGAAGCACTGTGCCCACGGCGTGTTGCCGATCTTTGCGAGCGAGATGGCGCAGGCGTTGCCCTCGATGAGGTCGAAATCTTGCGGATGCGTTTCGTCGCCGGGGAAATAACCGTCGGTGCCGGCGGTAAAGCGCAGGTCGAGATCGAGCGTGGCCCAGCCGATGCGGTCGGCGGTGTCGCAGTGTAGGTCAAATACGGGATATGCCATGGTTCCTCCGGTTGCAGCGTTTCTTTGCAAACTGTCCTTGAATTGTATGACTAGGGTATAGTTAGCGCCATATGTTCATGGCGGCCCGCGTTGTGCGCCGCCCTTATCACGGAGGTTACCATGTCCAACCAGGGCAAGAAGGTCAAGGCCCATTATCGCGGCACGCTCGACGACGGCACGCAGTTCGATAGCTCCTACGATCGCGGCGAGCCGCTGGAGTTCACCTGCGGCGCCGGTCAGATGATCAAGGGCTTCGACGCCGCCGTGGTCGACATGCAGGTGGGCGAGAAGAAGACTGTGCACATCCCGGCTGCCGATGCCTACGGCGAGCACAACCCCGAGATGGTCCTGACCTTCCCGGCCGAGCAGGTTCCCAATATCGAGCAGATCGAGAAGGGCATGAAGCTCTTCCTGTCCACGCCGAGCGGCATGCCCGTCCCTGCCGTGGTCATCGACGTAACGCCCGAGGCCGTGACGCTCGACGCCAACCACGAGCTGGCCGGCAAGGACCTCAACTTTGATATCGAGCTCGTCGAGGTCGAGGACTAGGCTATGCCTGCAAATCTGGTTTCGACAGCGTGCCTCGGAAATCTCAACGATCCGTCCTATGAACTCCTGCTTCGCCGGAAGTTGGGCGGCGTCTTTGAAGTTGACGAGCTACTGCTCGATTGGGGCCAGGCCGATGTATGCGCGTTTGTGGGCGTGACGGAGCTGGGGCGCACGATCGATGCTCGGCTGGATGCTGCCGACGGCGGTCGTCTTGCCGATGGCGACGTGCTCGCCATCGACCGTTCGGGCATGGTGCCCGTGGCGGTTGTCGTGCGCCTGCGCAGCGCCGAGGTTTATTTGGTCGAAGTCGACCGTATGGATCCGATTGCGCTCGCGCATGCGTGCTGGGAGATCGGCAACATGCATGCGCCGCTCTTCCGGGGCGACTCGGACGAGCATACCGTGCGCATGTATACGCCGGTGCAGCCTGTTTTGGGCCGCATGCTCCGGGGTGTCGAGGGCGTTCGGCTCTCGGTGGTTACCCATGAACTCGATGCGGACCGGCGCTTTGCGTCGAGTGCGGCGGATGCCGTTGTGAGTATGGCTCCAGACTTTACGATCGTAAAGAAGGCGCGCGGTTAACGTGCGTATAAGTAAGGCGGACTTTGAGAGGCAACTATTCAAAGTCCGTCTTTCTGTTGATGAGATGCTGTGGGGGAAAGCATATGGGTCTTGAGGGAATCAAGCTGATTGCATGCGATTTGGACGGCACGTTGCTGCATCCGGGGGAGCGCGAGCCGCGTTCCGAGGCCTTTGAGCTTATCGATGAGCTGCATCGTCGCGGTATCGTGTTTATGCCGGCGAGTGGCCGTCAATATGCGAGCCTGCGCTACCTGTTTGCCCCGGTGGCCGATGAACTCGCCTATGTATGCGAAAACGGAGCCCTGGTCATGAGCGAGGGGCGTGCCGTGGTCAAGCGTTCTATGGAGCGTGGCCTGGCCATGGATATCGCGAATGCCGTGGTTGCGTACCCCCATGCCGACGTGACCCTTTCGTGCGAGGGACACCTCTACACCATGAGCAGCAACGATGCGTTTGTTGACCACCTGCGTTATGAGGTTCATTGTGATGTGGCGGTAGTCGACCGTCCCGAAGACATTGACGAGGATGTCATTAAGATTGCCTTCCAGACGCCCGAGGCGGAGCAGCCGGCGGCGCTGGAGTATTTTGTGCGTCGCTTTAGCGACCGGGTCGATGTGATGACGTCGGGAACCGAATGGACCGACTTTATCGGCTTTGATTCGGGCAAGGGGTCCGCGCTTGCCGATTATGGTTGTGCGCTGGGGATCTCACCTAACGAAATGATGGCGTTTGGCGATAACGAAAACGATCGCGACATGCTCAACGTGGTGGGCCATCCCTATCTGATGGAGAGCTGCAATCCCAGCATGCGCGGTGTCAATGACCGTGTCCGCTACGTGCGCACGGTCGAAGAAGAGCTGCGTTGTCTACTTGCTGAGTAGGCATGTCCCAAACATCTACCGGCAGTCGGGGCAGAGACCCTCGAAGATGGTGTAGTGCGACGTGACGTGCCAGCCGATTTGCTCGGACGCCTTGGCGTCGAGCTGGGCATCGAAGGTGAGCGGTACGTCGATGACGCGGCTGCATGAGGTGCAGATGATATGCGCATGCGGCTCGATCGTGCGATCGAAGCGGCTGCCGCCCGGCGTCTTAATAGAGAGAATCTCCCCGGCATCGGCCAGGAGATTGAGGTTGCGGTAGACCGTGCCGCGGCTGATCTTGTCATCCTGTGCGCGTACGGCGTTGTAGATTTCGTCGGCGGTGGGATGGTTATAGCTTTGGCGCACAGCGTCAAGAACCAGCTTTCGCTGCTTGGTATTCCTTCTTTGCACCGCCATGCGCCTCGCCTCTTTTCTATCAACGGTCGTAGGTAAATGATACCGTATTTAGCACACAATACTAATAACGAGGAATGAAACTGTCTTCATTGGCAAGTGGGGCTTGGGTCTGGGCTTCTACGAGGCGAAAACGCGTTCCCATGCGCTCGTAGGAAGCATGAAGCGCCTCGAGATGAGATAGGACGTTTGCCGGAGCTCCCTGTATCTCCATCTCGACCGAGCCGTCTTCCATGTTGCGCACCCAGCCGGTGAGCGTGCGTGCCTGCGCAAGGTTGGTGTTGGTAAAGCGAAAACCAACGCCTTGGACTTGTCCCGCCCAGCGCAGGAAATAGCGCAGGGGAGTGTCTTGAGTGGCCTCGTCGCTTGCGAGCACAGTAAGCCTGCGGCGCAACTCGAGCTCGATGTTTGATGGTTTTTGAGGCTCTCGACTGCCGCCGGTGACGCTGGAGAAGAACGTATCGAAGAAGCCCATCGCTAGGCCTGCTTGCCTGCGTCGGACGGGAAGGTAATGCCGGCCTGCTGGCGCACGGCATCCATGATGCGCAGTGAGACGAGCGTGACATCGCGGTAGTGGCCAAGCTCGTGGCGTCCCGCCGGGGTCTCCCAAATCTCTTCCTTAACGTTATCGATGCCGCCGATGGCGGTGATAAAGTCTGTCAGTTCGTATTCCATAGTGTTACTCGATTTGGGCAGGTCGAGCGCACGGCCGTTGTCGCCCTGTTCGCGCGGTGCCTCGGTCGCCGAGCCGCGTACGACGTCGCCGCGATAGTCGATGCGGACGTTGCGGGGCGTGGACAGATGGTCGATCTGGATAGTGCCACGCTCGCCTTCGATCTGCGAGGGCAGCAGGTCATTTGTTATTTTGGAGTGCGCGAGCTCGACGGAGATACGGCCACCGCCGTAGCTGGCGAGGATGGAACCGCAGCCGTCGATGGGGCCATGCGTGAGCTGTCGCGTGGCGGGGTCGAGCAGAGTAGTCATGCTCGTAAGGCCAGAGGGCATGCCGAAAATCTCGACCATGGGCTCGACGGTGTAGACGCCAATGTCCATGAGGGAACCCGATGCCATATTGCAGTCGAAGATATTGGTGGCGCGTCCCGCGAGAATCTCGTTGTAGCGCGAGGAATATTTGCCAAAGCGCAATGAGGCGCGGCGGATGGGGGCGATCTCGCTCAGAGCGTCCTCGATGGCGTGGAAGGCGGGATCGTGGAGGGGACGCATGGCCTCGAGGGCCACGACACCTGCTGCCTCGGCAGCGCGGAAGACTTTCAGCGCCTGCGCTTCGGTGGCGCAGAAGGGCTTCTCGACGATGACGTGCTTGCCACCGGCGATGCAGACAAGGGCCTGCTCGTAGTGAAGCGCGTTAGGGCTGCCGATATAGACGGCGTCGACGTCGGCGGCTGCCGCGAGCTCATCGAGTGAAGTAAAGTTACGCTCGCCACCGCGCTCGGCGGTAAAGGCGGCACCGCGATTGGCATCGCGTGAAAGCGTGCCCACAAACGCGGCTTGGTCGTTGGCGTTGATGACTTGGATAAAGTCGTCGGTGATCATGGATGTGCCGATGGTCGCGATGCGCAGCATACGTCCCCCTTGCGTTGTTTGGTCTACAGGATGAGTGTAGCGCGTGGGGATATAAAGCTGCGCGAAAACGCTATTACAGGTCGCTCTCGTTAAAGCCGGTGTCGATATCGAGGTTGCTGCCGTCGGCCGCCGTGGTGGCGAGCTCATCGCAGCGCTCGTTGAGCTCGTGACCGGCGTGACCCTTAACCCAGATGAACTCAACCTTGTGCTTGCTTTTGGCGGTGAGTAGGCGCTCCCACAGGTCGCGGTTCTTGACGGGTTGCTTGTTGGCGGTTTTCCATCCGCGCTTTTTCCAGCCGTCGATCCAGTGCTTGTTAAAGGCGTTGACGACATACTGCGAATCGGAATGGACTTCGACCTCGCAAGGGCGGTTGAGCGCCTCGAGCGCCACGATGACCGCCATGAGTTCCATGCGGTTGTTGGTGGTCTTGGCATAGCCGCGCGAAAGCTCGGAGGTGAAGGTCTTGCCGGCGGGGTTGGTGTATTTGAGCACGGCGCCGTAGCCGCCGCGTCCCGGATTTGATCGGGCCGAGCCGTCGGTATAGATGATGACCTTCACGGGCTTCCTTTCGTTGAGTGCATTTCATGTGAGTGACCATTGTAGCGCCATGCCCGCCGGGGGCCAGCAATCTACGATTTCTACCCCGTCTTCCGACTGTTAGTTGGCATGGATGATGCGGTTGAGCTCGTCGAGGTATTGCTGCAAGAGGAGAGAGGGCTTGCGCTCGTCGTGCATGATGTAGCCAACGTGCATCGTTGGGGCGTCTGCTAGCGGGATCGATGCCATGCCCCATTGCATTTCATTGGAGAGGACACCGGTCGACAGGGTGTAACCGTTCGACGTGATAAGTAAGTTAGTAAGTGTTCCGCGGTCCGAGATTCGTATGTTGCGGTCGCAAGGGATATAGCTAAAAGGTTCCTCGGCGTAATAGAAGGAGTTTGAGGTTCCCTGCTCAAAGCTGTAGCGCGTATAGGGCGTGAGGTCGGCAAGGGACAGCTGCGGGCGGCGTGCGAGCGGGTGGCGCTCGCTAACGAAGACGTGGACCGTCGCGTCGAAGAGGGGATGGAAGCTTGCGCGGGCATCGGCGAAGGCCTTCTGCAGAACGCGGGCGTTAAAGTCATCCAGATACAGAATGCCGATATCGCTGCGAAACGCACGGACGTCATCGATGATCTGCGATGTGGTGGTCTCGCGCATGATGAACTCGAACTTGCTGTCGCGGCAGCGCTCGACTACATTGACAAAGGCCTCGACCGAAAAGGCGTAGTGCTGGGCGGAAATGGCGAGGCGGGCTTGCGGGGTGCCACCGTCCTCGTAGCGTGCCTCGAGCATGTCGGCCTGCTCTACGACCTGGCGCGCATAGCCCAAAAGCTCGGTGCCGTCGTTGGTGAGCGTGACGCCGCGGCTGGAGCGCGTAAAGATCTCCAGATGGAGCTCTTGTTCTAGGCTTTTGACGGCGTTTGAGATGTTGGACTGAGCGGTATAGAGGCGCTGAGCTGCGGCGTTGATTGAGCCGGACTCTGCCACGGCGATAAGAAAACGAAGCTGCTGGAGGGTCATCGGTGCCCGTCCTTTCGATAGCTATCTAAAAAACCGATAACAGGTTAGCGCTTTTAAGTGATTGACCGAGCGAAACAATGCTCGTACTATTCAAAACACACAAAGGCGGTAGGTAATTAAGCCGCCCACGGAACCGGGATGTCAAAAGGAGGACCGCATATGAACTGCTTACCAAGACGAATGCCGGGCTCCTGTTTGCGCCCGTCGGCGTGATCAGGAGACAGCGACTTACTTCTCTCTTATTTATTTACTTTCGTTCGATCAAGGAGATCATCATGAGCCAGTTCATCAACAACCCCGAGCACACCTTTGGTTTCGATACCCTGCAGCTTCATGTTGGCCAGGAGAGCGCCGACCCCGCATCCGACTCCCGCGCCGTGCCTATCTACCAGACCACGAGCTATGTGTTCCGCAACTCCCAGCACGCCGCCGATCGCTTTGGTCTTGCCGACGCCGGTAACATCTACGGCCGTCTGACCAACTCCACCCAGGGCGTCTTTGAGGACCGTATCGCCGCGCTCGAGGGTGGCGTGGCCGGTCTTGCCGTCGCCTCCGGTGCCGCTGCCATCACCTATACCCTGCAGGCTCTTGCCCAGGCCGGTGACCACGTGGTGGCTCAGAAGACCATCTACGGCGGTTCCTACAACCTGCTCGAGCATACGCTCTCCCAGTTTGGCGTCGGGACCACGTTTGTCGATGCTCATAACCTGGAAGAGGTTGAGGGTGCCATCAAGGACAACACCACGGTCATCTATCTCGAGACGCTCGGCAACCCCAACTCTGACATCCCCAACATCGACGCCATCTCCGAGATCGCCAAGAAGCACGGTCTGCCGGTTGTCGTCGACAACACTTTCGGCACCCCGTATCTGTTCCGTCCGCTGGAGCATGGCGCCAACATCGTTGTCCACTCCGCAACCAAGTTCATCGGCGGCCACGGCACCTCGCTGGGCGGTGTGATCGTCGACGGCGGTAACTTCGATTGGAAGGCGAGCGGAAAGTACGCCCAGATCGCTGAGCCCAACCCCTCCTACCATGGTGTTTCGTTTGCCGAGGCTGCCGGTCCCGCCGCCTTCGCAACCTATGTCCGCGCCATCCTGCTGCGTGACGAGGGTGCCTGCATCAGCCCGTTCAACGCCTGGGTCCTGCTCCAGGGCACCGAGACCCTGTCGCTGCGCGTCGACCGCCATGTCGAGAACACCAAGAAGGTCGTTGAGTTCCTGGCTGGTGACAGCCATGTCGCCAAGGTGAACCACCCGAGCCTGCCTGAGCACCCCGATCACGAGCTCTATCAGAAGTACTTCCCCAACGGCGGCGCTTCGATCTTCACCTTTGAGATTAAGGGTGGCCAGGAGGCAGCTTGGAAGTTCATCGATCATCTGCAGGTGTTCTCGCTGCTCGCCAACGTGGCCGACGTCAAGTCGCTCGTCGTGCACCCGGCTACCACCACGCACTCCCAGCTCTCTGCCGAGGAGCTCGCCGAGCAGAACATCACGCCCTCCACGATCCGTCTTTCCATCGGTACCGAGAACGCCGAGGACATCATTTGGGATCTGAAGCAGGCCTTCGCTGCGCTGGACGAGTAAGGCGACTTGTGCAAGGACCCCTTGCGACTCGATAGGTATAACTGCATAAATGCCTGCTCAAGGCGCCTGCGCAAGCAATGGTTGCGCAGGCGTCTTTTCTGCATAGGAAGGGCGCTATTACAGGGTTTTTGGCATGCTTTATGCATTCGAGTTGTGGAAAACTCCTGTTGAGAGGATGTGAGTTTTACGCAATTGACGTGCGCCTTTTGAGTAAAACCGCAGGTCGCGATTTGCTCGAGGTACTATGCAGCGCGATCGAATCACACGCAGCTCAAACGCAGCAAAAACGCACTACGGAGGTTTCCAGCTACATGAGGATCGATTCACGAAAACCGAAAGCCGCTGCCCTTTCCGCCGCTCTGACCGTGGCACTTTTGGCGGGCGCCGGCGCAACTGATGCCCACGCGGCAACACTGTCCGATACGGTTGGATCTACGCCGTCCGAGGCGACGCTGGTGCAGCCCGTCGACTACCGCGGCGATGGTTATGGTTCCATGCAGGAGTGGAACGCCTCGATGGAGGCCAAGCGCGATTCCCTTGAGATGCGCGCTCAGATCATTATGAATATGTATGGCGACTATGCTACCGATGACGAGCGCGCTGTGCTGCAGGGTTGTATCGACGGTGCGGGTAGTCTGTTGACGATGGGGGAGGTCGACGCGAAGTCGACCGAGCTCGATGAGCTGCGCACTGCGCTTGAGAATGCCAAGCGCGAAGCGCTCGAGGCCGCTGCCGCCGAGGCGGAGGCTGCCGAGGCCGCCCAGGCTTCGTATTACAACGCCGGCTCCGGCTCGTCTTACACGTCTGCTGCGTATTACGCGAACGGCTCGGGTCTGACGCGCTCGAGCGGCGTCAATAACTATAACGGCCGCCGCGAGACTTATTACAGCAGCAACGTGTTGTATCACCACCGCACGGGCGAATGGACTCAGGATTCTGAGGGCTTCTGGCGCGATTCCGACGGCTATTACGTTGTTGCTGCGGGCGATATGGCCCAGGGCTCGACCTTTACGGGCTCCAAGGGTGATTGCAAGGTCTATGACTCCGGCTGCGCCGCCGGAACCACCGACTACTACACCGGTTGGTAATCTGCCATAAGCAAAATACGCACATGATGGGCGGGCGTCTTTACTGAGCTTTTAGGCAACGTAAAGCCGCCCTTTCTTTATGTGCGCTTGAGTTAACAGAGCCCTTACCGTGGCGGTACGCTGGGCGTATGGATGCGGGGCACACTAGTTCATGAGAAATAGGGTCTTTCTCTTGGAGGAAGTGATCTTGTGAATGCTCGAGATATTGCCATTGCCGCCGTCGCGTTGATACTTGGCTGCCTTGGTCCCACGGCCGCGCTCGTCGCGGGCATGCAGGGGACATGCGGGGCTGCTCCTATCGTGATCGGCGCGTTGATCGCGGCCACACTGCTGGGAAGCGCCGGTGTTGTCCTTTGTCGCGACGATGAGGACGAGGTTCCGGAGTCGCATCTCTAACTGTTGCGAAAGTGACTGTTGGCCATGGCTGAATATGAAAACCGCCACAAGGGGAGTGCCCTTTGCGGCGGTTTTTGATATTGAGACTGTTGAATGCGGTGCGGCGGCGTTACCAGCTTGCCTCGATATCACGGATGCGCTGATAGAGCCATTCGTTCTGCGGCGCCTGGATATCGTGCTTGGCCGCGAGGCGGCGGACGGTGCCCGCGAACTCCTCGACCTCTGTTTTGCGCTGCGCGACGCGGTCCTGCGCCATCGAGGGCATGCCGGCGGGGTCGAGCCCCTCGATGAGATGCACCATTTGCGTTAGGTCTGCCTCGGTGAGCTCGATACCCTCGGCGTTGGCGACTGCAAGCGTCTCGCGCATGGCGGAGACAAAGCAACGACGCTGCTCGGAGCCCTGTTCCGTGGCGCTTCCGTACGTACCGCCGTAGGCCATGCAGGTCTGGTTGATGCCGTCGTTGAGCATAAGCTTGGCCCACATGCGGTGCGCGATGTCTGCCTCGACGGTGTGTGCGATGCCGCAGCGCGTGTAGAGCCCGTCGATGGCGGCGACGGTCGCGGGGTCGGTGCCGGCGGCCGCACCAAAGCGGATCTCGCCCGCATTGGTAAAGGTGAGCGCGCCGTTGAGAAACACGGCGTCCATGCCTTGGCATATTCCGAGGACGGTGTGCTCCCAGCCAAAGCGCTCGGCAATCTTCTGCTCGCTCGTGATGCCGTTGCACAGCGACGCGATCAGCGTGTCGGGTCCCACGACGCTTTCCAGGGTTTTGAGCGCCACATCGAGCCCGGTTGTCTTGACCGTGAGGATGACCAGGTCGACGGGCGTCGCCTCGCTCGCGCGGACGGACTTGAGCGCGCAGGGCTTGCCGTTGACGGTGAGCGCATCACCCGCGTGGCGCTCAAAGCGCGCGTCGTCCATAACGTATTCGACGGCGTCGTTGCCGAGCGCTTGGGCGATCATGCTGCCGTAGAGCAGGCCCACGCCGCCCTTGCCGATGAAGGCGACCTTGTTGATCTGCATGTGAATCATCTCCCCATAAAAAGGCGCCCGCGTATGGGGCGCCTGATGGATTGTATGCCGCCGGGCCATGTCGCGTGCACCGGATGGCCGTATTTAGAAGAACAAACGCATGGGAACTTATGACGCGGGGCAGACCGCAAAGACACGTGCGGGATATCCGACGCCATCACGCACCTTGGGGAAGGTGCAGAAGATGACGGCGCTTGTGGCAGGAAGCTCGTCCAGATGGTCCATGACTTCGATCTGATAGCGGTCGACCGAGAGGATGTACTGCTCGCCGGGGTAGAGGTAGACGTCCTCGCGTGTGGTCACGCTTGGCTCCTTTCATCGGGCTTTTTGCTGATGTTAATGCGGTGCCGTGACAGCTCGATTTCTGCTGCGTTACGATACGTTCTCGATTGCGATTCCACGATGTTTCGGCCGCGTGACCATTGTGTTTCGCCTTGCCGGGGCGCTGATGGCGAAAGGAGGGGCCGTGCAATATCGCGTTGACCCCAAAAGTGGTAACCGAATATCCGCTCTGGGTCTGGGCTGCATGAGATTTCCCGGTGCGCCGGGACACCCCGATGCGAAGACAGCCGATGCCATCATTTCCCGTGCGGTGGAGCAGGGGATTAATTATCTGGATACCGCGTATCTCTATCCCGGTAACGAGGTGTGCGTGGGCGCCTCACTTGAGCGCCTGGGTCTGCGCGACCGCGTGTTGCTCGCGACTAAGTTGCCGCACGCTTCGTGCAAGTGCGCGGAGGATTTCGACCGGTTCTTCGACGAGCAACTGCGCCGCCTGCGGACCGACCATATCGACTATTACCTTATGCACAACATCACTTCGCCCGCCCAGTGGGAGCGCGTGGTAGCGTTGGGCATCGAAGACTGGATTGCGCACCAAAAGGCTGCGGGGCGTATTCGCCAGATAGGTTTTTCGTATCACGGCAGTGCGGCGGACTTCCTGACGATGCTCGACGCGTATGACTGGGATTTTTGCCAGATTCAGTACAACTACGCTGGAGAGCGCTACCAAGCGGGAACGGCGGGACTTATAGCAGCCGCCGAGTGCGGGCTCGCGGTGTTTGTGATGGAACCGCTTTTGGGCGGACGCCTGGCGGGCAAGCTGCCTCCGCGGGCCCGCGCCGTGCTCGATGACGTACGCGATCCGTACCTGAAGACGCCGGCTGCTTGGGGCCTTTCGTGGGTGTGGAACCATCCTCAAGTCACGATGCTGCTTTCGGGCATGACCGATACCGCGCAGGTGGACGAGAACGCGGTGCTGGCCGATCGGGCCCTGCCGGATTCGATGACAGCCGCTCAGCTCGATACCATCGCACGCGTGCTGGCGGAGTTTGAAAAATCGAATCGCGTGCCCTGCACGGGATGCGGCTACTGCATGCCATGTCCCAAGGGTATTAACATTCCCGGCTGCTTTGCCGCTTACAACGCGAGCTATGCGCACAGCTGGTTTACGGGGCTGTCGCAATACTTTACGGCGAGCGCGGTGCGCACGAGCGAGCCCAAGCTCGTGAGCAATTGCGTCAAGTGTGGCAAATGTGCGCGTCACTGCCCGCAACACATCGATATCCCCGAGCGTCTCGACGACGCGCGCCGACGTTTCCAGCCTGGCCCCGTAACGGCCGCGCTTAAAGTCTTCAGCAAAACTCGCTCCTCATGACCCTTTTATCTCTTGTGATGGAATAGTTCCTGTTTGCGGCAGAATAGGGCGATAGCAGGAACTATTTCGTCGCAACTGAAGGGGGGCTGTCGTGGGCCATCGGGATTCATGTGATGATTTGCGTGAGGTTCGTTGGGGCGTTTTGGGCGCTGGGCACATTTCGCATCGATTTGCATCGTCGCTCAAGAAGGTCGACGAGGCACGGCTGGTGGCTGCGGCCGGCCGCACTCCTGCACATGTCGAGGAATTTTGTCGAGCGTTTTCGATTGATGCCGCGCACAGTTATGCCACGGCTGACGATAGCGGCGATGCGGCTTATGATGCGTTGATTGCCGATCCCGATGTCGATGCAATCTACTTGGCTATTCCGCATGGCATGCATGCGCATTGGGCTTGTCGGGCACTGCGCGCGGGAAAGGCCGTGCTGTGCGAAAAGCCGGCCGTTTTGAATGAAGAAGAGGCCCATGCGATCGCCTCTGTTTCCCGTGAGTGCGGTGTGCCGTTTATGGAGGCGATGAAAAATCGGTTTTGTCCGATGCATACTCGCGTGAAGGGTTTGCTTGCGTCGGGCGAGCTCGGCTGTATCGTCTCGATCGAAAGCGTGCAAAAACTCGATTATGGTGAGTCCCCTTCGAGTTATCTGCTCGATCCGTTGCAGGGTGGCTGTCTATATGACATGGGCTGCTATGCGGTCGGGTGGTTTGAGGATCTGCTTGCGGGTGCGTGCGATGTTTCGTCTCGTGAAGTTCGCTGGCGTGACGTATTAGGCGGCCGCGTGGATTGGGCCGATGAGATCCATATGAGTGTCGGCGGTATACCCATTCATATGGTGTGCGACGGCAAAGCAGCATATGAAAGCCGCTAAATGATTGCTTGCGAATGGGGTTCGGTGGAAATCGAGCGCCTCCATCGCCCCGAGCTCGCCCATGTGAAGTACTCCGACGGACGAATGCTCGAAATTAATGCCCCGTTTGATGTCGATGATTTCTACGGCGAAATTCAGCATGCGACGCAGCTCGTCCAGACGGGAGAGCTTGAAAGCCCCGTTATGCCTCTTGCCGCCACGCAGCGCTGCGCGCAGATAATCGATGCGATTCGCTTGACGCTCTAGGCTGCGGTGCTGGTGCTCAAGGGGGCTCGGCGGACCTTGCCCCTGATGCCCCTTTTATATCTTGCGGTGGAATACGGTCTGTTTGCGCCAAAATAAGGCACCAATAGACCGTATTTCACCGCAACTGATGAGGGGGAGTTGGAGATGCTGACGATCGGGTGTCATCTTTCGACGACGAAGGGCTATCGGGCGATGGGGGAGACGGCGTTGTCCATTGGCGCCAATACCTTTGCGTTCTTTACGCGCAACCCGCGCGGTGGCAAGGCAAAAGACTTTGACATGGATGACGTGGCGGCTCTGCGCGAGCTTATGGCACAAAACGACTTTGGACCGCTGGTGGCGCATGCCCCGTATACCTATAACCCCTGCTCGGCCAAAGAGCGGGCGCGCGAGTTTGCCCTGGAGGCCATGGCAGAGGACCTGCGGCGCATGGAAGCGCTGCCCGGCAACTACTACAATTTTCACCCCGGTGCGCATGTGGGACAGGGGGCGGACGCCGGCATTCAGATGATTGTCGACACACTGTGCCAGGTGATGTTTGAGGGGCAGCAGACGACGGTATTGCTCGAGACCATGGCAGGCAAGGGCACCGAGGTGGGCCGTAGCTTTGAAGAGCTGGCGTGCATTATCGAGGGCGTTGCCGCCAAGTGCCCAGAGCTGTCCGATAAGCTGGGCGTTTGTTTGGACACCTGCCATGTGAACGATGCCGGCTACGACATCATCCATGATCTGGACGGCGTACTCGACGAGTTCGATCGCGTGGTGGGTATCGATCGCTTGCATGCTGTACACATCAACGATTCGAAGAACCCTTGTGGCGCCCATAAAGATCGTCACGAGTGCATCGGCAAGGGATACCTTGGCAGCGAGGAATTTGGTGGCGGTATGCAGGTTATGCAGAATATTGTATCGAATGGCCGTTTGCGTTCACTGCCGTTTATTTTGGAGACTCCGAACGAACTTGCAGGTTATGCAGCTGAAATTAGACTATTAAGGTCATTGCAGCAGTAATGACTGTCATAAAGTAGAGTATTCCATTCACGTTATGGGTTTGTTTCAATCAGTTTTCTCATTGCAGATTCGTAATTCCGGGTGCATAATAGCCAACAGTTTTTGCAGACCTCTGAATCAAACGAGGTCACCGGAAGGAGACTGATTATGAAGCTCAAGAAGCTTGGCGCATTTGCCGCCACGGGTGCCATGGCGCTCGCCCTTGCTCTGACGGGCTGCGGCTCGTCCGCAAACAGCACCGCTTCCAGTGCCGCTGCTTCCAGTGTAGCATCTCCTGCCGCTGCCAGCGAGGCCGCCGCAGGCCAGACCTTTAAAGTGGGCATCGTCAACTATGTGGATCATGCTTCCC
>UQZI01000038.1 GCA_900545555.1 uncultured Collinsella sp.
GCGCCGAATGCTCGCCATCGAAATTTATCGATGGCCTATTTCAGACTGTAATGGGGGAGCCCGCAATGACAAATTGCAAACGATATAAGGTGGCCGCGATTGACCTGGGAACGGTGTCGTCGCGACTGGTGTTGGCGCAGGTCGAGACCGGGGCGATCGTGGAATCGTCCAAGCATACCGAGATCACCGACTTGGGCGAGGGCGTGGACGCGACGGGGCGCTTTTGCGAGGCGGCCGTTGAGCGCGTGCTCGCTGCGTGCCGCATGTTTGTGGGCGAAGCCCGTACCTTTGGGGCCGCGTGCGTCTGCACCACCTGCACGAGTGCCGCGCGCGATGCGTCCAATGCCGCCCTGCTGTTGGACGGCCTGCGTGAGCTGGGGCTCGAACCGCAGGTGATTCCGGGAGAGGTCGAGGCGCGCCTGACGTTTTTTGGCGTGGCACACGACTTTGCTGGCGAGCGCATCATCGTCGCCGATTCGGGCGGCGGATCCACGGAGCTCGCGACGGGTGTGTACGCGCCGGAGCGCGGGGTCTTTGCGCTGGAGGGGACGCGCTCGCTGGACATTGGCTGCCGCCGCGTGACGGAGCGCTTCTTCTCTGCGTTGCCGCCCGTGGATGGCGAGCTTTCAGCCGCTGCCGCGTGGGCGGGCGAGCAGTTCTCCGCCTATTTTGAGGGCCTGCCGAGCAATTTTGAGCGTGCAGAGCGCCTGGTCGCGGTGGGCGGTACCGTCACCACGCTCGTGGCACTGGTCCACGAGCTGGAGCCGTACGACTCGAGCTTTGTGCACCTGCGTGAGCTTTCGATGGAGCAGATTTCTGCCGCTATCGAGCGCATGTCCACGCTGGACGTGGAGAGCATTGCCGCGTTGCCAGGCGTGCAGCCCAAGCGCGCGGGCGTGATTCTGGCCGGCGCCGTGGTGATTCGCGAGCTCATGCGAGCCGGCGGCTACAAGACGCTCACCGTAAGCGAGAACAGCTTGCTCGCTGGCATGGCCGCCACCATCAACGAGGTTCTCGACGGCGCGACCCCTACCATTGCCTGGACCCCCAGCCTGAGCGCCCTTTAACCGTCTCCCTCTGAGTTGCGGTGAAATGCGGACTAAAATCGCCCTTTCGGGCCCCAAACAGTCCCTATTCCACCGCAACTCAACAGCCGGCACCTAGGGATGTTTCTTTTCTGTCGGCACCTGGGGACAGTCCTTGTTGAGCGCCTCCGCAGCCTTTATGCCAGTTTGTCGATTTGCCCAATTTCCCAAAGCGGAATATTGACGAGCGTGCCCTCGTCTCTATATGCCGCCAGGGAGCTCCTCACGCAACGCTCGAGTTTGAATTTTTCGCAGGCTATTTTCAGACTCTTCGCTTTAAGGTTCTCTGCCGCCTTGACCTCAAGCGGGAGCACGGTTCCCGTATGGTCGATGGCAAAGTCGGTTTCGGCATTGCCAGAGGTAGAGGACCAATACACGGGAGTTTTGTCCTGGAGCAAAAGCTCCTGCGCGACGTATTGTTCGGTCAGCGAACCTTTGAACTCGGTAAAAACAGCGGATCCGTTAAGAACGATGGCCGGAGAGAGACCGGAGAGTGCTCCGAGGATGCCGGTGTCGATGCAGAACAGTTTGAAGCCCGAGAGGTCTTCGTAGCTCGAGAGCGGTGTCTTTAGAGCGGAAACACGTGGCACCTTATGAACGATTCCGTAGTCCGTGAGCCACTGGAGGCTTTCCTCAAAATCGCGTGCGCGCGCTCCGGGGCGAAGGGCGCCATAGACAAACTTCTTGTTCTCCTTGGCAAGCTGGCCGGGAAGGGATTTCCAAACCAACCTCATGCGCTCGACGATGCGGGCGGGTGCATGTTTGCCAAAATCGGATTCGTAAGCCTCGATGATTTGCTGCTGAAGCCTTCGGGCTTCAATGAAGTCGCGTGTCTCGGCGAAAGCGGAGACAACTTCGGGCATACCACCGACAACAAGGTATTCCTTGAGCAAGTGCACGAGCTTTTCGGTGACGTTTGCTAGAAGGTTCATGTCTGCGGCAAGGATGGCGTCGGCGAGCGGGTTGCCGTCGACGGCGCGAACGAACTCGGCAAACCCCATGGGACGCATGGTGAGCTGGTCGATTTTGCCGACGGGAAATGACTCGTTTTCGCGTCGGAGCGCGAGGCCCATATAGGAGCCGGCTGCGACGATATGGTATTCGGGCGCAAGCTCGTTGAAGTACTTGAGCGAGGTGATCCCGCGTGGCGCCTCTTGGATCTCGTCGAAGATGATGAGCGTGTCTGTCGGCGTTACGGTTTGGCCACGTAGGAGCTCTATCTGGGAGATGATGCGCTTGGGGTCGAGGTCCCCATCGAACAGCGAGCGTGTGCTCGGCTCGAGCATAAAGTCAAAACGAATGACGTTTCGATACTGCTGGCTTGCGAATTCGTTAAGAAGCCAAGTCTTTCCTGTCTGGCGGGCTCCCTTAAGCAAGAGAGGTTTGCGATTCGCCCTTGATTTCCAAGCAATAAGTTCACTCATAAGCTGTCGTTGCATATTGCCTCCCAACCCTCTCGGCTAGTATAAGGCCATTTGGGCGTTTCCATCGGAAAATGTGCGAGACAACCACGTTTTTCCATCGGAAAATGTGCGATATAACCACGTTTTTTCATCGAAAAATGTGTGAGGAAACTCATTGGGTGAGTGGAAAAAAGTAGTCAAAAAAGCCCCGTCCCAAATTAGCTGTCCTGCAGTTGACGGCATCTAAAAGAAACGGGACCGCATCCCAAAGGGATACGGGCCCGTAAACAATACGTGGTAGGGGCGGTGGGACGTCCGCGTATTTGCTGCGCAAATCCGCACCGGCTTCGGCCGCCTGCCGGCGCCCTCGCCGGCTCGCTGCGGACGCTGCGCGTCCGCTTGACGCTCGCCCCCTCGCGGGTTCGAGCCCCACCGGCGTCCAAAAGAAACGGGCCCGCATCCCCGGGGGACACGAGCTCGTAAAAGCCAAATGGTAGGGGCGGTGGGACTCGAACCCACAATCCTTGCGGCGAGAGATTTTAAGTCTCCTGCGTATGCCAATTCCGCCACGCCCCCGTGAGACTAGAAGTCTAGCACAAGCCGTCCGTTACGCGTTGACGGCCATCGAGTGTTGGCCCGACTTCTCCAGGAACTCCTGGAACTTGGCTTCGTCGCCCTTGTTTTGGTACTGCAGGGCCAGCAGGTACTCCAGGCGGCAGCGCTTGACCGGGTCGTCGCCGACATCCTCGAGCATGCGCTCCAGCTCGGGAATGTCGTTGTGGCGCTTCAAGATCATCGTGTCGTACATCAGCTGGCACTCGTGCGCAACTGCCTCGGCCTGGCCGCCCTCAAAGCCCTTGATCTCGTGCAGCAACTCCTTGGACTTTTTGCGGTCCTCCTGGCCAACGTAGTAGTTAAAGGCCTTAATGACCAGGTCGACGCGCTGCATCTTGGGCAGGTTGAGTCCCAGCAGCAGGTCGAACATCTCGCTGGCGCGCTTGTGGTCCTCGCGCAGCAGATAGGAGTTCAGGCGCAGGTAGTCGCGGTTGTAGCGCGGGTACAGCATGCTGGTGAGTTTGCCGTCGAGCAAGCGATCGAACTCGTCCCACTGCTTAGCGGCCATGAGCTGCTGCAGGCGTTTAAACGTGGTGCGTTTTTTGACGCTAAAGAACACCGACACGGCGATACAGATGATAACGACGGCGGTCCAGAGTGTGCGGGAATCGGGCATATTAGGGTCCTTAGTCGCTCATAAAGCGAGCGGTATGACAACACGTACTAGATGTATTATACGCAGCGCGCAAGCAAACTGGCATAAAAGCTCATCGAGGCTAAGTGCCATCGCTCGCTGCGGTACACTTACCTAAAGTAAACCATGAAGGGAGACATTACCTATGAAGAAGATCGTTTTGGCTTGTGGTGCTGGCGCTGCTACTTCCACGCTCGTTGCCCAGAAGGTCGCCACCATGCTCGATGCCAACGGTTATGCCGGCAAGTATGAGATCGTGCAGTGCGCCATCTCCGAGGCCAAGGATTACTGCGACGAGGGCGCTGACCTGCTGATCGCCACCACCGTTGCCCCCGAGGGCCTCACCTGCCCGTACGTGAGTGGCGTGCCCTTCATGACCGGCATGAACCGCGTCGCTGCCGAGAAGGCCGTCCTCGACGTCATGGCTCAGTAGGCGCTGTCTGTATGAGTGAGCAGAACGCCAACCCGGTCGAGCTTTTTGGCATGCGCGTCGCCCATGTGGGCATCAACGCCACCGACCCGGCAGACGCCCTGGAGATCGCGGAGTTGTTCTCGACGATGATGGGCCTGCCCGTCATCGAGACCCCCGTTTCGTACTTTAACGATTCGCTGGTCGAGATCATGAAGCAGAACGGTCGTGGCGCCAAGGGCCACATCGGCTTTGCCGTCAATGACATCGATGCGGCAGAGAAGTGGTTTGCCGAGCGCGGACTCGAGGTCAACGAGGAGTCGCGCGTGCTGCTGCCCGATGGCGGCACCAAGCTCGTGTACTTTAAGCGCGAGTTCGCCGGCTTCGCCGTGCACCTGTGCCGCGAGTAGCGCACAAGCTGCTTTAGTTAGCAAAAAGGGATAGGGCCGCATGGCCTTATCCCTTTATTTATGCCGAGGGGTATCCCTACCGCGGCAGGCGAATCGTAAAGCGGCTGCCGACCCCTTCGACCGAGGTCACACCGATGACACCGCCATGGCCATCGACGATCCACTTGGCAATGGCAAGCCCCAGACCCGAGCCCTGCGCGCCGACATCGCGTGCGTTGTCGGCGCGGTAGAACCGTTCAAACGCATGAGCTGCGGATTCCTGGTTCATGCCGATACCCTCGTCCTCAACGCTTATGTCGATCGTGCCCATGCCCGCATCGGGCGTTATGCCAAACGTGACGGTCGTTCCCGCATCCGAGTACTTGGCGGCATTCTGTACGATCACGCGCAGAGCCTGCTTTACAAGCGCCACGTCGACGGACGCATCGCAACGCGGGTCGCTGACAAGCGCAGCGTCAAAGGCCAGTCGATACGTGTGCTCGGTATCGATCATCTGTGACTCCTCGCATACCTCGCTGACCAGTGCGGCCAGGTTGGTATTCGCGCGCCGCAGGACCGTGCGTCCGGCATCGCCGCGCGCCAAAAACAGCAGCTGCTCCACGAGCTCCTGCATGTGCTCGCTTTCGGCCTTGAGCGAGGCGATGGACTCTGCCAGTACGTCCGGGTCGTTTTTACCCCAGCGGTCGAGCATGTTCACGTAGCCCTGAATCACCGCGATGGGCGTGCGCAGCTCGTGGCTCGCATCGTTGACAAAGCGCATCTGCTGCAGCTTGGCCTCTTGCATCTGGCGCAGCAGGCGGTTGAGTGCGACCTCGATGCTTGCCAGGTCGGCGTCGCCGGTGGTGACGCTCGGCGAGTCGACGCTTGCGCGCTCGATGGCCTGCTCCAGCGTTTCCATCTTGCCGCCGGAGAGCTGCATGCGGCCGAGTTCGTCCACGCGCAGGGCCAGATCGTTGAGCGGCGCCATGGTGCGGCGCACGCGGCGGGCGCCGCCGAGCATGTTGAGCACGCTGATGACCTGCCAACCCACAACGACAAGGTAGAGAGGCCATAGCGTGACGAGGTCCTGCGCGAGGGGGAAAGTCTTGGTGGTACGCGCAAGCTCGACGGTATAGGTGAGCGTTGTCAGGTCCCAGCCGCGCGCGGGCGTCAGCGACATGCCGTGAACGGTGGTGCTGGGGATCCAGCCTGCGGTAAACGCGCTGTCGGGCAGCGTTTGGTTGTATCCATAGACGAGGATCGCCGCCGCAATCACCATCAGCAGCAGATCGAGCCAGACGTAGCTCATCAAGCGGCGCCACATATAGCTCCAGTTGATGGCACGGGCGATGGAGGTGACGCGCTTGGCCTCGGCGTTACGCGCGGCAGACATAGCCCACCCCGCGCACGGTCTGGATGATGCGGGCGCCGCCAGCGTCCTCGATCTTGGCACGCAGGTGCGCGATGTGTACGTCGACGTTGTTGGTGTCGCCCACGTATTCGTAGCCCAGCGCCTCGTGCGCGATGCGCTCGCGCGTGAGCACGGTGCCGGCGTGCGCCATAAGTAGGGCGAGGACGTCGAACTCGCGGGCCGTGAGCGCGATGGGCGAGCCGCCGACCGTGACTTCGCGGCGGTCGGGGTCGAGCGCAACCGATCCCACGGTGAGTGTGGCAGGGGAGGGCGAGGCAGGGGTCTGGGCCATGTCACTGGCCGGGGGCATCGCGGTGGCCTTCTCGCCCGCGACGCCCGCCATGCCCGCTCCGGCGCCGACGCCAGCTACGCCCGAAGCCGCCCGCATGGCCTCCGAGCGCTTCAACGCCACGCGGATCCGTGCGAACAGCTCCTCAATCGCAAACGGCTTGGTCAGGTAATCGTCGGCGCCGGCATCGAGCCCAGCCACCTTGTCCATCACGGCATCGCGCGCGGTGACCATAATCACCGGCACATCCTTGTGCTTGCGGATGCGCCGCAGCACTTCCATACCGTTGAGCTGCGGCAACAGTACGTCGAGCAGAATCAGATCGTAGTCGCGCTCCAGCGCCAGGTCCACGGCGGTGCGGCCGTCGGCGGCGTGCTCTACCTGGTAACCCTCGTGCTCCAGCTCGAGCGTCACAAAGCGGGCGATTTTCTCCTCGTCCTCTACAATCAGGATTCGTGCCATACGTGCCCCCGTCTGCGATTACTTGTCGTCGTTGAGATTTTGCTTGATGTCGTCTGCGGCGTCGGCGGCGTGATCCATCAGGTTATTGATGCTGCCGGGTACATCACCGTCGCTGTCGATGCGGTAGCGCATGCCAAAGAACAGGCCAATCAGCATCAGCCATATCGTGGCGCCCCAGGCAAACAGCGCGACGATGGGGATCAGGATGGGAATGTTGAGGATGATCGCATCGCGGCGCGTGGCGATAAACTTGGTGTCCAGACTCAGGCGGAAGAGCTTTTTGAGGTACTCCCACACGCCGTCCATCTTCTTGGAGAAGTCGGTCTTTTCGCTCGACTTTTCGTAGGCGGCCTGCGCGGCGACCATCTCGGCAGAGGGCTCATCGACTGGTGCGGACTCTGTGGCGGCATGCGCCGATGTGGTCTGGGTCTTGCCCTGCGACTCAAGCCAAATGATGGCGTCCAGAACGTTGCCGTCGGCGGCGTCGAGCGCGGCCTTGGCATCGGTGTAGCTCACGTTGCACTTGGTGCGGATGGTTTCAACTTTTTCGAGGTCGTCCATGACCTGTCCTTTCGTTCGATGGGCGTGACGCCGGGCGATCTGCCCGGGCGCGAGCGTTGCGTTCGGCGGCCTGCGTTGCGCGCCGCCGCCCCGCCCTCGGTCGAACTCTATAGTGCAGGTTATAGATTAAGCGATTCTTGAGCCAAGATTAATGTTGGATGAGTTTTTGGGTGCGCGTGGGGGAGGGATAGGGGGTCATTATTAGTGCCGGCGGCGAGGTCTAATACTTTTCCCGAGAAGTGAACGAGCAAAATTGGACCCCCGAAGCATTGACACTTTGAGGGCGCCGTTCTCTGCGGTTTTGATGCCAGAATCCTGCGTTTATGCCGTTGAAAAATGCGGATGCTCCAGGGGGCCAAAAAACAGACGTTCACTTCGCGGAAAAGTATTAGACCTCAATAGCGGGGGATGGGGTGCCGGTGCAAAACGGCGTCAAGGGTTGGTCGAGCAGGCGGTTTCCCCATGGATGTCCGCACGACATGTGACACTTACCCAGCCGTCCTGCTCTGCCGCGGCGGCATGTACCCAAACAACGACTCTCTAAGGAGTTCGATATTGATGAGTGACAACGCAAAGCATCTCGCAAAGAAGTGCGTCAAGGACGCGGGGCCGTGCCTTGCGCTGTGCGCAGCCGGCGCAGCGGTCGCGCTGCTGGCTGTTCTGGGGCCATTCGACGTGCTCCGAAGTGCCAGTTCCCTGCACGTCATCATCGCCCTTGCCGGTGCCATGATGACCGGCGGCGTGCTCGATCTGATCTTTTGGGTGTTTGACCCGTTTGGATGGAAGAACGAGGGGTAAGCCCTAAGGGATGGAAGGGCTGGAACGGTTAGCTTAGTAATCGTGCAGAATGCGGGCTAGCGACTTGCAGGGAAGTGGTGATCCGATGACGGTCTATGTGACGGGCGACATTCACGGTGGGCTCGACATGCAAAAGCTGCGCGACTGGGAGCTTGGGGATAGTCTGACGAGTGACGACTATCTCATCGTCGCCGGCGACTTTGGCTTTCCCTGGGATTTCTCTGCCGAGGAGTGCGCCGATATTGCTTGGCTGGAATCGCGTCCCTATACCGTGTTGTTCGTCGACGGCAACCACGAGCGTTTCGATCACTGGGCGGAGCGCCCCATGGAGTTGTGGCACGGTGGGCTGACGCAGCGCCTGTCGGATGCCTCGCCCATACGGCGACTGACGCGTGGCGAGGTTTTTGAGCTCGACGGCTCAACGATCTTTACCATGGGCGGCGCCACGAGCGTGGACAAGGAATACCGCATTCCGTATTCCAGCTGGTGGCCGCAGGAGCTTCCGGACGAGCGCAACTTTGAGGAGGCGCGGGCAAAGCTCGACAGCGTGGGCTGGACGGTCGACTACGTGATCACCCACACCTGCTCTACGCGCATGCTTTCGTCCACGCTTTATCCAGCGCCCGGCTGGAATTGCCCCTCCGTTGATCGGCTTACGGCATTTTTCGATGAGCTGGAAGACCGCTTGGACTGCAAGCGCTGGTACTATGGGCATTTTCATCGGGATACCAACCCGGCCGAGCGCCACACCGTGCTCTACGACTGCATCGTTCGCTTGGGCGACGAACTCCAGCCCTGGGATGTTGCGTAGAGGCGGGGTGGCTGGCTACTCGACCGTTACAGTGATGTTCTCCCGATGCGCGCGGATGACGTCCCAGCTAAAGTGCTCGACCAGCTGCTCGGCGGTACGCGGCGTGGTGTCCGGCGCGATGCCTGTTTGCCCGGCGAGCCATCCCAACAGTGCCTCGGGTGTGCCAAAGCGGGTGCGGAGCTCGCCCAGGTCCAGATCGCGATCGCGCTTGGAAAGGCGGCGGCCGTCCGGCGACATGAGCAGCGGGATGTGCGCGTAGCGCGGTGTGGGCAGTCCCAGCAGATGTTGCAGATAGATCTGGCGCGGCGTGGACCCCAGCAGGTCGCATCCGCGCACGACCTCGGTGACGCCCATGGCAGCGTCGTCGACCACCACGGCCAGCTGATAGGCAAACACGCCGTCGCTGCGGCGCACCAAAAAGTCGCCGCACTCGGTGGCGAGTGCCTCGCATTGGGCTCCGTACGTGCGGTCCACGAATTCGATCACGTCGCCGGCGAGGTCGTTGACGTCGGGCACACGCAGGCGCGTGGCCGGAGCGCGCAGGATGCTGTGGCGGGCAACCTCCTCGGCAGAAAGGCCTCGGCAGGCGCCGCGGTAGATGGGCGTGCCGTCGCTCGCGTGCGGCGCGCTCGCGGCGTGGAGTTCGGCGCGCGTGCAAAAGCAGGGATAGGTGAGGCCGGCGTCTTGTAGCTGGCGCAGGGCGCTTTCGTACAGGTCTAGACGATCGTGCTGGTAGTAGGGGCCTTCGTCCCACTCGAGCCTCAGCCAGGCCAGGTCGTCAATCAATTGGGCGGCAAGTTCCGGGCGCTTGCAGCGATCGTCCAGGTCCTCGATACGCAATACGATGCTGCCGCCCTGGCTGCGGGCCGAAAGCCATACGCACAGGCAGCTGAACACGTTGCCCAAGTGCATGCGGCCCGAGGGCGACGGGGCAAAGCGGCCCACGACCGGCGCGAGGGCGGGAGCGAGCTTGCTGTTGGGCGCCGTCGACATGGCCACGGCGGGTGTTGCTATGTTGCATGCGTTGATATCCATGCGGACGAGTATAGCGCGGGGTGAGGTGAGGGGGCGTCGTCGATGCTCGCGAGTTGCCGAGGCTGCGTGTTGTGTTCGGCGGGCACCGACTCAACACCTCGATTACCGCCCCAAGCTCAGCCCCTTCAACCCCTCAAACGACAGAAACCCCGGCAGCTCTTCGCAACTGCCGGGGTTTCCGCGGAAAAGGGGGACATAATCCTCAAGCGAACGGCAAAGGGGCAAACCGTTTTCGCTCAACTGCTTTATGCCCCTCGCTCGCCGGCTTAATCGGCTCACGCCGCGCCCACACAAAGCCGCTACACCTGTGACGGAGCTATGAAGTGGTATCTATTGCCGGAGCGGGCTATGCCAAGGAGTGTCCCAGATTGCCGGCAGATAAGGAACGTCCCCAGGTGCCGGCCGCGGGCGTGACTTTCGTCCCGTTTGATACTCCGCTGACCTAGATGTTCGTCACATGAACCCGCAAACGTGGGACAATGACGCTACTGGTATCACAGACAAAGGATGTGCCTATGAACGCCCCCGTTGCCAAGACCTGTCGGCAGCGCTGCCCGTTTGCGCGATTTGCTTCCATTTGCGCGCTCGTCGCGTGCGCGCTGCTGCTGTTGCCCGCCGTTGCGCGTGCCGACGGGTATTCCATGACCCAAACCTACATCAGTGCCACGGTCGAGGCCGATGGATCGCTGACCGTTGTCGAGGGACGCCAGTTTGATTTCGACGACGACATCAACGGCGTGTTTTGGGAGATCAATACGGGCTCCAACCAGCAGGGCGGCACGGCGGGCGTCGACGTGCTGAGTGTCGAGGAAGAGGACACCGCGTTTAACAAAGTCGATAGCGCGAACAAGGGCGACTCTGGCGTCTACACGGTCGAGCAGACCGGTGACGGCGTAAGGATTAAGGTGTTCAGCCCTCACGAGAGCGGCGACAGCGCAATCTACTACGTGAGCTACACCATGACCGGTGCGGTTATGAACTGGGCCGATACCGCCGAGCTCTACTGGAGGTTCGTGGGTGACGGCTGGTCTGCGGATTCCGATGACGTCGAGATGGAAGTGTGCTTCGCGAATGCCGCTGCCGGGACGGCGGCCGTCAAGGGCGATAACTTCCGCGCATGGGGCCATGGTCCGCTGACGGGCGACGTGTCGCTCGATGAGGACGAGCCCATGGTCACCTATACCATTCCCTGCGTGCACCAGGGCGAATTCGCCGAGGCACGCATCGCCTTCCCTAGCGACTGGGTGCCGCAGCTTGCCGCTTCGGGCGAAGAGCGCATGTCAACGATCCTGAGCGAAGAGAAGGAATGGGCCGACGAAGCTAACGCCCGCCGTGAGCACGCGCGTGCGGTTGCCAGCGCGATTGCCGTGGTGTGTGTTGTTGTGGCGGTTGCCTATACCGGTGTAATTGTGATGCTCAAGCTGCGCAGGCCCAAGCCCAAGCCGCTCTTCCAGGACGAGTACTTCCGCGATGTGCCCTCCGCCGATCATCCCGCGGTGCTTGCAACTCTTATGAGCTGGAACGACGTGCCCGATCAGGCATATATCGCCACGCTGATGAAGCTGACCGACGACCGCGTGATCAAGCTGGAAGAAGCGACCGAGACCAAGAAGAAGGGTCTGCTCCGTCGCGAAAAAGAGGAGCAGACGTATCGCATCACAGTGACCGACGAGGCCTGGAAGGCTGCCAAGAAGGACGGCATCGATCGCGACGTGCTCAAGGTCTTCTTCGCTGGCGTTAAGCCCGATAAAGACGGCGTCCGTTCGCGCACGTTTAGCGAGCTGGAGGAGTATGCCAGCGAGCGTACTGAATCTGTTGGCGACAAGCTCGAGGACTATCAGAGCACGGTTAAGGGCAAGCTGGAGGAGCGCGAGTTTATCGCATCGGATGGCACTATCGCGATGGTGGCCGGCCTGGTTCTCGGCATCATCATTGTCTTTGGCATTTTGGGCTCTCTGTTCTATACCGACTTTGCGGACGCCAACGTCGGTGCCGCTATGATTTCGATCCCCGTCACGATCGTGGGCTTTGTCCTGAGCTGCACCTTCCGCCGCTACACGCCGGAGGGCGCCGAGGTGGCGGCTCGCTGCAAGGCGCTCAAGCATTGGCTCGAGGACTTTACGCGTCTGAAGGAGGCCGTCCCCAGCGACCTGATCTTGTGGAACAAACTGCTGGTGATGGGCGTTGCCCTGGGCGTTTCGAAAGAAGTGCTGCGACAGCTGGCCGAGGCCGTGCCTGCGGACCTGCGCAACAGCGACGATTTCTACGACAACTACCCCTGCTACTGGTGGTATTACCATCACTACGGCAACGAGTCCCCGCTCGATTCGTTCAACGATGTGTACCACGAGACCATCCACGAGCTGGCTTCGAGTTCCGATAGTTCGAGCGGCGGCAGCGGCGGCGGCTTTTCCGGTGGCGGCGGTGGCGGCGTCGGCGGAGGCGGCGGCGGAACGTTCTAGCGAGCGCTTGCTTTGGGGTGGATCTTTCTGGGCGGTTGCCAGGGAAGATTCATCCCATTTTTGTGCATCGAAACGGGTCAAACTTTCCGCTGAGGACCTTCGCACAAGGGGCAGTGGACAAAAAATACCAAATATGAGTGCTGTTGCTGCGTTGGTCACATATGTTTGCACATAATAATGGGCTCCTAATGAGAGTACTCCTCGTTAGGAGCCCATTTTATTGAACATTTGGGGAGTTACGTCAGCTCGTGCAGCTGGTCGTCATGCCTATAAGCATCAAAAATGCCCCGAATCGCTGCTACTAAAAAGGTAACAGTACTCATATTTGATGTTTTTTGACCACAGCTATTTGCAGATCACCAAGGCTACTCATTGGGGACAGACTTAAATGACTAGGTGTGGCTGCTTGGGCTAGGCTGTTAGGTCGAGTTCGTAGAGATAGCTTTCGCGCGGCATGTCGTGACGACGCTCTTCGCGGTTGGCGCGGTGCGTGGCCGTGCGCTTAAAGCCGTGCAACTCGTAGAACTTCCACGAGCAGTTGGAGTCGGTGTACAGGTGCGCCCTTGTCGCCCCGCGCGAGGACAGGTACGAGACCGCGGCATCGAGCAACACTGAGCCTACACCCAGGCCGTGGACATCGGGATCGACGGCGAGCAGCGTGACTTCGTTGTCGTGCGGCAACGGGCTGCTCTCGAGCAGGCGGTTGTTGGTTCGGATGGTTGCACGCACAAACGAGAGATACTCGGCGCAGGCATCAGGCTCCAGCTCACGCATCTGCGATAGCAGCGCGCGTTCGGTATCCATCCAATGTTCCTTAACGGTGGCGCCGGAGCTCTGTCCCGCACGCGCGAGCGAAATGCCACGCGCCTGACCGTCGATTACGGCAACCTGCGAAAACGTCGATGACGAAAGGCAATAGGCGAGGTCGCACGCGGCCTCAAGGCGGTTGTACTCATCGTTATCCGAATTGTTATGCCAAAGCTGCTGCAGAATCAGCGCGATGGCGTCAAAGTCTTCAGTATCAAACGGTCGGTAGAGAACCCGCGAGACCATGGTGCCTCTTTCTTTTGCGGATGCATATCGAGCACAGTTCTACCACGCTATTGGCATCTAATTATGGTGCCCCTGTGTTCCATGAACTCACCGTGCCCATCCCCTCCGCGCGCAAACTTTTTCTGCACATGCGCCCGTTGCGGGGTGCATCGATGCGCTCGATGCGCTACATTGAATCAGTATTTTCAATGCCGCTGCGCGAGCGCTGCAGATCGACGTATCACCGACTCACAGAGCACGGCGGCGTACCAGACAGGAGGACTGCATGGGATCTGATGTGAAGATCGCACGCGCGTTGATCTCGGTTACCGATAAAACGGGTGTCGTCGATTTCGCACGGACGCTGGTCGATGACTTTGGCGTCGAGATCATCTCTACGGGCGGCACGGCTCGTGCCATCGAGGACGCGGGCGTTCCCGTAACCCCCATCGAGGAGTTCACGGGCTATCCCGAGATGATGGACGGCCGCGTTAAGACCCTGCACCCCAAGGTTCACGGCGCGCTGCTGGCCCGCCGCGATTCCGAGCAGCACATGCAGGAGGCCGCTCAGCACGGCATTAAGCTGATCGACTTGGTCGTCGTCAACCTGTACGAGTTCGAGAAGACCGTCGCCAACCCCGAGGTCACCTTTGCGGACGCCATCGAGCACATCGACATTGGCGGTCCCTCCATGCTGCGCTCCGCCGCTAAGAACGCTGCGAGCGTTACCGTCATCTCTGACCCGGCCGACTATGACGCTGTCCTTGCCGAGATGCGCGAGACCGGCGGCTGCACCACGCTTGCCACCCGTCGTCGCCTGCAGGTGAAGGTCTACCAGACTACCGCCGCCTACGATACGGCTATCTCCCGTTGGCTTGCCGCCCAGGCAAGCGACGTGGCGGACACCTCTGCCAAGCTCGAGATTTCGCTGGAAAAGGTCGACGACCTGCGCTATGGCGAGAACCCACAGCAGAAGGCCACGGTCTATCGTTTTGCCGAGGGCTGCGAGAACACCGCGAGCTCGCAGTTCCCGCTCGTGGGCTCCGAGCAGATCCAGGGCAAGCCGCTCAGCTACAACAACTATCTGGATGCCGACGCCGCTTGGAACCTGGTCCGCGAGTTCGACGAGCCGGCCTGCGTGATCCTCAAGCATCAGAACCCCTGCGGTTCCGCCGTTGCCGAGGACATCACGGCCGCCTACGACCGCGCTTTCGCCTGCGATCCCAAGAGCGCCTTCGGCGGCATCATCGCCTGCAACCGCGAGGTTCCCTTTGAGCTGGTTGAGCACTTCGCCGACCAGAACAAGCAGTTCGTCGAGGTCATCATCGCCCCGAGCTACACCGATGAGGCGCTCGAGCGCATGGCCAAGCGCCCCAACCTGCGCGTGCTGGCTACCGGCGGCGTGGACCACGGTGCCCAAGTGGAGCTGCGCTCCATCGACGGCGGCATGCTGGTGCAGGAGGTCGACCACGTGACCGAGGATCCCGCGACCTTTACGTTCCCCACCGACCGCAAGCCCACCGATGCCGAAATGGCCGAGCTCGAGTTTGCCTGGAAGGTCTGCAAGGGCGTCAAGTCCAATGCTATCCTGGTCTCCAAGGGCAAGGCCGGCATTGGCATGGGCCCGGGTCAGCCCAACCGCGTTGACTCTGCGCTGCTGGCCTGCGAGCGCGCCGAGGACTTCTGCGAGCGCGAGGGTGTGGAGAAGGGCGGCTTTGCCTGCGCAAGCGACGCATTCTTCCCGTTCCGCGACAACGTCGACGTGCTTGCCGCACACGGCGTGACCTGCATCATCCAGCCCGGTGGCTCCAAGCGCGACGACGAGAGCATCCAGGCCTGCAACGAGCACAATATTGCTATGGTCTTTACGGGTGCCCGCCACTTCCGCCACTAAGCAGGGAAGCGGCGCTGTGGCTTGCCCAACCACCGCACCTTGCCGCTCATTCGTCGCTCGCGTACCCAAGTACGCGTCGCTCCTCTTTCACGGCAATCTGCGGCACCTGGGCAACCCTCGCCGACCTGTTAGGTTGACTGGGGAGGATGGGATGTTATCTCGTCCCTTGGACTGGCCTCGCTTCTAAAATAATCTCTGCAAAAGACGGTCGCTCCGTTTGGAGGGCCGTCTTTTTGGTATAAGAGGACGGAATGACTAACACGAAAGGTATGACCATGCCCCAGATTGATGATGCCGAGCTGTTTGGCAATGCCGAGGACCAGCGTGCGTACGAGGACTTTTGCGCCAATCAGGAGGCGGTCGAGAAGTTTACGCTCGACAAGCCCGCGCTTGTCTGCCGTTGGCGCATGTCCAACAAAAAGGTGCCCATGCTCAACCGTCACATTCGCGCGCTGTCCGAGCGTTTGGTGCAGGGCGAGCCGCTTACCCATAACATGCTCAGCTGGGCTAAGCAGCACGTTGAGTGGTCGCTTGCCGAGGGCGATTACACCGCGCACGACGGCGTGCTCATGCTGGTGATCGACGTCAACGGCAATGCCGCCATGACGGTGGGCGAGTACGAGCCGCTGTCCGACACTTCGGCCAAGGCCTTGCGTGCCCGCTCTGCCGAGGCCCGCTCCGAGGCTGACGAAACCGGCGTGGCGCCCGAGCTGCTTGCTTCCGTCAACGACGGTGAGCTGGCCTTTGTGGCGCCGGCAGACGAGTGCCTGTGCGGCACGGCGACGCTCATCGAGCAGCTGGCCCAGACCAAGGGCATCTCGGTCGCGCGCGTGGACATTCCCGCGCAGCTCAAGGGTGCCCTGTTCCTGGTGAGCGATGAGCATGGCGTGGTTCCCGCCGCCGACGCGGACGCTGCCGAGTCCGATACCGCGACGGTCGCCTTCTTTGCCGACGGCTACGAAAAGCTCCGCGCCCGCCGTTAAGTGATTTTTCTGGGACGGGGATTTTATAATCATTTGATCCCCGCGCCCGCTGCGAGCGAGGGCGAGCCGAACGCTTTCGTTCGCGAACAGTTCTGTCACCTTGCCGCCGTGCGAGCCGTGTGCCGGCGGTTTCGTTGCAATAATGGCTGTAAGACAACAAGAGGGGGAGCGGAATCCATGGCGCTGATCTATATCGTTGAGGACGACGAGCCCATTCGCCGCGAGCTTGCCGACATCCTTGTCCGTGCAGGTTTTGAGGTCGAGGCCTGCGAATTGTTCGAGCACGTCTCGCGCGATATTCTCGCTGCCGCGCCCGATCTGGTACTGCTCGACCTCACGCTTCCCGTCAAAGACGGCCAGCATATCTGCCACGAAGTCCGCCGCGAATCCGAGGTCCCCATCATCGTTCTCACATCGCGCACGACCGAGATCGACGAGGTCATGGCCATGACACTCGGTGCGGACGACTTTATCTCCAAGCCCTATAGCGCGCGCGTGCTCGTGGCACGCATCAACGCGTTGCTGCGCCGCACCACGGCGGCAGGCGAGCGCAGCACCATGGTCCACAAGGGGCTGGAGCTCGACCTTGCCCGCTCCACGGTTACCAATACGACAACCGGCGACAGTACCGAGCTCACCAAAAACGAACTGCGCATTCTCTCGCTGCTCTTGGGCCGCGCGGGCAAGATCGTCTCGCGCTCGGCCATCATGCAGGACCTGTGGGATTCCGATGCCTTCGTGGACGACAACACGCTCACCGTCAACATCAACCGCCTGCGTGCAACGCTCGACAAGATCGGCATCAAGGGATACCTCACTACGCACCGCGGCCAAGGCTATTCGGTTTAGGACCCGGCCATGTCGTTTGGCAAGTTCTTTAAAGACGCGTTGCTGCCCGTCGTCGTGTGGACGTGCGGCGTGTTGCTGAGCTGCTTTGTGCTGACGGTCGCCGGTGCTCCTGCATCTATCGTGATCGTGGCAATCGGCGTGTCCTTTGCCTTTGGCATGCTGGGTATCGTGATCGAATATACGCGCCGTCGCCGCTTTCTGCGCCAGCTGGAGCGTGCGGCCGAGGAGCTGGAGAGTCCCGCGTGGGTGCAGGAGATGGTGCAATGCCCAACCTATGCCGAGGGCGAGCTCGAGTACGAGGTCCTGCGCCGGGTGGGCAAAGCCGCCTGCGACGAGGTTGCCGAAGGCCGGCGCCAGACCGACGACTATCGTGACTATATCGAGAGTTGGGTCCACGAGGCCAAGCTGCCCCTGGCGGCAGCCCATCTGATTTTGGAAAACTTGGACGGCAGCGAAGAAGATCTGTCGTGCGTGGATGATCTGGGTCGCGAGCTGACTCGCGTGGAACGCTATATCGACCAAGCGCTGTACTATGCGCGCTCGGAAGTCGTGGAACGCGACTACCTGATTCGCCGCTGGGATCTCAAGACCTTGGTGACGGGTGCGATTAAGGCCAACGCGCGCGAGCTCATTGCGGCGCACGTGGCTCCGGTGTGTGAGAACCTCGACTTCGAGGTCTTTACCGACGAGAAGTGGCTCGAGTTTATCCTGGGCCAGCTCATTCAGAACAGCATTAAATATGCGCGCGAGGACGGCGCGAAGATCGTGTTTTCGGGCGCGTTGTTGGACGAGGGCCTGGCGAGCGAGCGCATTGAGCTTACCGTTGCCGATAACGGCTGCGGCGTGTGTGCGGCAGACCTGCCGCGCGTGTTCGAGAAGGGCTTTACCGGCGACAACGGCCGCACCACCAAGCGCGCAACGGGCATCGGCCTCTACCTGGTGGCGCGTCTGTGCTCCAAGATGGGCATCGACGTCACCGCAGCATCGGAGCCCGGCGAAGGCTTTGTCGTAACGTTTTCCTTCTCGACGAATAAGTTCCAATATTTCGAGTAGCGCACACGGCAGACGTCCGCCCAAACAAAAACGTGCCGCCCCAACCGGTGCGGCACGCTATTTTTCTATCAGCCAACTCGTTGAAGTAAGGCTGCGAAGGTCGCGGGGCCGGGAGGGGTTTCCTAAGGGCACATTCCGCAGCCGCAACGCGGCGAGGACGTGCCCGTGGAAACCCC
>UQZI01000039.1 GCA_900545555.1 uncultured Collinsella sp.
ATTGAATGAGGCTCCAACGCAAGTTGGGGCCTTTTTTCATATAGGCACACAAGGTCAAAGGCGGCACCATGATCCTCCTGGTCGACAAGATCGAAAAAAGCTTCGGCGCTCGCGTCCTCTTTAGCGGCGCTTCCTTCCAGATAAATCCCGGCGAACGCTTTGCGCTCGTGGGCCCCAATGGCGCCGGCAAAACTACCATGCTCAAGATCATCATGGGCATCGACAGCCCAGACGCTGGCCAGGTCCAGTACGCAAAGGACTGCCAGGTAGGCTATCTAGAGCAGGAAACCAACCTGGAGCAAAAGGACACCACCATCCTTGCCGAGGTCATGGCTGCCGCCAAGGAAATCCGCCGTATGGGTGAGCGCGCCAACGAGCTGCAGGCCCAGATCACCGAGCTCTCCGAGCAGGGCAAGGACGTCGACGCACTCCTCAACGAGTACGGCCAGGTCCAGGACCGCTTTGAGCACCTGGGCGGCTACGAGCTCGAGAGCAACGCCCGCAAAATCCTGTCCGGCCTGGGCTTTAAGGTCACCGACTTTGAGCGCCCGTGCTCCGAGTTCTCGGGCGGCTGGCAGATGCGCATCGCGCTCGCCAAGCTCTTCCTGCGCCATCCCGACCTGCTGCTTCTGGACGAGCCCACTAACCACCTGGACCTCGAAAGCGTCCAGTGGCTGCGCGGCTTTATAGCCAACTATGACGGCGCCGTCCTCATCGTCAGCCACGACCGCGCCTTCATGGACGCTTGCGTCGACCACGTCGCCGCACTCGAAAATCGTCGCGTGACCACTTACACCGGCAACTACAGCAGCTACCTCAAGCAGCGCGAGGACAACCTTGAGCAGATGCGCGCCAAGCGCGCCGCCCAGGAGCGCGACATCGCCCACATGCAGGTCTTCGTCGACAAGTTCCGCTACAAGCCCACCAAGGCAGCCCAGGCCCAGGAGCGCATCCGCAAGATCGAGCAGATCAAAAAGGAGCTTGTCATCCTACCCGAGGGCCACAAGCACATCGACTTTAAGTTCCCTGACCCACCGCGCTCCGGCGATATGGTCGTGGGCCTGGAGGGCGTCTCCAAGTCCTACGGCAACAAACACATCTACAGCGATATCGACCTCAAGCTCTACCGCGGCGAGCACGTGGCGCTCGTCGGCCCCAACGGCGCCGGCAAGTCCACGCTCATGAAGATCATCGCCGGACTGGAGCCGCCCACCACCGGCACCCGGGACCTGGGCACCAACGTGGGCGTAGCCTACTACGCCCAGCACGCACTCGAGGGCATGACCGAGTCCAATACCGTCCTGCAAGAGATTGACACCGTCACGCCCAAGTGGACCGTGCCGCAGCAGCGCAGCCTGCTGGGCGCCTTCCTGTTTAGCGACAACGATTCCATCGAGAAGCAGGTTCGCGTCCTCTCCGGTGGCGAAAAGGCGCGTCTGGCCCTAGCAAAGATGCTCGTGGCCCCCGAGGCACTCCTGTGCCTGGACGAGCCCACCAACCACCTAGACATCGACTCGGTGGACATGCTCGAGAACGCCCTGCAAAACTTCCCCGGTACCATCGTGCTAATCAGCCACGACGAGCACTTGGTACGCGCCGTGGCCAACCGCGTCATCGACATCCGCGATGGCAAGGTCACGGTCTACGACGGCGACTACGACTACTACCTCTACAAACGCGAGGACCTCGCGGCCCGCGCCGCCGCCGAAGCGGCAGGGGAGAGTGCGCCGGCAACGGCCAAGCCCACCAAAGCCAGCGCCGCCCAGGCCGACACCCCCGCCGCGGCGCCTAAGCCTGCCGAGGGCAAAAAGACCAAGGAGCAGAAGCGCGCCGAGGCCCAGGCCCGCGCCGCGCTCAATAAAAAGCTAAAGGGCGTGCGCAACCAGCTCAAGAAGATCGAGACGGAGCTCGACAAAAAGCGTGCCCGCTATGACGAGCTTATGGAATTGATGGCGAGCGAAGAGCTTTATGCCGATCAGGATAAGTTCAACGCCGCGCTGGGGGAATATAACGGCCTTAAGCAAGAACTGCCCAAGCTCGAGGACGAATGGCTGGAGCTTTCCACCCAGATTGAAGAGGAGACCGCGCGTGAACTCTCGTAAGGCCGCTGCCGTGGCGATGAGCATCATCGCCATCGCGTGCCGCATCTGCGGCATCTTTATGAGCGCTATGACCGTGCTGCTGTGCTTTAGCGGCCTCACCGCCAAGCTGCAGATTGTCGGCTTTGTCGTCGAGCTTTCGCGCGCACTGCCGAGTGCCATCGCCGGCTACGGCGTCATCACGTCGCCCTTTGGCGGCGTCTTCCGCCTGGATTACGCCATCGTCGCTGTCATCCTGTTTGTGGCCGACTACCTGCTCACGCGCGCCTCGCGCCGCGTCCGCTAGGGGAGCGCCATGTCCAGCAGCTACCTCATGAACCTGCTTGCCAGCGCCGTCGCCGTCATCGTGGGCATCGTTATCCACGAGAGTGCGCACGCCGCCGCAGCCTGGGCGCTCGGCGACAAGACGGCCCGTTCGCGCGGCCGCGTGTCGCTCAACCCGCTTAACCATATCGACCCGTTTGGCACCATCATCCTGCCGCTGCTCATGCTCGCGGCCGGCGGTCCCGTGTTCGCCTTCGCCAAGCCCGTGCCGGTCTACCTCAACAACCTCAAGCACCCCAAGCGTGACGAGGTCCTGGTGAGTGCGGCCGGCCCCGCATCGAACATCGCACTCGCGTGCCTCGCGGCCGCCCTCATGCACGCAACGTACGGCAACCTCTACACCAGCATGTCCTTTGCCGTAGCATCACAGATCATGAACTTCGGCGCCACCTTTATCGTGGTCAACCTGTCACTCGCGTTCTTCAACCTCATCCCGATCCCGCCACTCGACGGTTCGTCGATCATCGTGCCCTTCCTCAAAGGCAAGGCGCTCTACAACTACTACCACCTGCAGCAATACGCCATGCCCATACTCATCATTGTGCTGTATCTGCTGCCCATGTGGACCGGCATCGACGTGATCGGCCGCTATTTCGACGTTACCGTGTATCCGCTCGCTGAGCAGCTGCTCAACTTCGCAATCGCCGGCATCTAAGGTAAACTTACAGGTCGACCGTGCAAAACGGTCGTAACATGCACCCAAACCGCGCCGCGAAGGCGCCGTCAAAGGAGGTCGAAGATGTCGTATCGCGTGTCGACGCAGGTCTACAGCGGACCGTTCGACCTGCTGCTGCAGCTGGTAACCCGCCAAAAAGTAGATATCGGCGCCATCTCCATTAGCGAGGTGGCCGAGCAGTACCTTGCCGAGGCCGAGCGCATCGAGGCGCTGGACCTGGACGTGGCGAGCGACTTTTTGCTGGTCGCGGCAACCCTTTTGGACATCAAGGCCGCCTCTCTGGTACCGCAGGAGGCCCCGCGCAAAGTCGATGACGACGATGACGAGTTCGACGAAGACCTCGAGGAGCTCAGTACGCTCGACGGCGACGCCCTGCGCGAGGTCCTGATTCAGCGCCTGATTGCTTACAAGCAGTTTAAGGGCGCGGCGGCAGCCCTTGGCGCGCGGATGCAGGCCGAAAGCCGTATGCATCCGCGTGTGGCCGGCCCCGACCCGGAGTTTTTGGGCCTCATGCCCGACTACCTGGCTGGCATCACCCTGCGCGGCCTGGCCGTCATCTGCGCCGACCTGGACGGCAAGCGCCAGACCTTCTTACTGGAGGCCGAGCACGTGGCGCCGCATCGCGTTCCGCTCGACCTGACCGTGGCCTCAGTCGACCGCTTTACCATGGCGCACCAAACCTGCACCTTCCGCGAGCTGTTGGACGGCGACGCCACCACCGAGCAGCTCGTCGTTACCTTCCTGGCCATGCTCGAGCTCGCCAAGCGCGGCTCGCTCACGCTGAGCCAGGACGAGATCTTCGGAACCATCTGCATCAACCGAGTCGAGGGCGCCGAGGCATACGTGCCCGGCGATGGCCCCGAGCTCACCGAATAGGAGCGGCAACCATGTCAACCCTTTCCACGCTGGAGGCAAACAGCCTCAAAGGCGCCCTCGAGGCGCTCCTGCTGGTGTCGAGCGATCCGGTGAGCGCGCCTGCGCTGGCAGGTGCGCTAGATATCGCCCCCGGCGAATGCGCATCGCTGCTCGCCGAGCTCAAGGTTGAGTACGAGGAAGCCAACCGCGGCTTTCAGCTGCGCGAGGTCGCCGGCGGCTGGCGCCTGTTTACGCATCCCGCCTACCACGATGTGGTCGAGGCCTATGTGTTGAGCTGGGACACGCAAAAGCTGTCGCAGGCGGCGCTCGAAACCCTGGCCGTCATCGCATACCACCAGCCCGTGACGCGCGAGGTGGTCAAAGGCATCCGCGGCGTCAACTCCGACGGCGTCATCGCATCGCTCGTGGACAAGGGTCTGGTGCGCGAGCTCGGTCGCGACCCCCAGCGCGGTCAGGCGATCATCTACGGCACGACCAACGCCTTCTTGGAAAAGTTCGGTCTGCGGTCCACCCGCGACCTGCCCGACCTGGAGCAGTTTGCCCCCGACGAGCAATCGCGACAATTTATCCGCGAGCGTCTGAGCGGCCGCAGCATTCAGTCCACGCTCGAGGAGCAAGCCGAGGACCTGGACGAAGAGCGCGAACTGCTCGATACCGATGTTGAAGATGTTGAGGCAGTCGAGGACTTGGAGACCCTGGTCGTCGACGAGACCTCGGAGGATTTACATGACGAGAACTAACGAAGTAGGGGAGACGCGCGCCGGCGCTGCGGTGCCCAACGCGGATACGCACGAGTCCGACGCCCAGCCCGTCTACCCGCATACCATGCGCCTGCAGCGCTTTTTGGCGCGCGCGGGCGTGGCGAGCCGCCGCGGGTCGGAGGACCTGATGACCGCCGGCCGCGTGACTGTTAACGGCGAGGTCGCGACCGAGCTGGGCACCAAGGTCGACGTCGACCGCGACCATATCGAGGTCGATGGCATGTCCGTCATGCTCAACCAGGGCGCCGTGTACCTGATGCTCTACAAGCCGACCGGCTACCTCACCACCATGAGCGACCCGCAGGAGCGCCCTTGCGTGGCCGACCTGGTCCCGCGCGACCGATTTCCGGGGCTCTTCCCGGTGGGTCGCCTGGACCGCGACACCACAGGCCTTTTGCTCTTTACCACCGACGGCAACCTGTCGCAGGACCTGCTGCACCCCAGCAAGCACGTCTACAAGACCTACCAGGCACTCGTTGACGGCCGCCTGACCGATCTCGACTTGGAACCGCTCCGCCGCGGTATCGAGCTCGACGATGGCCTGTGCCAGCCGGCAATCTGCCGCGTCATCAACGCGCGCGAGGCCGAGGCCGTAGCTCCCCAAGGCGTCAAGCCCGGCACCACCGCCGTGGAGGTCATCATCCGCGAGGGTCGCAAGAACCAGGTCAAGCGCATGCTGAACAAGATCCACCATCCGGTAATCCGCCTGCATCGCTGCAACTTTGCCGGCCTTGAGCTCGAGGGCGTGGCCAAGGGCTCGTGGCGCGAGCTCACCGACCGCGAGGTGCAGATCCTCAAGGCCGGCGGCATCCCGCCCAAGCAGGCGAGCGCCAAGAGCAACGGCGGCAAGCCCCAAGACACGCCCGCCAGCCGCACGCGTCACCACGGCAGCCACGGCTCCGCACCCAAGCGCAACACCTACCGTGAGCGCTACACAGGCTAGGCAACCCGCCGCGCCCCAGCACCCGCGAACCATACCAGCACGTCAACCATCGAAAGGAAGCATTGCATGATCGTCGCCATCGACGGCCCCGCCGGTTCCGGCAAGTCCACCATCGCCAAGGAGATCGCCCGCCAGCTGGGCTTTAACAAGCTCGACACGGGCGCCATGTATCGCGCCGTCACCTTCGCCGCTCTCGATCGCGGCATCGATCTGGACGACGAGACGGCCATCGACGCCCTCGCCAAGCAAATCGAGATTCGCTTTACCAACGGCACCGGCGAGGATACGCGCCTGACCATTGACGGCCAGGACGCTTCGGCTGCCATTCGTACCCCGCAGGTCGACGCCAACGTATCCAAGGTCTCGGCCTACCCGGGCGTGCGCGCCGCCATGCTCATTCACCAGCGCCGAGCCGCTGAGGACCGCGATATCGTGGCCGAGGGTCGCGACATCGGAACCGTCGTGTTCCCCAACGCGCAGGTCAAGGTCTTCCTGACCGCCGACCCGCGCGAGCGCGCCCGCCGCCGCGTGCTGCAGCGTCACCAAAACGACGCCCAGCCGCTTACTGCCGAGCAGCTCGAGGCCGAGGTTGACGAGACTCTCGACGCCCTTAAGCAGCGCGACAAGCTTGACAGCAGCCGCGAGGTCGCGCCGCTCGTGCCCGCCGAGGACGCCGTGCACGTTGACTCCACCGCCCATACCATCGACGAGGTCGTCCGCATTATTGAGGACCTCATCAACCAAAGGAGGTAGCCCATGCGCCTGTTTAAGCAGACGCCCGAGGACTATTACAACGCCCCTTATGCAGAGTTCCCAGCGCTCATCCGCGGCACCGTCGTCGTAGTCATGGCCATCCTTTGGACCTTCTCCAAGCTCATGTGGCGTTGGAAGGTCGAGGACGCTGACCTGCTGTTTGAGCGCCAGGAAGGCCGCGGCAGCGTGGTCATCTGCAACCACACCTCGATGGCCGAGCTCTTGGCCGTGGAGACGGCGCTGTTCTTTGGGGGCCGCCGCATTCGTCCCATCTTTAAGTCCGAGTTCGCCAAGAGCAAAATTGTGCGCTGGGCCTTTAGCCGCGTTGGCGGCATCCCCGTGGAGCGTGGTACTGCCGATATGAAGTGTCTGCGCGCCGCCCAGCATGCGCTGCAACGCGGCGAGGACGTCCTGATCTTCCCCGAGGGCACGCGCATCCGCTCGCGCGAGATCAAGCCCGAGGTCCACGGCGGTTTTGCGCTCATCGCTCAGATGGGCAAGGCGCCCGTCAACCCGCTCGCCATCTGCGGCTGGTCCGACATCACGCCTGCAGGCAAAAAGCTCATGCGTCCCAAGAAGTGCTGGATCCGCGCCGGCAAGGCAGTCTCGCTTTCCGACGCACCGGCCGGGCTTAAGCGCACGGAGCGCCTGACATGGTTTGAATCCGAGGCCATGAACCGCGTCTATAAGATGCGCGACGAGCTGTGCGCCGAGCATCCGGGCAGGTTCTAGCCATGAACGAGAACGTGACGAACACCGCCGCGACTGGGACCGACCAGGCAACCGCGCCTACCATCGAGATCGCCGCCCACGCCGGCACCTGCTACGGCGTACAGCGTGCGCTCGATATGGCGCTAGCCGCCGCGCCGCAGGCAGGGGAGTGCAATCAGGTCCACACCTTGGGCCCGCTCATTCATAACCCCATCGTGGTACGCGAGCTCGCCGAGGCAGGCGTCGGTCTGTCCGAGACCCTGGACAACGCAGCATCGGGCACCGTGATCATCCGCGCCCACGGCGTGGTGCCGCAGGTGATCGATGCTGCCCGCAAGCGCGGCCTTAACGTCGTCGACGCCACCTGCCCCTACGTGAAGAAGGTACATGTGGCAGCCGAGCGCCTGGTGCGCGAAGGCTACCGCGTGATCGTCGTGGGCGAGCCGGGTCACCCCGAGGTCGAGGGCATTCTTGGCCACGCTGGTGATGACGCTCAAGTCGTGAGTTGTGCTGCCGATGCGGACGCGCTGCCACTCAAGGGCAAGGTGGGTCTGGTTGTGCAGACCACCCAGACCGCGCAGAACCTGGCCGAGGTTGTGGCCTCCATCACCCCGCGCGCGCAGGAACTGCGTGTGATCAACACCATTTGCGCAGCCACGAGCGAGCGCCAGCAGGCAGCCGAAACCCTCGCCAACCGCTGCGACTGCATGGTCGTCGTGGGCGGCAAAAATTCGGGCAACACGCGTCGCCTGGCACAGATCTGCGCTGATGCCTGTGAGCACACACATCACATCGAGGAAGCTTCCGAGCTCCAGGCCGCGTGGTTTAACGACGCTCGCCACATCGGCATCACCGCCGGAGCCTCCACCCCGCAAGAACACATCGAGCGCGCCGTCGCGCGCATCAAGGAGCTTTGCCGCTAACCATGGACCAGACCGTACCCGCATACGCCGCCGAGGTGGCCGATTACGGGCGCAGCCGCGACCCCGAGCCGGGTGAGGGCGCGCTCGTAAAGAACGTGCGTCCCGAGTCGCCCGCATGGGATGTGGGTATCGAGCCGGGCATGCGCGTGCTCACGGTCAACGGCGAGCAGCTCACCGACATGATCGTGTGGCTCTGGGAGGCCGACGACGACACCGTCGAGTTGGAGGTTTTCGACCCGCGCGACGGCACCGTCACCCCCGTGGAGCTGGATCGCTTTCCCGGCGAGGATTGGGGCCTTGAGTTCGATGGCCCCATCTTTGACGGCATGCGTACCTGCGTCAACGCCTGCGTGTTCTGCTTTATGACGATGCTGCCCAAGGGCGGCCGCTCCACGCTCTACATTCGCGATGATGACTACCGCCTAAGCTTTTTGCAGGGCAACTTTGTCACGCTTACGAACCTCACCGACGAGGATGTTCAAAACGTCATCCAACGCAACATGAGCCCCATGAACGTGTCGGTCCACGCCGTGAGCCCCGATGTTCGCCGCCGCATGATGGGCCGCAACGCCCAGCGCGGCATGGACGTGCTCGAGGCCATCATGGCAGCCGGCATCGAGATTCACGCGCAGATTGTCTTGTGCCCCGGCATGAACGACGGCGAGGAGCTGGAAAAGACCCTGCGCTACTGCGAGGAACATGAGCAGATCACCAGCCTGGGCATTGTGCCGCTCGGTTTTACCAAGCACCAAAACCGCTTTAGCTGGTCCTACAGCGACAAGCGCGAGCTGGCGCGCGAGACCATCGCCATGATCAGGCCCTTCCAGGACCGTGCCTTCGAGCGCTTTGGCCGCCACACTTTCCAGATGAGCGACGAGTTCTACCTGGACGCCGGCATCGATCCTCCCGAGGCGGACTTTTACGACGGCTACCCGCAGTACTACGACGGCATCGGCATGATCCGCTCGTATCTGGACGAGACCGACGACGTGCTTGCCGCCGACGCCGAGCGTCTGGCCCGCGTTCGCGAGGCCATCGCCGCCCGCAGCCAGCATCTGCTGTGCCTCTCGGGCGCCAGCGCACGCGACACCGTGGCCCGCTTCGTGGAATCGCCCCAGGGACTCGCCGGCACTGTCACAGCCATCAAGAACCGCTACTTTGGCGGCAACGTGGACGTGACCGGCCTCATCGTCGCGTGTGACATCTTGGAGCAGCTGCCCCAAGATCTGTCGGGGGTTATGCTCTTTGTGCCTAAGCTCATGTTCAACGCTGACGGCATGACGCTTGACGAGTATCATCGTGACGATTTACTCGCAAGCCTTACCAGTCGCGGCGCCGAGGTTCATGTGGTGTCGACCATGCCGCATGAGCTGCTCGATACCCTGGAGCACATCCTTGGCATTGTGCCTGCCGACTCTACTAATTCCGCTGACCCTACCCATTAAAGGAGAGCAGATGAAACCTATCGTCGCCGTCGTCGGACGCCCCAACGTGGGCAAGTCCACGCTCGTTAACCGCCTGGCCCAGACCTCGGACGCCATCGTCCACGAGTCTCGCGGCGTCACGCGCGATCGCTCATATCACACGGCCGATTGGAACGGCCGCGAGTTCACCATCGTCGACACGGGCGGCATCGAACCGCTCAAGAGCGATGACGTCTTCGCCACGTCCATCCGTGACCAGGCGCTCGCCGCCGCCGAGGAAGCCGCCGTCATCCTGTTTGTGGTCGATGGCCGCACCGGCGTCACCGAGGAGGACGAGTCGGTCGCTCGCATGCTCAAGCGCTGCGACAAGCCGGTCTTTCTGCTGGTGAACAAGCTCGACAACCCCGATCGCGAGAACGACAGCATCTGGGAGTTCTATTCGCTCGGCATCGGTGAGCCCACGCCGCTCTCGGCCCTGCATGGTCATGGCACGGGCGACCTGCTCGACGATATCGTGGCCCTGCTTCCGGAGGAAGAGGACGAGGTCGCCGACGAGTTCCCCGATGCGCTGAACGTGGCCATCATCGGCCGCCCCAACGCCGGCAAGTCCTCGCTGTTCAACCGCATCCTAGGCGCCGACCGCTCTATCGTGTCCAACATTGCCGGCACGACGCGCGACGCCATCGACACCGTCGTGGAGCGCAACGGCAAGCACTACCGCATGGTCGACACCGCGGGCATCCGCAAGAAGAGCACCGTGTACGAGAATATCGAGTACTACTCGATGGTCCGCGGCCTGCGCGCCATCGACCGCGCCGACGTGGCGCTGCTCGTCGTCGACGCCTCCGTGGGCGTTACCGAACAGGACCAGAAGGTCATGGGTCTTGCCATCGAGCGCGGCTGTGCCATCGTTGTGCTGCTCAACAAGTGGGACCTGCTCGACGACGACCGCAAGCGCGAGGCCTGCATGGAGACCATCGACCGCCGTCTGGGCGTCATGGCTCCCTGGGCCCAGTACCTGCGCATCTCTGCCCTCACTGGCCGCAGCGTCGAGAAGATCTGGGCGATGGTCGACGCAGCCGAGAAGACGCGTTCGCAAAAGATCAGCACCTCGCGCCTCAACACGTTCCTCACCGACCTACGTGAGTTCGGCCACACCGTGGTGGACGGCAAGCGCCGCCTGCGCATGCACTACGTGACTCAGACGGGCGTCAATCCGCCGACGTTCACGTTCTTCGTCAACCACAGCGATCTGGTCAACGACACCTACCAGCGCTACGTGGAGAACCGCATGCGCTCGACCTTCGATTTTGCCGGCACGCCCATTCGACTCTTCTTTAGGAAGAAGGAACAAAAGGATGCATAATCCGATTCTGCTGACCGCCATCTGCGCCGTGGTCTCGTTCTTTATCGGAGCGATTCCGTTTGGCCTGATCCTGGGCCGCGTGTTCAACCACACCGACATTCGCAAGGCGGGTTCCGGCAACATCGGCACAACCAATGCGCTGCGCGTGGCCGGCCCTAAGGTGGCCGCGCTCACGTTGTTGCTCGACTGCCTTAAGGGCGCCATCTGCGTCCTTATCGCGCGTCCGCTCATTGCCGACTTGGGCTATGGCTTCCCCGTAAGCATCATGGCGCCCGGAGCCCCCGGCGATTGGATGCTCGGCGTCATTTGCCTGGCAGCGGTGTGGGGCCATATCTTCTCGCCCTACCTTAACTTCCACGGCGGCAAGGGTATCGCGGTTGGCCTGGGCGTCATCCTCGCCTGGTACTGGCCTATTGGCCTGTCGCTGCTCGGCATGTTTATCGTGGCCGTCGCCATCACCAAGTATGTGTCGGTGGGCTCGCTTGCCGCTGCCATCGGTCTTCCCATCGCTGCTTGCGCGGTCTTTCCGTACAGCAGCCTGGGACTTAAGTTTTGCATGGCGACAATCGGCATCACCGTTGTGTGGGCCCATCGCGCGAATATCCAAAAGCTCATGGCCGGTAAGGAGTCCAAGCTCTCGTTTACCAAGCGCGTCACCGAGCTCGACGATAAGTAGGAGAGAATCATGAATGTTGCGCTGATTGGCTCCGGCTCCTGGGGAACCGCCGTCGCCGGCCTTGCCGCCGCGCGAGCCGAGCGCGTGACCATGTGGGCCCACAGCGAGCAGACGGCCGCCGGCATCAATGGCGAGCACTGCAACCCCCGGTATCTGGTGGACTACGAGCTGCCCGGCAACGTCGTCGCCACGACGGACCTGGCGCAAGCGCTCGACGCCGCCGACGCCATCATCTTTGCCGTGCCCTCCACACACCTGCGCAGCGTATGTCATCAGGCAGCGCCTTTCATCGCCGCCAACACCCCGGTGCTCTGCCTTACCAAGGGCATTGAGCCCGAGTCTGGCCTGCTCATGAGCGAGGTCATTGCCAGCGAGATCGGCAACGAGCGGCGTGTGGCGGCCCTCTCGGGCCCCAACCATGCCGAGGAGATTTGCCGCGGCGGGCTCTCTGCCGCCGTCATCGCCAGCGAGGACCAGCAGGTGGGGGAGACCTTTAAGGAGCTGCTGCTGTCCACGGCCTTCCGCATCTACCTGTCGCAGGATATGACCGGTGTCGAGGTTTGCGGCGCTATGAAAAACGTCATCGCCATCGTGTGCGGCATTTCCGCCGGTTCTGGTGCGGGCGACAACACGCTCGCCCTCATCATGACGCGCGGCCTGGCCGAGATCAGCCGTCTGGTGCACGCCCGCGGCGGCCAGGCCATGACCTGCATGGGACTTGCCGGCATGGGCGACCTCATTGCCACCTGTACCTCGGAGCATTCGCGCAACCGCACCTTTGGCTACGAGTTTGCCCACGGCGTGTCGCTCGACGAGTACCAGACGCGTACGCATATGGTGGTCGAGGGCGCCGTCGCAGCCCGCAGCGTGAGCGAACTCGCCCGTTCACTGGGCGTAGACATTCCGCTCACCTTTGCCGTGGAGCAAACGCTCTACAACGGTGTTACTTTGGATAGGGCGCTCGAGATTCTCACCGACCGCGTCCCTTCTCAAGAGTTCTACGGACTCACCGACTAGCGCAGAAAGGCTACTACCATGGGTTCCATTAAAATCGCTCCGTCCGTCCTCTCGGCCGACATGGCCAACCTCAAGGGCGAACTCGACAAGATCGCCGGTGCCGACTACGTGCACTTCGACGTCATGGACGGCCACTTTACCGGCAACCTCACCTTTGGCGTTGACATCCTCAAGGCCGTCAAGCGCTCCACCAATGTACCGGTCGACGCGCACCTCATGGTGTCGAACCCCGACGAGACGGTCGATTGGTACGCAGACGCCGGCGCCGATATGATCACCGTACACTACGAGGCCTCCACGCACCTGCACCGCACGCTCACCCATCTGCAGCAGCGCGGCGTTAAGGCCGGCGTGGTGCTCAACCCCGCCACCCCCGTGTGCGTGCTGGAGAGCATCATCGACGTCGTCGATATGGTGCTGCTCATGAGCGTGAACCCGGGCTTTGGCGGTCAGAGCTTTATCCCGGGCACCATCGCTAAGCTCCACGAGCTCAGGGCCATGTGCGAGCGTCACGGCGTTTCGCCCCTCATCGAGGTCGACGGTGGCATTTCTTCCAAGAACATTGTCGAGGTCGTCAAGGCCGGCGCCAACGTGCTCGTGGCCGGTTCTGCCGTATTTAAGTCCGAAGATCCCGCTGCCGAGGTTGCGCTGCTGCAGAAGCTGGGCAACGAGGCCGCACAGGAGGCATAAACCCTTATGACCGCAGGTCAAAACCGCATACCCGTGAATCTTGACTATGCCGCCTCGACGCCCATGCGCGCCGAGGCGCTCCTTGCGCAGCGCGAATACGACGACAGCGAGCTTGCCGGCGTCAACCCCAACTCGCTGCATTCGCTCGGCCGCAAGGCTGCCACGCGTCTGGAGGTTGCACGTCGCGAGATCGCCCGCAGCTTTGGCGCGCGCGTCCGCCCGTCCGAGATTGTACTGACCAACGGCGGCACCGAAGCCAACCAGCTGGCGCTGCTCGGTCTTGCCGAGGGCGCTCGTCAGCGCGATCGCAAGCGCAATCGTGTAATCGTTTCGGCCATCGAGCACGATTCGATTCTGGACAACCTGCCGTTGCTGCGTGCCGCTGGCTTTACCGTCGACCTGGTGAAGCCCTGCCGCATGGGCTACATTGAGCCTGCCACGCTTGTCGAGCTGCTAGGCGACGACGTGGCGCTCGTGAGCATCATGGTTGCCAACAACGAGACCGGCGTGGTGCAGCCCATCCGCGAGCTTGCCGCGGCCACGCATACCGTTGGCGCCCTGTTCCACACCGATGCCATCCAGGGGTATCTGCATATTCCGCTCGATGTCACCGAGCTGGGCGTCGACGCCATGTCCGTCGCAGCCCACAAGATTGGCGGTCCCGTGGCATCTGGCGCACTCTACCTTAAGAGCCGCACGCCGCTGCGCCCTCGCATCTTTGGCGGCGGACAGGAGGCCGGTCGTCGTGCCGGCACGCAAGACCTGCGAACGCAGCTCGCCTTTGCCGCTGCCGCCTCATCTCTGACGCCCCATGTGGCTCAGGAGCGCGCGAAGCTGCAAGCCCTTTCCGACAAGCTCTACGCCACGCTTACGGCTCATCCGCGTATTCATGCCACCATGGGCGACTACGCACAGGCCGATCGCCTGCCGGGCATGGTGTCGATCTACGTTGATGGCATGGACTCCGAGGAGCTCATCGTCAAGCTCGATGCCGCCGGCTTTGAGGTTTCGGCCGGCTCGGCGTGCTCGAGCGGCAGCATGGACCCGAGCCATGTGCTCAGCGCCATGGGCATTGGTCGCGAGCAGGCACTAGGTGCACTGCGCATTTCCTTTGACGACCGCGTGAATCCGGACGATCTGGACGAGTTTGCCCAGACGCTGCTCTCGATCGCAGGTGCCGCATGATCGTCGCCGAGCTCGAGCGCGCGCTACTGGCACGCTATCCCAAGACGGACACCGAGCCCTGGGACCACGTAGGACTCTCCGTTGGCGATCCGGCCGCGGAGATCACCGGCGTTGCCTGCGCACTCGATGCGACTGAGGCTAATGTTCGCCGCGCCCAAGAAGCAAGCGCCAACGTGCTGCTGACGCATCATCCCATCTATATCAAGGCGCCTGAGGCCTTTTGTCCGGCTGATTCCGCGCGTCCCCAGTGTAGCGCCGCGCTGTACGAGGCAGCTCGTTGCGGCGTGAGCATCATCTCGCTTCACACCAACCTGGACCGCTCGCACGAAGCCCGTGTCTGCCTGAGCAAGCTGCTGGGTGCCGCACCCGTGAGCTCACTGCAGCACGTGGACGACCCCGAGGCCACCGGCCTGGGCGCACTTGCAACGCTCAACGACCCGTGCACGCTGCGCGATCTTGCCACCCGTGCTGCCACGGCCTTTGGCAGCGACCCGCGTGTGTGGGGCAAAGCTGATCGCCCGTGCCGCACCGTCGCCATTTTGGGCGGCTCCCTGGGCGACTTTGGAGAGCTCGCCATCGCCGCGGGCGCAGATGTTATCGTGACGGGCGAGGCAGGCTACCACGTGGCACAGGACCTTGCCTTGCGCGGGCTGCCGGTGATCTTGCTCGGCCACGACCGCTCCGAGGAGCCGTTCGTTGATATATTGATGAACTCTGCAGTTGACGCCGGGGCCGACCCCCGTCATGCGATTAAAATACTGAACCCTTGCCAATGGTGGACTGTGACAAAAGGAGAGAACTTATGAGCGCCGGCGCTACGCTACTCAAGCTGCAACAGATCGATTTGGAGCTCGCCCGCAACAAGAGCGAACTTGCCAATATGCCGGAGCTCAAGGAGCTCGCTTCCAAGCGCAAGACCTATGTGAAGCTCAAGTCCGAGATGACCAAGCTCTACGCCCAGCGCAAGGATCTGGACATTGAGCTCGACGATCTCAACACCACCGAGATTCAGACCAACAACGCCATCGAGGCCGCCAAGAAGCGCCACGTGGACGGCTCCGACTACCGCGAGGTTCAGGACCTGGAGAACGAGCTCGCCACCCTGGCCAAGCGCTTGGACAAGATCGAGCACACCCGCAAGGACGTCGTCGTCGCCCATAAGGAAGCGCTTGACCGAGAGACCCGCGCGCAGGCCATCATCGCCAAGTTCGAGGAGGGCGTGAAGGCCGATACCAAGGCCGCCCGCGCCAAGGCTGCCGACCTGCAGGCTCAGATCGAAGCCGCCACCAAGGAGCGCACCGCTCTTGCCGCCACGCTGCCGGCCGACGTGCTCACCGACTACGAGCGTCTGCTCAAGCAGTTCCGCGGCTTGGCCGTCGAGACCATCCAGGGCAACATCCCCACGGTCTGCCACACCGCGCTGCAGGCATCGTCCATGAGCGACCTCAACCACGACGGTAGCGAGATTACGCACTGTCCGTACTGCCACCGCCTCCTGGTGCTCCCGAGCAAGGAAGCCTAGCGATGACGGCGGCATCCAACAATTCAATGCAACTTGAGGGAAAAACGATCCTGCTGGGCATTACCGGCGGGATCGCCGCCTATAAGTCGTGCAATATCGTGCGCCTGCTGCAAAAGCGCGGCGCACGTGTCAAAGTCGTTATGAGCGAGCATGCTACCGAGTTTGTGGGCCCGCTCACCTTCCGCGCGCTCACCAATGAGCCGGTCGCGGTTGGGCTATTCGACGACCCGTCTGACCCCATCCACCATATCTCGCTTGCGCAGGAGCCCGATCTGGTGGTCGTGGCGCCCGCGACGGCCAATATCATCGCCAAGATGGCCAACGGCATCGCCGACGACCTCATCTCCACCACGCTGCTTGCGACGCCGCGGCCCGTCGTGATCGCGCCGGCCATGAACAATGGCATGTGGAAGGCGCCGGCGACGCAGGCCAACATGGCCACGTTGCGCGACCGCGGCGTTCACGTGGTGGGACCCGGCAGCGGCTACCTTGCGTGCGGCGACGTGGACACGGGCCGCATGAGCGAGCCCGAGGACATCGTCGAGGCTGTCTGTGAGGTGCTCAACCCCGTGCCGCAAGACCTGACGGGCAAGCGCATCGTGATTACCGCCGGCCCCACGCACGAGCCGATCGACCCGGTGCGATTCATTGGCAACCGTTCTTCGGGCAAGATGGGTATCGCCCTGGCGGGGGAGGCCGCACGTCGCGGTGCCGCCGTCACGCTCGTGCTGGGACCGGCATCGCTCGACGTTCCCCGCGGTGTGGAGTGCGTGCACGTACAGACCGCCTCAGAAATGCTCAAGGCAGCGCTGAGCGCCTTCCAGACGGCCGACGTGGCCATTTGCGCCGCCGCCGTCGCCGACTACACGCCGGCGGCCCCGGCGGACCATAAGCTCAAAAAGGCCAACGAGCGCCTGGATCGAATCGAGCTCGTCGAGACCGTTGACATCTTGGCCGAACTTTCACGCCAAAAGGGCGATCGCCTCGTAATCGGCTTTGCAGCCGAGACTGATAACGTCGTCGAGTACGCCGAGCGCAAATTGACCCGCAAAGGCTGCGATGCCATTATCGCCAACGATGTCTCACGCGCCGATTCGGGCTTTGGAACCGACACCAACAAGGCTTGGATCGTGAGAATAGCGGGTATGCAAGAACTACCCGTACTAACAAAGCCCCAGCTCGCAGATACAATTTTGGACTTGCTTCAAAATTTGTAAAAAAGTTCTTGCGCAAGGCCAAAGTTTCGGGTTAATATACTCCCTGTTGCGAGTGAGAGCAGAGCAACAAACAAAAGCTTCGGGACGTGGCGCAGCTTGGTAGCGCACTTGACTGGGGGTCAAGGGGTCGCTGGTTCGAATCCAGTCGTCCCGACCAGAAGTTTACAGGTCAGGCACTTTGTGCCTGACCTTTTTTGTTTTAAGCAATTGCTTAATTTTGTTTAAGCAACAGGGTGCCAAAAATCTACCTGCGCGATAATCGCCTTTTGCGGCTACTTGCGCGTTTTGCACACGCTTGAGCCGATTTATTAACGCGATATGAATCTACATACGCGTAGCTGGTATGCAGCCGAGTGCAGGCTGTATTTATCGCAGCGATTAACACAGATATAGCGACTGTAACGGACAAGCGTGTCGCTGTATTAATTCCAGTAGTTCACTTGATCGGTGGACAAGTGGGCTGTTGCAACGAAACGCCAAGCAGGATGGGCTATATACGAGGACGCCGCAGGGGTAATGGCGAGGGGAGAGCGGCAGGCGCTCTGAGAGCCGCTGTATGACCCCATGTCTCCTTAACTCGATAATTTGTGTTTCAAGCCACGAATCGGTCGAGCAATTGCCAAAAGAACGGCCCATGCAGGATTGCACGAGCCTTACATCAGATTAAATTTGAGCTAGAAGCACCAAGCGGGGCAGACGCAACACCATCTCGTCGCGGCCTCGGCGAGCGACATATCGCAGTCGAGGTAGACATCGAGGAAGTCGTCAGATCCCGCACAGGGGGACCGCGATGGTGACCACCGCGCCGCCCGAGGGGCTGTTGGCGAGCGAGACGGAGCCCCCGTGGGCGCTCGCGGCCTCGGAGGCGACATGGAGGCCGAGCCCGTAGTGGCGGCCTCCGTCGAGCGAGGAGCGGGACGAGTCGTCTGTGAAGAGGCGCTCGCAGCCGCGTTCGAGGGCGGCGGGAGAGAAGCCCGGTCCGTCGTCGGCCACCTCGATGACGAGGTGTCCGCCCGCGACGTCGCAGGAGACCGCCACGCGCGAGCGCGCGTGCTCGGCGGCGTTGGCCACGAGGTTCGCGGCGGCTCGCGCCAGGGCGGTTCGGTCGAGCGGGGCCTCGGG
>UQZI01000040.1 GCA_900545555.1 uncultured Collinsella sp.
TCGATGTGGTTGTCCTTGAGCATGACGGCCGTCGACAGGTTGTAGCGATGGTTGCTGCCGCCGCCGATCTCAACCGCCGCCTTCTCGAAAACGCGCATGCCCGGCGTGGTCTTGCGTGTGTCGACAAGCACGGTCTTGGTACCCTCGAGCGCCGCTGCCATTCTGTGCGTATAGGTAGCGATACCGCTCATGCGCTGCAGGTAGTTGAGCGCCACGCGCTCGCCCGAAAGCAGCACGCGCGCATCGCCGCGCACCTGGCCCACGTGGTCGCCGGCGTGCACCTCGTCACCGTCGGCAACATCGAACAGCACCGAGCTCTGCGAATCCAGCAGCTCAAAGGTGCGGGCGAACACATCCAAGCCCGCGATGATGCCATCGGCCTTGGCGATGAGCTCCACCGTGGCGGGGCGCGCCGTGGGGCACACGCTCGCCGTGCTCACGTCCTCAAACGTAATGTCCTCGCGTAGAGCCTGCAGAATCAGATCATCGACGACGAGCTTCATGGTAATGGGATTCATGGTCTACTCCTCCACGGCCTGCGTGCCGGCCGCACGGGCCAAATCATCGATTGCCAGGGAGTCGGCGCTCAGGGCGCGATGACGCCCGTCGAGCGCGGGCTCGCCCGCCTGCTCCACGGCGAGCGACTCGCCGGTGCGCATGTACCACGCGGCGCGACGACCCCAGACCAGCGCCTCGAGCAGGCTGTTGGAAGCCAGGCGATTCTTGCCGTGCACGCCGTTGCAGGCCGTCTCACCGGCTGCGTAGAGCTCGGGCATCGAGGTGCGGCCGTCCTTGTCGACCCACACGCCGCCCATAAAGTAGTGCTGCGTAGGCGTAACGGGGATGGGCTCGTCCAAGATGTCGCGGCCGTCCTCCAAGCAGCGTGCGCGAATGTTGGCAAAGTGCCCGGTCACTACATCGCGCTCGACGGGGGCAAAACTCAGCCACTCGTGCTCGGTACCGTCCTGCTTCATCTGCTCGCGAATAGCGGCAGCGACCACATCGCGCGGCTGAAGCTCGTCGGTAAAGCGCTCACCGGCGGCGTTGAGCAAAATCGCGCCCTCGCCGCGGCAGCTCTCGCTGATCAGGAAGGTGCGGCCTGGCTGCGGCGAGAACAGTCCCGTGGGGTGGATCTGCACGTAGTCCAGGTGCTCCATCTTAATGCCATGCTCCTGAGCGATGTAGCAGGCATCGCCCGTGAGCTGCGGATAGTTGGTCGAGTGGTCGTATATGCCGCCGATGCCGCCCGTTGCCCACAGCGTGTGGCGGGCATGGATCTTAAACGGCTCGCCGGCATGCGCGCCCTCGGCGGCATTTATCAGCTCGTCGGCGGGGCGGACCGAGTTGTCCTCGTCCACGGGAACGGCGACGACACCGGCACACACCGTGGCGCCGTCACGCTCGCCCGTCAGGATGTCGGTCATGGCCACGTGCTCCAAAATCTGCACGTTATCCAGTTTGCGAACGGCCTGAAGCAGCTTGGTCGTGATCTCCTTGCCCGTAATGTCGGCATGGAAGGCAATGCGGGGGCGGCTGTGCGCACCCTCGCGGGTAAAGTCGAGGCTGCCGTCGGCCTTGCGCTCAAAGTCCACGCCCATCGCCAGCAGGTCGTTGATGACCGAGCGGCTCGAGCGGATCATGATGTCGACGCTCTCGCGGCGGTTCTCGTAGTGGCCGGCGTGCATGGTGTCCTCAAAGAAGGCATCGTAGTCCGAGCCCTCGGGCAGCACGCAAATGCCGCCCTGCGCGAGCATCGAATCGCACTCGTCGACAGCGCCCTTGGAGAGCATGATCACGCGCGTGCTCGTCGGCAGATTGAGGGCCGCGTACAGGCCCGCCACGCCGCAACCGGCAATGACAACGTCGCACTCCATGTCGGGGTATTGTTTGGTTTCCACAGGAATCCTCTCCCTTGTTATGTGACATAAGGGACTGTCCCTCATGTCACATTGGCTTAGCGCGCCGCGTACTCGAGCATGCGGTCGAGCGTAAGTTTGGCCTGGTCGGCGGCCTCGTCCGACACGCCGATCTGCACCTCGCCCTCGCCCGTCTCCAGGCAGCGCACGAGTTTTTCGAGCGTGATGAGATCCATGTTGACGCAGGTGGGCTGCACCGCGGGGAAGTAGAACTTTTTGCCGGTGCCCTCGCAGCGGCGCTCGAGCTCGTAGAGCACGCCGCGGACCGTCACGATAATGAACTCGCTCGCGTCGGACTCCTCGGCGTACTTGATGATGCCGGCGGTGGAGCCGATGTAGTCGGCCTCGGCCAAGACGTCGGCCTTGCACTCAGGATGCGCCAGCACGAGCGCGTCGGGGTGGGCCTCCGTCGCGTCAACGATCTGCTCGACGGTGATGATGTGATGGCGCGGGCAGTAGCCGTTGTTGAGGATGACGTGCTTTTGGGGCACCTGCTCGGCTACGAAGCGGCCCAGGTTCTGGTCGGGAATGAACAAGATGTGCTGCTGCGGCAGCTCGGAGACGATCTTGACGGCGTTTGAGCTGGTAACGCACACGTCACTCCAGCTCTTGATCTCGACCGTGGAGTTGACGTAGCAGACCACGGCCAGGTCGTCGCCGTACTCGGCGCGCGCCGCATCGACCGTCTCGCGCTTGACCATGTGCGCCATGGGACAGTCCGCGCCCGGCTCGGGCAGCAGCACGGTCTTGGTGGGATTGAGCAGCTTGGCGCTCTCGCCCATAAACTCCACGCCGCACAGCACGATGGTCTGCTGCGGCAGGCTCTTGGCAAGCTTTGCCAGGTAGAAGCTGTCGCCGACGTAATCGGCCACAGCCTGGACCTCGGGCGCCACGTAATAGTGCGCCAGGATCACCGCGTCGCGCTGGGTTTTAAGTTGCTGAATGGCCTCGACGAGCTCTGCGGGCACCAATGCCGCGCGCTCCGTTGCCGTCGTTGCCGATGCCAGGCCGGCCGCGATATCGCGTGCAAGCTCCGACGCATCCATGTTCGCGCTCTGTGCCATCAAGGCCCCTCTCTTTTGGCGAATCTTGGGGCTTTAGTATGACACCTAGGTTTACAGCTGACAAGACAGCTGTAAACCTAGGTGTAAAGTTGAAATAAAGATTCAATCATGCGGCAGGTCCATTTTCGAACTGGCAAGCTGAGGATAGCCGAGCTCTCGATAGCGCAGGAGGCATCTTTCGCCACCGCAATACCGCTCGGCGCGAGTTGCGCACCGTGAGGCACGAACGGGCGCTCCCCCGCGAGTGGTCCGCGCCCAATGTGGCAAAATCGAACTACTAAGGGGGCTCAGAATGCTCAAGATTATTGCCTGCGACGATGACGTCGCTTTTCTAGATAGACTGCACCGGATGATCGACCGTTGGTCGATCGAGACGGGCACGGCGGTCGATGTTGCGCTCGTCACGCGCGGCGAGGACCTGCTGGCGCGCCATGCCGCGTCGCGCGCCGACATCATCCTGCTCGACATGATCATGCCGCTCGTCAACGGCATGGACACCGCACGCGAATTGCGCCAGGCCGATACCGCCGTGCGCCTGGTGTTTCTCACCTCATCGCCCGAGTTTGCACTGGAGTCCTACGAGGTCCGCGCCTTCGACTATCTGCTCAAGCCCGTGACTTACGAACGCCTGGCGCAGTTACTCGACGAGCTTTCGAGCATGCGCCCGGCGGCAACCGACGAGCTCGTGATCAAAACGTCCTTTGGCTACCACGCCCTGCGCCTGTCCGACATCGAATATGCCGAGGCGCGCAACAAGCACGTGGTCTTCCACCTGCGCGACGGACGCGATATCGAGGCACTCGAGTCGTTCCGCAGCGTCGAGGACCGTTTGGCGCAAAATGCCACCTTCTTTAAATGCCACCGTAGCTACCAGGTCAACTTGCGCAACATCGACCACTTCAATCGCACGGACATCGTCATGCGCTCGGGCGCGTGCATTCCGCTGTCGCGCAGCAGCAAGCAGGGGTTCCAAGACGCCTACTTTGCGGTGCGCTTTGAGGGCGGGAGGCGCTGATGATCTCCTCGGTCGAAATGGTCCTTTGGGCAATCCACCACGCCACGACGCTGCTCTTTGGCGTCTTTGCCTCGGCGGCGCTGTGCGGTATCGAAATCAATCGACGCCATGCACTCGAGTTGGTGGGGGTCGGAGCCGCAACCGGCGCTGCCTTTTCGATCGCCAATGTCGTTGGCGGAGAGCTTTTTGCCCGTCAGGTCTATCCGCTCGTCGTGCACTTGCCGCTTACCGTCTACCTATGCGCGCGCTACCACTTGAGTCCGCTACTCGCGACGTTGGGCGTCACCAGCGCCTATCTGAGCTGCCAGTTCAGCAATTGGATGGGCATCGCCGCATTTGCCGCAACCGATTCTCAGATCGCGTACTATCTGGCGCGCATCGCTACCACGCTCGGCGTCTTTGCCGTCCTGCTGCATTGGGCCGGCGACATTGGACCCCGCCTGGCGATCAAAAGCCCCACCGAGCTGGGCAGCCTTTTAATCCTGCCGCTCGTCTATTACATCTTTGACTACGCCACCAACGTCTACACCACGCTGTTCCACTCGGGCTCGGTGGTGACAGTTGAGTTTTTGGCATTTGCGCTCTGTGCCTTCTATCTTATGTTTCTTGCCGTTTACCTGCGCGAATACGAAGAAAAGGAAACCGCCGAGCGAGAGCGTTGGATGCTCGAAACCCGCGACAGCGCCGCCATCAAAGAGCTCGAGGCTTGGCGTCAATCTGGGCGCGAGCTGTCGATTCTTCGCCACGATATGCGCCACTTCCTACGCGGCCTGGCCACTTTAATTGAGGAGGGCCACACCGACGAGGCGCTCAAACGCATCGATGAGCTCTGCGAAGCCGGCGACCGCACCGCCGTACGCCGCTTCTGCGCCAACGAGACCGTAAACATCGCGCTTTCGTCATTCAACTCAGATATCAATAGAAACGGCATTACCGCCAACCTGCGCGCCGCCGTACCCGAAACCGTCCACGTAGATGACGCCGACCTGTTTAGCGTGCTCTCAAATGCCTTGGAAAACGCTATCACCGCCGCAAGCGCCGCACCCCAAGGAAAGCGATTCGTCGACCTTGACCTGCGACTTGAGGACGGCCAGCTGTTGCTGTTAGTTTCCAACACGTTTGACCGCGCGCCGCGCATGGTCGACGGCATGCCCGTGACCCGGCATGCGGGCCACGGCTTTGGAACCAAGAGCATCAAACTTGCCGTGGAGCGCATGAACGGCAACTGCCAGTTCCGCATTAACGGCGATCGGTTTGAGCTGCGCGCTGTGATGTAGAAGTACGGCGCCGATCTCGCGGCGCGCCTCGCCCGCCAGGCAATCGCTCGCCGGTGCCGATCCGCTACAGTGGAGCGACCGCCGGGGTCAGCTGCTTGATGTAGGCCCACATGCGCTGCTTGGCCGCTTTGTCGGTCAGCGCCGCCTCAAAGCCATCGAGCGCGAGCACGCGGCGGCCCTGCACATGGGCGACCAGGCCGGGCTTGAGCATGGCGGTGTCGAAGTCATCAATCGCCACGAGCATATCGGCGTAGGTTTCGCGCATGACATCGGCCGCGCTGTTATCGAGCAGCAGCACCGCCTCGGGATCCAGAGCCTCAAGCGCCTCGCGGAACAGCCCGCACGGCAGAGTCTCGCCCACCGCGACCGCTCCGTCGCCTGCGCCGGCGACGCTTGCCAGCACGCAAAAATCCTCGGGCGCGTAGCCGATGGCCCCAAGCGCCTTGCGCAGCGCAGCACCGTCCGGACCGGCAGCCAGCTCGCCGCCCGAACGCTCGGCCTCGTCCAAATCGCCTTTGACCAGCACGATCGGCGAGCACGCGTTGCCCACGATGCGCACGCCACGGACCGCAAGCGATGTGAGCTCCTGCTCGGCCGCCTGGGCGATGGCTTCTTTTTTCTGGCTTTGTGACGTGGACATGCGCTCTCCAATCGTTTGCGTGCCCACCATTATATAAAAGAGCTGCCCGCGAGTGGTTGCTTTGCGGGCGGCTGGGTATAAGCACGGTCGTACTGAGTTTTACGCGGCCGAGCCGCGTCGTATTATGGAGGTCACCATGGCTGACATTAAGCAGATTACCCCCGAGAACTTCGATTCCATCGTTAACGACAGCCTGCCCGTGCTGGTCGATTTTTGGGCGCCCTGGTGCGGGCCCTGCCGATCGCTCTCGCCCATCGTGGACGAGGTAGCCGATGAGCTGGCGGGCAAGCTTGCCGTTGCCAAATGCAACGTCGACGACAACCAGGACCTGGCCATGAAGTATGGCGTCATGAGCATCCCCACGCTGATTGTGTTTAAGAACGGCGAGGAGATTGACCGCTCGGTTGGCGCTCTGCCCAAGGCGAGGCTGCAGGCGCTGCTGGAGAAGCATCTGTAATACGCTTGTTACTTGCCCGCCGTCCATGAGCGGTTTTGCACCGCTCGCCGGACTGCCGGGTGCGGCGCGTGCGACCACGGATAGTATGGTAGTTACAAACAGCCCCCAGTGAACGGGTGCGAGTCGCACAGACTCGCACCCGTTTTCTTATGCAGCGGCGCGCAGAGCGGGCGTAGTAAAATCTGAACCACTGGATTACCGTCCACACAAGGAGATTTCCCATGCATGATGTTGGAATGAACATGAGCCAGCTTGCCATGAGCGTCAAGCAGGTCGACGACACCATCGAGCTCGCTCACGAGTGGAGCCATCAGTTGCTGCATGCGACCGAGAATTTTGACATGGAGCGCATCGGCGCCAAGCTCGAGGCAGCCATGGCCGCGCTGCACGAGGCCCACGACGCACTCGAGGGCTACGAAGAGGCCATCGAGGCCGACCACAACTCCGTCGGCTCCGTGAAGCTGGTGTAACGTGGCCGAACACGAGCACGGCTGCGGGTACGAGCACGAGCATCCGCACGGGGCGGACGGTGACGCAGGCTGCCACTGTAGTGGCTCCGGCTCCGAGCTGGTCCGCTTTTCGGTTACCGCACCGGACGACCTGCTGCGCCGTTTTGACGAACAGATCGCGCGCCGCGGCGACGTGGCCAACCGCTCCGAGGCCGTGCGCGACCTGATTCGCGCCTCGATCGCCAAGGAGCAGATGCGCACGCCCGATGAGCATGTTATCGGGTCGCTCACCATGATCTACGACCACCATACCGGCGACCTGACGCGCCGTCTGGACGAAGTGCAGCACGACTACACCGACGAGATCGTATCGACCATGCACGTGCATCTGGATCACCACAACTGCTTAGAGATTCTGGCGCTCAAGGGTCGCGGCGAGCGCGTCTACGAACTAGCCGACCGCCTGCTGGGCCTGCGTGGCGTTAAGCACGGTGAGCTCACGTGCGCCGCCACCAAGCAGAGCCTGGGGCTGTAGCGCACCTGTCCCTATTTGGTCGGTTTTGATGAGGGGTGTCGCATGCGACATGTGCATATTCATGTGACGGGCATTGTGCAGGGCGTTGGCATGCGGCCGTTTGTGTATCGCGAGGCCATGGCGCATGGCATTTGCGGATGGGTGCTCAACGCGGGCGACGGCGTGCATATCGAGGCGCACGCTCCGGCCGATGCGCTCGATGCTTTTGTTGCCGCGCTTTCTGCGCATGCGCCTGCGGCAGCCCGCGTAGAATATGTCGAGGTTGTGGACCTGGCAGCCCACGGTTGGGATACCGCCAATGAACAGGGTTTTCGCATCGTAGCATCGCAGGACCAGACCGCGCACACGACGCTCGTCTCACCCGATATCGCCACCTGCGATGATTGTCTGCGCGAGTTGTTCGACCCCGCCGATCGGCGCTATCACTACCCTTTTATCAACTGTACCAACTGCGGACCGCGCTTTACCATCATCCGGTCGCTGCCTTATGACCGAGCGGCCACGTCGATGAATTGTTTTCCCATGTGTCCTGAGTGTGCCGCGGAGTATGCCGACCCACTCGACCGGCGTTTTCACGCGCAGCCCGATGCCTGCTTTGATTGCGGGCCGCATATCACGTGGCGCGAAGCGAGCGTGGGCGGTGAGCCGGGCGAAGCCGCCGCGTTGCCGGCCGTCGGCACCACGCGCGAGACCAGCGACGCCATTATCGACCGCTGTGTTGAGCTGCTGGCCGGTGGCGGTATCGTCGCCATCAAGGGTCTGGGCGGATTTCACTTGGCATGCGACGCTTCCAACGAGCAGGCGGTAGCCGAGCTTCGCCGCCGCAAACGCCGCAGCAACAAACCGCTTGCCGTTATGGTACGCGACCTTGCCGACGCTGAACGCCTGTGCCATGTCAACGACGTTGCACGCGGCTTGCTGGCCGGCAGCATTCGCCCCATTGTGCTGCTGCGCCGACGTGCTGCTTGCGAGAGCGGCGGCTCCCCCGACGCCCTCGCGCTCGCGCCGTCCGTCGCGCACGACCTTCCAGAGCTCGGTGTTATGCTCCCCTACACCCCGCTTCAGCATCTGTTGCTTGCCGCGGCAGAAGCCCGCGGTATGCACGCGCTCGTCATGACCAGCGGAAACCTGAGCGAGGAACCTATCGAGACCGACGATGCCCTTGCATGGGAACATCTTGTTGCCGCTGGCATCGCCGACGCGCTACTTGGCAACGACCGTGCGATTCTCTCACGCTACGACGACTCCGTGGTACGCGTGGTCGATGGCGCCGCCATGCCTGTGCGTCGCGCACGCGGATATGCGCCGCAGCCGTTAGCGCTGCCGGCGCTCGACGGCACTGCACCCTGCGTGCTCGCCTGCGGGCCGCAGCAAAAAGCTACGATCGCGCTCACGCGCGAGGACGCCGACGGCCATGTGGCCTGTTTTGTGTCGCAGCATATCGGCGATGTCGAAAACGGCGCGGCCTTCGATGCCTGGAGCGCCGCCCGCGCACGTCTAGAAAACCTCTTTGACCTGACGCCTGCCGCCCTGGCATGCGACATGCATCCCAACTATCTATCGAGCCAGTGGGCGCGTGAGCGGGCACGGGAGCACAGTCTGCCGCTAATCGAAATCCAACATCATCATGCGCACATCGCGAGCGTAATGGCAGAGGCGATTGTCGCTGGCCGGCTTGCGCCCGATGCGCGCGTCCTCGGTATTGCCTTTGATGGTACGGGTGCCGGCACCGACGGCACCATATGGGGCGGTGAGTTTCTTATCGCCGGCCTTGCCGATTTTGAACGCGCCGCGCACCTGCGCACCTGGGCGCTGCCAGGCGGAGCCGCATCCGTGCGCGATGCCCGGCGCAATGCCTTTGCCCTGCTGAGCGAGCTCGGCCTGCTCGAGCATCCGGGTGCCGCGGGGCTATTGGGCACCCTCGACGAGCAAACACGCAGCGTGACAGCCACCATGATCGAGCGCGGCATCAACAGCCCGCGTACCAGCAGCATGGGGCGTCTCTTTGATGCCGCGGCGGCAATTCTGGGCATCTGCGACAAGGCAACCTACGAGGGCGAGCCCGCCATCGAACTCGAAGCCGCCGCCTGGCCCGCGCTCGGCGGTAAGACCGTTCGTCTCGACGGCAATCATGCAGGCGTATTCACGTCTGCCGACGACTCCCCCATCTTGGACCCCCAACCGCTCATCGAATCTCTTCTGAATGGAATTGAGGCAGGCACGCCGGCCGACAGGCTCGCCCTCGAGTTTCACATCGCCATTACGCACGCTACGACCCACATCGCGTGCGAGATCTGCAATCGCGAAAACCTCGATACCGTCGCGCTCTCGGGCGGTGTGTTCATGAACCGGCTTTTGCTTCAGCTCCTTACCCACGAACTCAAAGACGCCGGTCTTGCCGTCTTGGTCCCCCATACTGTGCCCGTCAACGACGGCTGCATCGCCTACGGTCAGGCCGCCATCGCTCGCGCTCGCCTCGCGCAGACAGCATCGCGATAGGCGTTTTGCCAGCCTGCGCGCCGCCGTCTCACAGGTGTAACGCGTTTGCTCGTGACTCCCGCGAGCGCTACCATCAACTGATGGGTAATTAGGCGCCTATCCAGCGCAAAACGTATAAAAGGGGAACATTATGTGCCTTGCCGTTCCCGGTAAAGTGGTCAAACGCGACGACGACCTTAAGGCGACCGTCGACATGATGGGCATCGAGCGCCCCATTTCGCTGCGCCTCGTGCCGACGGCACAGGTAGGCGACTATATTCTCGTGCACGCCGGCTTTGGCATTCAGATTGTCGACGAGCAGGAAGCCCAAGAGACACTCGAGCTCGTCAATACCATGACCGAGCTGGCCGAAGAGGACCAACTCGCCACCAACCCGGCCGAGGCATACTAGTGGCGGCGGCGCAGCCGGTTCGCTCCGGTATCGACTTTTCGGCATTTCGCGACCCCAAGCTGGCTCGCGAGCTCATCGATCGTATTCATGAGCTTGTCGGCAACCGCAGCATCAACCTTATGGAAGTCTGCGGTACGCATACCGTGAGCATCGGTCGCTATGGCTTTCGCTCCATTATGCCTGCCGGGCTCAAACTGCTGAGCGGTCCGGGTTGCCCCGTCTGTGTTACCGCCAACCGCGATATCGACCATGCAATCGCGCTCGCCAAGATGGACGGCGCCATCATCACCACCTTTGGCGACATGATGCGCGTGCCCGGGTCGTCTACCTCGCTCGCCGCGCAAAAGGCGGCGGGGCGCGATATTCGCATTGTGTACTCCCCGCTCGATGCACTCGATATCGCCGAACACAACCCCGATCGCCCGGTCATCTTTATGGGCGTCGGCTTTGAGACCACGACGCCCACCATCGCCGCCGCCATTTTGGAGGCCGATGCACGCGGACTCCAGAACTTCTCGGTCTATTGCGCCCACAAGACCACGCCGCCGGCGCTGCGCGCCATCGCCAACGATCCCGAGACCACTATCGACGGCTTTATCCTTCCGGGACACGTCGCTACCATCACGGGCCTGGCACCCTTTGGGTTTTTGGTCGATGAGTTCGAGACCCCCGGCGTAGTCACCGGGTTTGAGCCGGTCGATATCCTGCAAGGTATCTGCATGCTGGTCCAGATGGTTGTCGAGAAAAGGCCGGCGATCGACAACGCCTACCGCCGTGGCGTCAACGCTGACGGCAACCCCGTAGCGCGCCAGCTGGTCGAGCAGGTATTTGAGCCGTGCGACACCACGTGGCGCGGACTGGGACCGATTGCCAACTCGGGTCTTTCCATCCGGCCCAAATTCGCGCGCTTTGATGCCGGCGCCCGCTTTGACGTACCCATTGAACCGACGGTCGAACCACGCGGGTGCCGCTGCGGCGACGTGCTGCGCGGCGCCATCACGCCGAGCGACTGCCCGCTGTTCGGCCACGCATGTACGCCCGAACATCCCGTCGGACCGTGCATGGTGAGCTCCGAGGGCAGCTGTGCAGCATATTTCCGCTACCGAGGCTGTTAGGTTCCGCCGTTCTAACGAACGGCGGACCGGTCGACGCTGCGCGCCATTCAGGCGAGCGATTTGCCTTTCAATCGTCGGCTGCGGGCAAAAGCCCAGCAGCCTCCTCTTTCAAGGCAACTCACTTCGCCTGAATGGCGCTCGCTGACTTTTACTTAACATCGATTCTGCCACACTCAGCTATTGCCGACCCCCCACGATTGGAGTTTTCGATATGTCCCGTACTGCCACCGATAGCACTGTCCTGTTGGGCCACGGCTCTGGCGGCCAGATGATGAAACGCATTATCGATGAGGTCTTTTTGGATGCCTTTGGGTCGCCCGAACTGCTCGAGGGCAACGATGCCGGCGTCGCTGCGCTGCCCGCGAGCGGGCGCATCGCCATGTCGACCGACAGCTTTGTAGTCTCGCCGCAGTTCTTCCCCGGCGGCAATATCGGCCGACTCGCCGTGTGCGGAACCGTCAACGACGTCGCGACCTCGGGCGCTAATGTGCGCTACCTCTCATGCGGCTTTATCCTCGAAGAGGGCTATCCCATGGACAAGCTGCGCCAGATTGTGCAGACCATGGCCGAAACGGCACATGAGGCAGGCGTGAAGATTATCACCGGCGACACCAAGGTGGTCGAGCGTGGCGGTGCCGACGGCGTCTACATCAATACCGCTGGCGTAGGCGAGGTGCCCGCAGGCGTGACGCTCAGCGGTGCCAACTGCCGGCCCGGCGACGTCATCCTGGTGTCGGGCACACTCGGCGACCACGGCATCGCCATCATGAGCCAACGCGAGGGCCTGGCGTTTTCGAGCACCATCGAAAGCGATGCCGCGCCGCTCAACCACCTGATTGCCGATGTGCTTGCCGCAGCACCCGACACACACTGCTTCCGCGACCCCACGCGCGGTGGCCTGGCCTCGACGCTTAACGAGTTTGCGCAGGCCAGCGGCGTTGCCATGGAGGTCGACGAGGATGCCGTGCCCGTGCGCCCCGACGTGCAGGCCGCCTGCGAGATGCTCGGCTACGATGTGCTGCAGGTGGCAAACGAGGGCAAGATGGTTGCCGTCGTGCCGACCGAGCAAGCCGATGCCGCGCTGAGCGCCATGCGCGCCGCCCGCTACGGCGAGAATGCCGCCATCGTCGGTCGCGTGCTGCCACTTGCCGAGGGCGCCCGTCCCGCCGTGCGCGTACGCACCGGCTGGGGCTCGACCCGCATCCTCGACATGCTCGTGGGAGAACAGCTGCCGAGGATTTGCTAACGACAAAGGCTCAGGGCTATTAAAGATATTCAGATTCCAAACATGCCCGGCACGCATGCCCAGTATCATGGGGTGCGTTTTACAACTCAAGCGGCAGGAGCACCCATGGCAGCAGCTTTTTCCCATGTGATCTTTGACCTGGACGGCACCATTCTCAACACGCTCGAGGACCTGGCGGCCGCCGGCAACCATACCTGCGAGACGCACGGCTGGCCCACGTTTGCCGTTGACGAGTACCGTTACAAGGTGGGAAACGGCATGCTCAAGCTGGTTGAGCGCTTTATGCCCGCCGAGTACGCGGGCGACAGCCGTATGTTTGAGCAGACGCTTGCCGAGTTTAGGGCTTACTACGGCGAGCACAAGGAGGACCACACCGCACCGTACGCCGGCACGATCGAGATGCTCGACCGCCTGCGCGCCGCGGGTGTGCAGCTTGCCGTGCTCACTAACAAGGACCACGTCTCGGCCGCTCCGCTTATCGAGAAATACTTTGGTTCCGAGCGCTTTGCGCTGGTGCAGGGCCGCGTCGATGCGCTTCCTCCCAAGCCCGAGGCGCCTGTTACGCTGCATGTGATGAAAGAGCTAGGCGCCGACCCGGCAACCACACTCTATGTGGGCGATTCCAATGTCGACGTCCTGACCGGTCACAATGCCGGCCTCAAGAGCGCCGGTGTCAGCTGGGGCTTCCGCGGCCGCGCAGAGCTGGAGTCCGCCGGCGCCGACTACGTGGTGGACACCCAAGACGAGCTCTCGGCGCTGATTCTGGGCGAGTAGCGGGGCTGTCGCTCAACACGGCTGGATAGATTCTGTCGCGCGGAAAGCGCATCCCGTTTTGCCGCCTTAGAATGGGATGCGCTTTCCGGTTGAGCCTTGTCGGGGAAACGGCATCCCGTTTCAGAGCAATATTCCGGGTCGCACTTTCCGCAACCCACGCCATCCGGAAACCGTGACCCGCTATTCGGCCAAATACCGGCTCGTATTTTCCCGAGCATTCGATGCAACGCTGGCGCAAGGAGTGTCCCCAACTGCCGGCAGAAAAGGAACGTCCCCAAGTGCCGCCCCAATGACTACCATGGCAACGCCGCAGGTAGAGGACGGACAGCGAGCGGGCACCAGAGCGAACAAATTGGCATGAAAAGAGGACGGCATAGACCTTCTGGTCATGCCGTCCTCTTTGAATGACAAGTTGTCGCTCTGGTGCCCGCGCAGCGTCGAGCAGTTACGGCGTTTGGTAAAACGCCGTAACAAACTACCGCGTAACTCCCCTAGCTCAGCATTGCATCCATCATCTCGGAGTTGACGGAGTCGTCGGCAGACCACTCGCCGTCGTCGTTGCAGGTGTACTTGAAGATAACCGTGGTCTTCCTGGGCTCGGTGGCCTTGGTCACATCGACCATAACCTGACCGGCCATCTTGTACAGCTCGTCATCGGAGGGAACCGTATCAAGCGCGGCGACCTTCTCCTGATACTGGGTGGAGAAGTCCTCGACGATCTTGTTCATGGACTTGCAGGTGATGGAGACCTCGGCGGTCGCGACACCCTTGTCCTCGTCGACCGTCACGTCGCCGATCTCGTAGTCAAAGCCTTCGAGATAGGTCTTGGCATACTCCTTGGGATCGATACCCAACTGCTCGAACTCGTCGCCCGAAGCCTCCTCCAGACCAGAAAGGAACTCGTCGCCACCGTTCTTGACCTCGTCAAACTGAGTCGTAAGATCCTCGGTGATGAGTTCCTCAATCGAAGGGCCTCCGCAACCAGAAAGCACGACCACGCATGCAACCAAGACGGCCATGAGGGGCGCAAGCAGCAGCTTCTTTTTCATGTTGTTCCTCCCAATGAGCGGCACCGCGCTTCCCGGACGCGGCGCACGTTGTAATAAGTAAGCCCATACTATCCACTTATGAACACCCTCGACGGCACGAAGGCGCGGTCGGTTCGTTTTAGCGTCCGAACGGTTTGCGAGCCCGCCCAACGTGCAATAAAACGCTTCCCCGCAGTGCAATAAAAAAGGTGGCCGGACAACCCGACCACCCTTGCACATCCTTATGTTGCCGCAGTTTACTTGCGGACGACCTTGACGATGGCGTCACCGGCGGCGACAGCGGAGTCGGCCTCGACGGCGAGCTCGACATCGGCAAACTCGGCGGTGTTGGACACGGCCACCACGACGCAGTCCTTGTAACCGGCAGCGGCGATCTTGGCGCGGTCGATCTTGAGCATGGGCTGGCCAGCCTTCACGACGTCGTCAGCCTTGACGAAGCCCTCGAAGCCATCGCCGTTCATGTTGACGGTATCGACGCCAACGTGCACCAGAACCTCGATGCCATTATCGGACTGCAGACCCACGGCGTGACCCATGGTGACGGTCACCTTGCCGTCGCAGGGAGCGTAGACCAGGTCGTCCTCGGGCCACACGGCGCAGCCCTTGCCCAGAACCTCGCCACCAAAGACGGGATCGGGCACGTCGGCCATCTTGATGACCTTGCCCTTGACGGGCGAGCACAGCACATCGGCGCCGGCAGAAGCAGAGATAGAAGCCGGAGCAGCGGCAGCCGCGGGCTCAGCCTTCTTCTTGAACATGTCAAACAGACCCATACGTTTTCTCCTCTTGATTAAGCGCAACGTTATGCGCATGCCTATGGTGATTATAGTGCCAAATGGTTCAAATGCTAAGGTGGGGACTCGAATCGCGCGCCCATCCCAACGCTTTTCCCCGGTGGCACTCATATTGTCGATTAATCCAGGCCCTCGGCACCGTTGCTCTGGATGATCTTCTGGTAAGCAAAGAAGCTGTCCTTGCGGCGGCGCTCGTAGGTGCCGGTGCCGTCGTCGTACTTATCGACGTGGATGAAGCCGTAGCGCTTGCGCATCTCGCCGGTGCCGGCAGAGACCAGATCGATGGGGCCCCACCAGGTGTAGGCGATGAGGTCGACGCCGTCCTCGATAGCCTCGCCCATGGCCTTGATGTGGCTCTGGAGGTAGGCGATGCGGTACGGGTCGTGGATGGAGCCGTCCTCCTCGACCTCGTCGTAGGCGCCCATGCCGTTCTCGACCACCATCAGCGGAATCTCGTAGCGGGCGTAAATCTCGTTGAGGGCGATACGCAGGCCCATCGGATCGATCTGCCAGCCCCAATCGGTGGACTCCAGATAGGGGTTCTTGCCGCCAAAGGTCATGTTGCCCTCGGTCATCTCGTGATCCCTGTGGGTGCCCACGGTGCCGGACATGTAGTAGCTAAAGGTGTAGAAGTCGACCTTGCCGTCGGCGATATCCTGCAGGTCGCCGTCTTCCATCACGAGCTCAACATCGTTCTCGGCCCAGAAGCGCTTGGCATAGAACGGGTACTTGCCGCGCACCTGCACGTCGGAGCAGTACCAGTTCATGGAATTCATCTCCTGCTGCGTGGCGAACACGTCGGCCGGATCGCACGTGGCGGCATAGGACGGGATGAAGCAATCCATGTTGCCCATCTTAAACTGCGGATAGTGCTCGTGGGCATAGCGCACGACGCGGCCGCTGGCGACAAACTGGTGGTGCAGGGCCTGGTAGCGCTGCTGAGCGGTGGTCTTGATGGCGCTTGCCGGACCCTCAAAGCCCTGGATCAGACCGGTCTCCATCATGGCACCTATGTCCATGGTGCCGCAGTTGATCTCGTTGAAGGTGAGCCAGAACTTGACCTTGTCCTGGTAGCGGTCGAAGACGGTCTGGCAGTACTTCTCAAAGAAGCCGATGAGCTCGCGGCTCGCCCAGCCGTTGTATTTCTCGACCAGGTGATAGGGCATCTCGTAGTGGCTGAGTGTGACGAGCGGCTCGATGTTGTGCGCGCGCAGGCAGTCGAAGACGCGGTCGTAGAAGGCGAGGCCGGCCTCGTTGGGCTCGGCATCGTCACCGTTGGGGAAGATGCGGCTCCAGGAGATGGACATGCGGAACATGGTAAAGCCCATCTCGGCGAACAGCGCGATGTCCTCCTCGTAGTGATGGTAGAAGTCGATGCCGTCGTGGTTGGGGTAGAAGCGGTTGGGGTCGATGTCGATCGTAATCTGGCGCGGCTCCTTGTAGCTGCCGCCCAAGAAGTGGTCGTCTACGCTGGGGCCGCGGCCGTCAACGTTCCAAGCGCCCTCAAACTGATTGGCGGCCGTGGCGCCGCCCCAGAAAAATCCCTTGGGGAATCCCATAGGTGCCTCCTCGCTCATACGTGTTGCTGATGAGACGAGTATGCCGCCGAGCCGCTCCGGACCAAGGCGAAGGCGCCGATTTGGACACTTCTTTTCGCAGGCGCGCGCCGCAGCGCCACTCCAGCTGAAACTTTTTGACACCGAAGGCGCGAGGGCGATTCGCCCCGCGTCTATCGGCGGTATGCCGCGGGGGTGCAGCCGTACTTGTCGCGAAACTTACGGTAGAAGAAGCTCATGTTTTCGTAGCCCACCGCATGCGTGGCAGCCTCGGCCGTGGCACCTCCGCGCAAGAGCTCCGCCGCACGCACCAGGCGTCGCTCCTGCACAAGCTGCCGAAAGGTCTTGCCCACATGGCGCTTGAGCAGGGCCGTCGCATAATTTGGACTCAAGCCAAACGCTGCCGCCATCCCCTCGAGGGAGCACGCGGCAAATTCGCGATCGATATAGCCGAGCATTCCCGTCACCAGGGCAGTGGGCCCTGCCGCGCCGTCCGCCACGCCACGCACCAGCTCGCGCTCGTAGCAATCCATGAGCTCAGCCAAAAACAGCTGAAACAGACGCAGGACGATCTCGGGGCTGTTGGGGCTCGGGTCATACAGCTCGCAAAGCATCTCCTGCATGTAGCGCCGCACGCGCCGGCTCTCCCCGCAACGAAAGTGTACGTGCCCGCGATGGTCCGTCTCACTGTTGAGCGCGTTGAACAAAAACCGCGAGACCACGCTCTCGCGCGAGAGGCTCGACTCCAGGCTCCGGCGCAAAAATGCACGTGAAACGGTCATGCTCAGCATGATGTCGTCCTCGCCGAGCGACGACACCGCGTGTGGACAGGCGGCGTCGAGCAGCAGCACCTCGTTGCGGCCCAGCTCGAGCCTCTCCCCCGCCACCGTCTGCGGGCAGTGCCCGCGATACACATAGCTCATCTCAACGTAGTCGTGCACATGCTCGGGCACGGCATTAAAGCGCGAGTTTGTCCTGATCGTCAGGCCACGTGGCATGCCGGGCTGGGCGTAGGCAAACCCGACCTGCCCAATCTTTCGCACCGGACGTCCGTCGATTTCGACATGCTCGGTCATAATCGACCAATCAAACGCCAAGCCGTCTCTATACGCAATCTCGCTGGCACTCAGTTCGCTGAGCCTACGCTCGAGCTCGTCGATCTCCATCGCTCACCAATCGTTGATTTGGTCATAGTTCGTCGTGATTCAGATATTAGCAGAGTGCGCCGACGCGTCCATAATCTGTGCCGTACAGCAGATTGACCGAGCCGAGGAGGATCCGTGACCGCGTACTACCAGCAGGTGCTCAACGGCGCCTACGACAACCACGTGCTTCCGTTTTTGTGGATGAAGGGCGAGAGCCATAAGACCATTGCCGAGTATCTGGAAAAGATCGCCGG
>UQZI01000041.1 GCA_900545555.1 uncultured Collinsella sp.
AAAAGGGTTGATTTCTACAGATGTTACATCCATGCCACAGTTGGTAAGTATCAGGCCCTGTATTCTGGGGCCAGAACACAAATCGAGAGCCTTCCGTGCGCTCTGCGGTGTAAGGCGCCAATCTCAGCAAATCTGTCCCACAATACTGCGCTGAAGAACAACACGGAACCCCTGAGCCAAACTCCCCTATACCTTATTAAGGCTAAGACAGGCAAGTTCACGCACCCGGCATATTCCAGAATAACATCCTATTGTTTTAGATGCTCTACAAGCATGAACAGCCGCGAATCGGAAAGATCTTCTAGTTTCGCCCCGACTGACCGCCAAGGGCCAAAATGGCCTCTCCATCCCCAGGCGACCGGCTCTGGCGCGCCGAGGAGTGTCCCCAAGTGCCGGCAGAAAAGGAACGTCCTTAACTGCCGGCTAGAGGGCACCGAAGAGGATGGCATAGGTAGTGGATTCGCCGAGCTTGAGCTCGTCGCCGGGATTGAGTTGGGCGGAACGGCCGGGCTCGACCTGAATGCAGACACGCGTGGCCCCGTTTACCACCACGGTTCCGTTGGTGGACGACAAGTCCTCGACGTGCCAGATATTTTGAGCATCGCACCAGATATGGGCATGGCGGGCCGAGACATCGTCGCCGACGTCGGTAATATCGCCCTCACCAGTGGCCAGCGCGCCAATCTCAACACCCTGCTCACTCGGCTGAATCCAGCGCGGGGCACTCACGACAAAACTGTTTTGTATGCGCAGCAAGCCCAAAGGGTGCGCCGGGGCGGGGTCGCGTTCGCCCGCGGTCATCGACATGCCAAGCGAACGCGGCGTGGAGGTGCCTCCGCCACAGGTCGCGTGCGCGTAGTCGATGGCATAGTTCACCGAGGACCGCACATCCGCCGAACAACCGACGGCGACAAACAGCACCAGCACGGCCTCGGCGCGCTCGGCGGGCATGAGTTCCGCCGCCTGGGACAGGCGATCGAGCGCGTTGCGATAGAGATTCGTGTCCTGGTGGCACTCTTCGAGCGCGCGTACCATCGGTTCACCTGCAGGGCCGCACACCATATTGATCACAGCCGTGGAGTCCATGGGATTGCGCTGGCGCAGGGCCAGTTGCGACATAATACGCGCAGCCGAGGTACCGTATTCGGCAAAGTAGCGCTGCTGAAGCGTGCCGACCGGCGCGCGAACGATAAAGCGGGAAACCCAAGAGCGATCGGCGGCTCGGCTCTGCGGGCTGCGGCCGTCTGCGAGCGGACGGGACGAAAGCACCAAGCCGCACAGCTCGATATGGCTCAGATGCGCCGCGCGCTTAAAGATGTCAAACATGGCCCCGCATGGGGTGAGCTCAACTTGAGATGCCATGACCTAGGCCTCCTTGGTCGTAGAAATAGAACCGGACGATACTTCGACAGGTCCGCCAAAAGTACGGGTAGCCGCGGCTCCACCGGCAAGCGGAGTCGCCATCTGGGCTTTTGTACGTCGCGGTGCCGAAACGGGAAGTTCAAAGGCAAAGCCCATCGCAAGCAAAAACCACGTAAGCGTATAGGTTGCAACCAGAGCGGCAACAAGGCCGCCCATCACGGCGCGTTGGGAAAATACGCTACATGCAGCCACAACCAGCACCGGAACCTCGCAGGCAGAAAGCGCAAGCACACCCTGCAGGAAGCCCGAGCGCCGATTGCGCGCAAGTGCCCCCGCGACAACGCCGGCTATGCCTGGCAGCGCCAACGCCAGTGCGGCAATAATACCCGGTATCGACCCAGACCACACGAGCGATCCCAAAGTCGCCGTCACGCGAGCGCCCGACGCCAGCAGCGCGGCCGAAACCACGACCACAGCCCAAACCACGCCACAGACGACCGCCGCGCCGACCATCAGCGCGCGACGAACCGCGCGGCCAGACGCATCCATGGGGCACGGCGTGAGCGGCTCGCCGCGGAGCGAACGACCGACATTTTGCGCATAGTGGTCACAAAACGCCGAGAGCGCCGCCTCGACCGCCGCCGGCTCGGGACGATCTTTTTGATGGCTGGACAGACAGGCCATCACCACGTCGAACAGCTGGGCATCGACAAACGCCAGCGCATCGCGTAGCTCCTCGGAATCCGGCTCAAGCCCCAGCTGCTGGGCCTGCTCGGCCGCGGCGAGCGCCACATCGGGCTCACGACGAAGCAGCTGAGTCAAATCGCAACCGGGCGCATGGGCACCAATGGGATAGTCGGGCCGCGTGTCCATCTTGAGACGGTAGGGGCTGGCGATGTCGCGCGTCTTTTTGCGCGAACCCGAGGTGCCCGAAGCGCTCGGCGCGGCTTCGTATGGCGCGACGCCGGCAATGAGCTCGTAAACCGTGCTTGCCGCGGCATAGACGTCGATCGCCGGCGACATACGCAAAGCGCGCAGGTCGGGAATATCGTCGGTGAGCATCTCGGGCGGGGCGTAGGCAACCGTCGCGCGACGCAGCGTGGCATAGCGCTCCGTAAACGACGCCTTGCCGCCGGTACCGGCCACGGCCGACGCAGGCTCAAGCGCCAGCGACGAGCCAAAGTCGATCAGGCACAGGTCAAAGGTGCCCTCGGCAAGCTGCCGGTCAAGCGGTAGACGCGCCGTACGCACCATAATATTAGCGGACGAGATATCGCGATGGACAAAGCCCTCGCCCACCAGGCTCATACGGCAGAGCAGATCGAACAGGTCGCGACCCAGACGCGCCGCCACAAGCGGCGACAGGCGTCCGGCATCATCCACGGCAAGTCGCGAACGCAAGCGGGCAAGCGTCTCGCCCTCGACCCATTCCATGACAATTGCAGGCACACCGTCGACCTCGCCCCAGCCATAGAGACGGGGAAAGCCCTTAAGGCCCGAAAGGGCGCGATGGCATTCATATTCCTCGCGAAATGCCGCTTTGAACTTGGCGACCAGCGCCTCATGGGCGGCATCGTCGTCAAACTCATCGCGCGTCGGCAAGATGAGCTGTTTGAGTGCTACGGCCTCGCCTTGGGCGTTGACGGCACGCGTCACGCGGCCGATACCGCCACGGCGCATGGTGGCATCGTCGGCAAACAGCATCGTAAAACGACGCAGATAGGCAGGCAGTTCGTCCTGACCGAGCGCAATGGCCGGCTCAAACCCGTCGACACGCGCCAGGCGCAGGCCGACCATGGGATCGCGACCGAGCGATTGTGGTGTGGTGGATGCAAGATCGGTCATCATAGGGCAAGCGCCGCCACGTTATTGTTGAAGTTACCGAGCGCGACGTCATCATCGCCGTAATGGCCGACCCATTGACATAGGTTGGTGTAACAGCCCCACAGATTGGCATACTGCTGATACCACTTTGACCGGGGCGAGAATGTCTGACGACCGAACTCGGCTCGAATGACAAACATCTCCCCGACCAGGCTGTCGCACGGCCTGGGATCTCCCGTAGAGTTATAGGTCGAGACCACGTCATTGGCACGAGAAACATAGCCGTCGAGCATGTTGTACTTGGTCACAAGCCAGCTGTGAATGCTCTCTTCCTCAGCAGCGGAAAGGCCACCGGAGTTTGCATCGTTGTCAGTGTTGCCGCCCGTCGAGCCGCCGTTTCCAGACCCTCCGGCAGAGGAACCCGACCCAGAGCCACCGCCCGAACTCGACGAATCCGAGCCGGAGCCAGAAGTATCCGAGCTACCGGGCTTTCCGGACTGCTGGGCGTCCTGCTCCTTCTGCTGCTCGACCTTATTCACCGTTGCCGCCACGCTATTGTTGGACAACCGATCGATGATCTTGGTGTTGGTGAGCACGATGGTTTTGCCATTGGCAAGCGTGACTTCGTTGTCCGGGGCCTCGGCGCCGTCCGCGTCGCCGGTGCCAAACACAATATGCGCGACCACACTTGCCCAAGCATATCCAGTCGTGGTCCCCAGGTCACTTTTGACCTCATGCCCCACGCGCGGTTCGCGTGCGGCATGTGCCTGCATCATGGACGGCACGGTCATGCCATAGGCAGAAACGCCAGCTATGACCAGCACCAGCGAGCAAGACAGCAGTGCGTACGCCCGCGGCGCCAAGCCCGGTCGGCGTCGCATGCGCACCGCGGCGCCGCGCTTTGTCTGAGTGCCACCGGGCCGCATGCGTTCTCCTCCAACAAAAACACGCCGCTCGGGAGCGGCGCATTCATTCGAATCCATATTTGAGTGTATCAGCGAACCCAAAAGGTTCCGCAACGAATGGGCAAATTAAGGATGCGAGTGGAAGCATCCATGCGATAAGCGGATACAAAGCATCTTTGTTGCACAACAAACTTACAGTCGCACGGGGAAATTATGGCTACCCCGTGCGTCGCGATGAAGACATACGGCAGGAGCAGGCTCGCCACCTAAATCGTGCGACGGGCCTCGATGGCGCGCCCAAGCGTAAGCTCGTCGGCATACTCCAGGTCGCCGCCCACGGGAAGGCCGCTCGCCAGACGCGACACCTCAACGCCCAGCGGCTTGATAGTGCGGGCCAGGTAGCTCGCCGTGGTCTCGCCCTCGATATTGGGGTTGGTGGCGATGATGACCTCGTGGATGTCCTCGTGGCCCAAGCGTGCCAGCAGCTCACGAATGTGCAACTGCTCGGGACCAATCTTGTCCATGGGACTGATCACGCCGCCCAATACGTGGTAGAGACCGTGGTAGCTGCCCGTGCGCTCAATCGCCTGGACATCGCGCGGCTCGCCCACCACGCAAATGCGAGTGGTATCGCGCATCGAATCCTGGCAGATGGAGCACTCGTCGGCCGTGGCGTAGTTAAAGCAGCGGCTGCAAAAGTGAACCTCCTGCTTAACCTCCAGGATAGCCTCGGCCAGGCGGCGCGCCTCCTCGGCATCGGCCTCGAGCAGGTAATAGGCGATGCGCTGGGCCGACTTGGGACCAATGCCCGGCAGACGGCCCAGCTCATCGAGCAATTTTTGCAGACTATGGTTGGCACTCATATATATGCGTGTCTTAGAACGGCATGCCCGGGATGTTGAGGCCGCCGGTGATGGCGCCCATCTGCTTGTTGGCGAGCTCGTTGACACCGCGGACGGCCTCGTTGACGGCAGCCATGATCATGTCCTGCAGCATATCGACGTCCTCGGGATCGAGGGCATCGGGGTCGATGGTGAGGTTGACGAGCTCCATCTCGCCGTTAACGGTCACCTTGACCATGCCGCCGCCGGCAGAGGCGTCGACGGTCTGGGACTTAAGGTTTTCCTGCGCGGCGGCAAGCTGCTCCTGCATCTTGCGAGCCTGCTTCATCATTTGCTGCATGTTCATACCGGCCATGATGGCTCCTTTACGTGCGGCCGCGCGACAAGCTGCAAGGGCAGCCGGAGCGCGACGGGACTTTCAAACTCAAAAATCGTACCACGGCGCGGGGCAAGCAAGCGGGGCGGACACGCTACCTCAGTCGATATACATGTCCTTGAGCGTGACGCACGCCCAAGATTATGCAAGGTCGAATTATGCAAGGTTGCATAATTATCTCAAGCTACATCTAGCAGAGCTGGAACCAGGCAGTTTATGCGTAGGGCTACAAGGCTACATGGCAAAATGCCGAGCCGCTGCTCGAGGCGGCACGCATGGCGGCTGGGTATAATTTGATTGTCATAGATGACGATTTGGAGGTGCCCTCGTGAATGTCCCAGCCGTACTCCAAAACATCCGCTCAAAACACCCCGTTGCATATGTGGTTCTCTATCTCTTTGTCGTCTGGGTATTACTGGTTATCATCACCCATGCCATAGCTTTTGGAGCAGAACTGCTGATAGCCAGCTCGGACCAGCCCGTCGTCAAATGGGAGACGACCGATGAATGCACCGACGGAACCCGAACCATTTACTACAACAGCCCGTCCCTCTACCAAGAGTTCAAGGTCAAGATAAAGGACTCCAAGATTGTCGATGCCGAACTGGGCTCTTTATTTACAATCGGAGCAACCGTCAACGCCGAGCAAGTCGAGTACACGGACAGCCATGCGACGTATCGTATCGACCTCAGCATCCTAGGCCGACCGTCACGCGCCTGTCTGCTCGAATGCGATATACGCGGCACCACGTTGCACATGTCCGAAATACAGATGCGCCCGGGCAAGGGGTTCTCTTCTTGAGCAGTATACCCGCCTGCGCAGCTACTCCACCGGCTTGAAGATGGTGGACTGGCCGAAGACGCTGCGGATGAGGGCTTTGGCCTCGTCCTCGGTCTGCGGGATGCTCGGGGCTGCACCCTGATGGCCGAAGGGGCCGCCCGCACCGGAGTTGGACTCCCAGGGAGCTGCAGGAGCGTCCTCCTCTTTGGGGGCAGTTGCAGCGGACTTGGGCGCGGACGCCGCACCCGGCACGTCGAACGGAGGCAGATCGTCCCCACCAGCATCGGCAACAAAACCGCCAACCATGGCATCGTCGTAGGGAACCTGCTCGGATTCCCATGGCGCAGACGGCGCGGCGGGCTGAGCCTTGGGAGCGGACGCGCGCTCGGGCGCTCGGGGCGCGGGCTCGGTCGGGAGCTTGCCCGTGGCAGGAGCGCCGGCGGGGTTGTCGGAGCGCAGCCAGGGGGCTTTGCCCAGGTCAGACGACTTGGGCGCGGGCGAGGCAGGCTTGGGCGCGGGTGTCGGAGCAGCCGGTTTGGCCATGACGGGCTTAGGCGCCGACGGGGTCGGCGCCGCTATCGGTGCTGCTTTTGGCTGCGTCGCGCTGGCGCTCGAGGATGCAGGGGCCGCCGAGGACACGGGTTGCGGGTCCGCAGATACCGCAGCCCGTGCAGATGGAGAATGCTCCTCATGTTGAGGAGCCGGCGTGCCACCCCCATCCAGGACATAGTCGACGGTACGACGACCGAAGACCGCACTGACTGTCGGCAGGACCACCGACTGCGTGTCGGCGCGTCCAAGCATCTTGATGGCAAAGGTCGAGCCCGCGGGGAACGAGACCGTGAGCCTGGAGCCGTCGTCAGCCGTGGCGCGGGCATTGAGCAAAAGCCCCGCGTAGGAAGCCTGACGCGCCTTGACACGCTCGACAACCTCGGCCCATTTGCGCTGCAGCTCTCCGGCATCCTCGACCGCGGGCGTCTCGGCAGTACCGGCGGCGGCAACCTGGGCGGCATTGTTGGACTGGGGCTTAGGTGCCGGAGCGGTGGCAGGCGCGGGAGCCGCAACGGGCTGAGGCGTCGGAGTCGGCGCAGGCTGAGGTGCAGGCGCTGCAGGCTTGGAAGCTGACACGGACGCAGAACGGGACGCAGGCTGGGCAGCCGGAACAGCAGCACCACGGTCCCAAGGCATACCGCCCTGGCGCGCGGACGTAGCAGCGGGGGCAGCGGATGCCGCCGGAGCGGCAGCACGAGCGCCCGAAATTAGCGTCGGCTGTTGGGCAGCAGCGGGTACGGATGCTGCAGGCGCGGCGGCCTGAGCAGCAGCCACGCTCGCCGGCACGGCGCCGTTGGCAACCATGGCCTCCAAGCGGGCCACGCGCTCGGCCAATGCCTCAATCGTTAAATCGGCCTCGGGACGTGCCAGGCGCGTGCAGGCGATCTCGAGCACCAGGCGCACGTCGCTCGCGCCCCTCATCTCCAGTGCGGCATCGTCGAGCACCGTCAGCACACGGGCCAGGCGGTCGGCAGGATGCTCGCCAAAGGCAGCGGCCTCGGCAGCAAGCGCCTCGGCCTGCTCGGAGCCGCCCTCAAACAGCTCGGCACGGGCACCGGCAACGCAGGCAACGTACACGTCACGCACATGCGCCACCAGGTCGCGCGTCAGCTCCAGCAGGTCGTTTCCTTCCTCGACCTGCGCACGGATCAGTCCATAGAGCTCGGCAACATCGCGATCGGCAATGGCGCGGGAAAACTCGCCCAGAATCTGGTCCGAAACCTCGCCTAAAAGCGAGCGGGCGTCGTCCGCATGCACAGAACCGTTGCCAAAGACGCTCAGCTGCTCCAGCGTGGAGAGCGCGTCGCGCATACCGCCCTTGGCATGGCGCGCCACGATAGCCAGCGCCTCATCGTCGTAATCGAAGCCCTCCTGCTCGCACACGTATGCCAGGCGACGCTCGATATCCTCGTTGCCGATGCGATGGAAATCGAAACGCTGGCAGCGCGAGAGGATGGTCTCCAGAATCTTTTGCGGGTCGGTGGTGCACAGCACAAAGATCACGTGTGCCGGCGGCTCCTCGAGCGTCTTGAGCAGCGCGTTGAACGCCGCCGTCGTGAGCATGTGGACCTCGTCGATGATATAGATCTTGTACTTGCCGCGCACCGGGGCAAAGTTGACGGAGTTGATGATTTCCTCGCGCACATTGTCCACGCCCGTGCGGGAGGCGGCATCGAGCTCGTAGACATCGGGGTGGTTACCCTCGGCAATGAGCTCGCACTCCTCGCAAGTACCGTCGGGCATGCAGCCGCTTGCACCCTCGGCGCGCGCCGCCTCGGCATTGCGGCACAGCAGCGCCTTGGCCAGAATGCGCGCCATGGTGGTCTTGCCCGTGCCGCGCGGTCCGCAGAACAGGTAGGCGTGGGACAGGCGCCCCTCGGTGATGGCGTGCTCGAGCGTCGAGACGATATGCTGCTGGCCCACCACGGAGTCAAAGGTGAGCGGGCGATACTTTCGGTACAACGATTCCATGGGTGCTCCCCCGGGTATACTGAGTCTTGTTGCCGCGGCGGCCATGCGGTCGCACGGCATACTGCATTCCATAATAACCCGTACGGCGAGCCCGCCGCGATAGGAGTCCAAAGAGCATGGCAGACGCAGAGAGCAACCTCGTTCCCTCCGAAACAGCCGACCAGGTCGAGGTCGCGCTCGAGGAGCAGGCCGCAGCCGACGACGGCATCCTGTACCTCAACGAGTACCAATACGAAAACGACCTCGTCACCGACTTCGCCCGCCTGGTCGCCTCGCCCAGGCGTCGCGGCTCGCTGTATGTCGCCGCGGCAATTGCCGCGCTCATCGGCATCGGCATGCTGGTGGCCGGCGGCAACTGGATCAAGTTTGGCGTCGTCTTGATCGTATTCGGCGCCTTTTTGGCCTGGTGGAGCAAAAATCTGCACCATACGCTCGCGCGCGACTTTATCGAAGCCGTCGAGGCAGACGAGTCCATGGGCGGCCGCTACCGCCGCGTCGCCGCCAACGAGGACGGCCTGATGGTCTGGGGCAAGAGCGGCAAGTCGCAGTTCTTCCCGTTTGAGAAGCTCGACCACGTGCTCGACGGCGAGCGCATCTTTGTGGCCATGTTCGCCGACCAGGGCGTGACGATCCCTAAGGACACCTTTGTCCGCGGCGATGCCGAGCAGTTCGGTCCCTTCCTTAAGGCGCGCATCAACAAAAAACTCCGCATCGAGACCAAACGCAAGAAGATGAAGGCAGAAAAGGCCGCTGCCGAAGCAAAACAGGGCGACAAGCCCCAGGAGACCAAGGGCAAGCAGCGCAAGCAGAAGAAGAGCAAGAAGAAGCGGTAGGCCGGCCGACACCGAAGGCGCCTCGTCCCGCGCCCGATTCCGGGCCGGGGCGCCTGTAATCGGGCGCGCGTACCGCCAATGGACCCGTTTTGCCTTGCTCTCGAGCTATTTCACTTCAAACCTTAAGAGCCTCCGCTCCGGCAGATCGGTCATCTTCATCGTGTAAGTCCCGGGAAATGCTTTCTCAAAACGGACGGTCTCGTAACCTTCGAAATAGTCGTTGGTGTTCTGCATCATAAATGGGACGAGCAACTCGTTTTCTGCCCCAACCTCCACGGCAAACGCAGCAGAGCCGCCAAGGACCGGCATGGCTTGCGTTATCAGATCGGTATTGACTACAAAATCATAGTTTGGCGCAGACTCCGGAACCAGATGCCAAACATACGCTTTGATTCCACCGTCGATATTATCCCTATTTCTGACACGCATCTTTACGGCGATAACGCACGTGATGTCGGCATCCTTCAGTCTCGTTTTCGTATCCACGGTGCCATATTTTGAATAATCGTCATGTGCTCGTTTGAGATACTCGCGCGGCGTGAGCAACTCTGCCCCGTCTATGCAAAACGAATACCCATCAGTCACCACATCCTTCGACCCCAGAAACGCTCCATCCATCGAGAGCCATTCGCCCTCCGCGTAATATTTCTCAGGAATGACCGTCCGGTTCCCGTTAACGACGCTCACCCTCATGCCCGCAAGGCCGGCAGCAGCACAGCAAAAAAGCGCGAGCGCCGATCTTCTCGTCCACAGGGTCTTCTTCATCGCGCTCACGACCTTTCCCGAACTTTCACAACGGCACCGTCGCGCATGCAGTAAACCCGATCGGCCAGTTCCTCGAGCACCTCTCCGTCATGGCTGGACAGAAGGACCTCACGACCCGTTGATGCCGCCATCGCCACAACGCGCTTGAGCATTTCAACGCCCGCTTCGTCGAGGGCATTCGTTGGCTCATCGAGAACAAGCAGCTTCGGCTTCTCCATAATTGCCGCAGCTATCCCCAGACGCTGCTTCATCCCAAGCGAGTATGCTCGGAACTTCTTTTTTTCGTCTGCATCGAGCCCCACGAGCCGCAGGGCAGAGCGAATGTCCTCGGGGGTGGCAACGCCCTTGATCTGAGCGATGAGCTTCAGATTGTCGTAGCCAGACAGATATCCCAAAAAGGAAGGCGCCTCGATCAACATCCCCAGACTCGGCGGGAACGAGATGTCCGCCCCAAGCCTTTGGCCATCGATAGAGATTTCGCCTTCGGTAGGCTTGATCAACCCGCAAACCGCTCGCATGAGCATGGTCTTACCCGAACCGTTTATCCCCTGAAGCCCGACCACAGTCCCAGGGTCAACCTCGATGGACACGTTGCGCAGGACATCGTTTTTACCCATGCGCTTCGATACGCCCCTTACGATCACACTCATATCTTGTCCCCCTTTTCTATAAGGTCGGCCCTTCGAAACCACAGTCCACCCAACGATAGGCATAACGACATAAGCCCAATTGATGACAAGACACTCGAGCCCGCCGCGATTCCCTCTTTGACAATTCCACCCCAGCGCAACAGCATCAAGGCGTTACCCAATAGCGCCCAATGTCGTGCATATGCCGAGCAGATCAGGTAGCTCATTAAAACCACAAACGAGACTGACGACCCAAGCACAAACCCAACCGCTGCCTGCGCAAACGCAAGCGCCTCAAAAGCAAATAAGAGACCTATGAAAAACGGCAGCGCATCTGCCTCGGCAGCTTTGAGAAACCACGGCGCCAAATTAGCCAGTTGAAGCGACTCACCATGAATGACCGCGCTGAACGAGGAGCTCACCACCAAGCTCCAAATCACAACAGAGCAAACCACCACGAGCAGTGAAAATGCCGTTACTGCCGCCACCAAGATAAAACGCGAGACCCACCAAAGGGTTCTTGCCCGGCATCGAACAAGCGCTTGCAAACCAAACCCGTGCAACGATTCGGTCGGATAGTCGAGTGTTGTATAGAGAATAAGCAGAATGAGAAATAGCCATCCTAGCGGAGGCACAAACATGACCCCGGGCCTAGGCTCAAACGGAGCAGATCCGGCAAACACGAGCGCAAGATTATCCGCAAACCCCAAGGTATCCGTTCTAACCCCATACACAGAAGACAATCCGTAGGCGTACACCAAGTTCGCAACGGTCACTGCCGCAATTGCAATAAAAGTGATGATGTTCTTCTTCAAAACGGTCCTCAGGTCCGCGGCGACCAGCCTAAACAGCATCAGACCACCTCGCGTCTTTTCCACGCCCCAGAAAAAGCCAACGAAGCAAGGGTCAATAATATGATTTCCGCAAAACCGGCTCGAATGTCTGGCCAGTTATTCAGCGATTCCGACCTGATGCTGTTGAGGATATTGCAGTTAAACCCCACACAAGCCATTACGCCGAAGATCCAGCCATTTGCAAAATGCCACGCAACCATTAGCAGATACGGGACAATTATCGCTTTGATTCTGCTACGAAACAAAATTGAGAAGCCAGTTACAGCCATGGATAAAGTCCCGAGCGTGACAGCATCGAACAGCGTGTATGCGAGCACATATGACAAAGGATGCGAATAAAATAGACCGGAGAAGTAGCTATGCAGGTAAAGTCCTACGTAAGTCGACTCATCGACCCGAGGAAGATACGCAGGAAAAAGCATCGAGACGATCAGGAAATTGACGAGCAGAGGAATGGCAGTCACTGTAAACGCGGAGAGGAAAGCAGACAGCATCTTTACGTTCACGTACGCCTTTCTGGAAACGCGCGTGCATATCTGCATGTCATAACCACTCAAACGCTCAAAGAGACACGACCAAGATCCAGCCAACATTGCAAGCAGGGGCAGTGCATAGAAAAACACCGACGCAGACAGTGGCGCGTTCGCGCTCACAACAATCCAGTTACCGAAGCTGCTTTCACGTGTTTGACCGAGATAATTTTCGGCTTGCACGCCAACGCCGTAACCAAAAGAAAGAAGGTTGTGGCGCTCTTTTTCCAAATTTGCCCACGGCTCCAGCGCGGCAGCTATTGCAACTGCGACCGCAATCAAGAGAGCAAGGATAAAAGCTGGACGTCTAATCGTTTTCGACAGTTCGTATCTTGCGAGCTTTTGGTTCATACGTCCTCCTCCCCCTTCCGACCCAGAAAGCCGGAAGGGAGCCATTTCAAACAACTATGCGGGAAGCTTGTGGAAATGCCCGACGCAGTCGGGGCTCCATACGCCAATAACAGTGCCGTAGCCAGACTCCGCCCATGCAGTCAGTCGCGCCGCAGATCGCCCGTTCTCACGGACGAGGTTATACATTTCCCACTGTCCCTTGTGATTCGAACGATACGTTCCCTGAGTACAATTCATGCTGCCGCTACCGCTTGTGTTATACGCACCGTCTGTATATAACCGAAGCGGATTTCCCGTATGGCCCTGGATATCCAGATAGAGCGATGAGGAATCATCCTTTTGACGGTAGCCAGTTGCACTCGTCCCGGCACATTGAAAACTAAATGCCTTATCGGCATTGTTCGTACAGGTCGTAATTCCCGTATCGGCGTTTTGAGTAATGCTGGAAACCTGAGAGGTGTCAAACTCCTCTTGTGCAAACGATGCAGCGGGAACCCCTAGGGACAGACCAGCTGCAATCACCAAGCCGACTCCGATTCGAGCAATAGCGCTCCTTGGCTTAATCATGGCCTTCTCCAATCAAAAGCGGTTAACAATGCGTCGACGCACGGCAACCTTCGCATGAATAGAGAAAGATGTCTGTAAACACCCGCTATTGAGTTGATTGCTCAGGCGTTTACACGTTATTTACCTGCGATAACAATAAAATTAGCTCCGCCTTATTCTTGATCTTCAACTGGCGGTAAGATGCAGACCGCAGCGCTTGCACCGTAGATGCAGCGTAACCGACATCCTCCGCAATGGCCTTTGTCGTTGCCCCCTCTGCCGTCATCAGCAAAATTTGCGACTGAACATCAGAAAGGGAGCGCGACGTAAGCAGGGCCAGCTGGCGCACGCGGGCCGTTTCGGTGGACCCGTTCGCCCGGTACTCCAAGACGGCCTTCTCGTCCTCAACCGAGCGGGCGAGCGCGATGTGCGTAACGAACATGGGCACAGACCAGCAAACAATCACCGTTGCCACGACGACATTGACAGCCGAACTTTGCCCCAACAACGACGCGAGGAACAACGGCTCGAAAACCGTCAGATCCTGCACCATATTGAGCAAGACAGCCCAAACAGGAGCCGTCGCCCCGAAGCAAAGCATCCATATCCCAAGCATTTTGCGCTGCGGACAGCTTCGCATCACTATATATGTGAGCAGCACCCCCGTCAGCACCGCAAGTCCATGGATTCGCCCCCTAGCGACCGCATAGATTAAGGCAACCATGCCCATTGACACCAACGGCACGATAGCCCGAGCATGGGCATGCACCTTAAACGGACGCAGCCCAACAGCGAGCGAAGCCGTAGACGCCACGCCGCAAAACAGGACCGGCACAGCCATCAACGGAACGCGTATGCACATCAATGCCGCGATATAGATAAAAGACCATTCCACAGCAGATAGCACCGCCCATACGTACGGGCTTCCGAGCCAAATCGCTTCACCCGCTCTATCCAGCGCAGCGCCACGATTCGCTTTTCCACCCGCGTAGCATAGCGACAGAAGCAGTCCGAGACCCAATGCGTAGCTTAAGAGGGAAAAGGCGACAGCCCGCGAAACACCGGACCCCCAATCGCTATCCGCCATTACCAAGGGCCCCGCCGCAAGGAGGATAAAGAATAATGTGAGCAGGTATCGAAACAGCCGGCGCGTTCGAGCTGATGCCACTATATCGTCAGCATGCCGCTGCGGTAGCTCATGCCCTACAGTATCGCCCTCACCCGCAAACAGCGCCACGAGCTCGCGTGAGCCCGCAACCGACGCCTTCCCGTATGCTCGGTGAAGCGTTGTTCTCACCGTCGATGGCTTCGTATCCGTCTCCTTGGCAATTTCCGCCGGCGTTTTCCCTTTGAGCAGCAGTCGAACAAACTGCTCTTCTCTAGGCGACAGGGCAGGGGAAAACACCCCCGCATCGAATGTGTCGGACGCACAGGCGATATCCGAATTGTTGTCCCGTTTCCCCCTTAGCAACATGCATACGAAGGCAGCAGCGATAGCGGACCCCATCGCAAGCAATGCAATGATCGCGTCATCGCTTGCAAAGTATGCCGCCTCAACAGCCGGAACAAGGCCAATAGGGACTGCCACGAGCGCAGAACGGGCAAACACGTCGCTCTGTCCCCGACCAAAGGCGCTGAAACAGCAAAACAGCGGGACCGCAACCAATGCGAGATAGACCAACGGAATTAAAAGCGCAAGGCCAATTGACGCGGCCGTTACAGGGGGCATCCCCCATGGCTCGGGAACGACTCTCCATGAAACTCGACAGCAAAACAGCAGGCAAGACATGACGGCTATTGTTTCTGTAAAAATCGCGTCCTGCGGGTGACGAGTTTCCCTTTCGTCAGTCCGTGTCGACCTCTGCGTCAAAGGAGAGTCCGCCGTGCCCCAAATAACATATGAGAGAAGCAGCGACCCAACAAAGCACGAGACACACGAAACGCCATGTAACAACCAAATCGGTGCAAACACGATTGGAATAGAGTCTCCGCGAGCATAGAAAGCCAGGTCGGCCCATTCGGGAACCGTTGCAATAACACCAAGGAAAACACCGATGGCACCGAGATGCCTCGGCCTTCTCATTCCCCCCTTGCATAGCGCAGCACCATGAACAAACGCCGCGAGGCATGCGCCCAGGATAACGAGCCAGGTCATTGCACCTGACGCTAGGCCGATTGAAGATGAAAACCGGTGATAAGGGGTGACCGCCATTACGACAAGCGCAATGGCGCAGGCAAATGTAGCAGAACGGCGGGAAAAGAGCATACGGCCTCCATAGCGTGTCATTATATCGCTCGAGCCGCTCGTTTATCTCTGTTCTCACACCAGCCAGCATCAATGATTCAGGCGAACTCCAATCCGCGCCAGATCACGGTCCGGCTTTTGTTCGCAGTCCCCACATCAAAGCGGGATGCGGTTTCCTTTTGGACGCCGGTTCGGAAAGCGCATCCCGTTCCAGGGCAATATTCTGGGATGCAGTTTCCGCAGCCCACCCCATTTGGAAAGCGCATCCCATAATTTGGCTGAAAACTGAGATGCGCTTTCCAAACGAGCCGAAACGGGCCGAATCGATCGGGCCACCTCGCATCCCGCTATCCTCGCCATCTGCCCGAGCGTGCTACACTAGCAGCATCTATGCCACCGCGAATGGCTCGGCCCCGTGCCCGCCACTCGCAAACGAACTTTAAACGCACGAGGGTTGGCCATGCCGCTTTTCTCGCAACATACCGCCCGGTTCTCGCCGGACGTTCCTTTGGAGGGCACCAGCTCTCGCGAGCTGCTCAAGCGGTACCAGCCGCTCGAGACACTTGCGACCGGCGGTTTTGGCTCCATCGAGATCTGCCGCGACACGCACCTGCGCCGCCGCGTGGCCATTAAGCGCATCCCCCTTATCAACGGTGCCGGCATGCCCGCCAGCAACATCATGGATGTCCTACGCGAGGCACACACCGCCGCCATGCTTCAACATCCCAATATCGTGCAGGTCATCGACTTTACGCACGACACCGCCTATGCCTACCTGGTTATGGAATATGTCGACGGCATGTCGCTGGCCGAGTTTTTGCATCGCGTGGACGGCCATTCGCTCACCTTTGACGAGGCCGCGGCAATTGCCGACGCGCTGGGCCAGGCGCTCACCTTTGCCCATAGTAATGGCGTGCTCCACCTGGACATCAAGCCCGCCAACGTGCTCATCGACCACTCGGGCAATGTAAAGCTCACCGACTTTGGCATGGCGCGGCTGTCGTCTGCTGGCGGCTTTGGCGGCTCGCGCGGCGGCACCATCGGCTACATGCCACCCGAGCAGCTCGACATCGAGACCGGCACGGTTGACGAGCGCGCCGATGTCTTTGCCCTTGCCTGTGTGATCTACGAGGGCCTGTGCGGCAGCGCTCCCTTTATGGCCGCCACGCCCGGCGACTCGCTCGGCCGCATCATCGGCGGCGCCACCTACCCCAGCGAGCTCATCCCGCATTTTCCCCCGGGAGCCGAGGCTACGCTCATGAGCGCCCTCTCCCCCATGCCGCAGGACCGCCCCAGCAGCATCGAGGCATTTTGCGACCAGCTGCTCGCCGGCTTGGGCAGCGTGCGCGAGGGCCGTCGCAGCCTGGAGCAGATGGTGGGCGAGCTGTCGGATGACGAGCGCGCGGCAGACGGTATCGAGCCATCGACCTACGAGGACGACACCATCGAAGTCGACCCCGCACTTGGTTGGGCGGGCACGCGCTGGAGCCACGCGCGCGATTACACCATGCGTGCCATCTCGGCGCTCTTATGCGGAGCCTTCAGCTTTTTGCTCATGCAGACGGCTGGCGTCGCGGCGCTTCCCGGACTTATTACCGCGGCCATCGCGATTGGGGCGGCCGCCGGCCTGGCCCCGCAGATTGGCTCGGCTATCTCGGCCGTGGGCTTTTTGGTACTTATGGCCAACGCCACCATGCAGGCGCAGGGCATCCTGTCGATGCTGCCCGTCGCGGTGATCTTTGCCGCCGCCATGTCCGGTTGGTGGATCGCCTGGGGTCGCACCGAGGCTGCCGCGAGCGCCGCGCTCACCTGTGCACTCGCGCTTGGCTGTCTGACTGGCAATACCTTCCTGGCAGCTGGGGTCGCCGCCGGCGTCGCGTCATTTTGGCTCGGCCCGGCAAGCGCCGCCGCGGCAACGGGCATGGGCGTGCTTTTTGCCCGTCTGGCCACGGTCGCGCTTTCAGCCGGAGGCGTGCTGGGGCTCGGCAACGTTGCCGCAGCGCTGGAAGACCCGCTCCTTTGGGCTGCCTTTGTGCTGGTCGCGACAACTGCCGCGGCGTCATCTGCGCTGCTCAATGCCCATGCCAAGCGTGCCGACCAGGGCTCAAACCTTGCCGCAATCGCCGCCATCGCCGTCACCGGCATCGGCTGCGCAGCGGCATCCTGTCTTGCACACCATATGGAAATTGCCAGCCTTGCAGCCGCGGTCGCCGCCAAGGCGGCAGTTGCGGGAACCCTATCCTCTATAATCGTTGGGATATGCCTATATTTGCTCGGATACCAAAGAACCTATACGGAGAGTGATCTTTCGTGAACTTCCTGAACATCTTCGAGGACCACGTGGCCGGCATCTTCGGTGCCACCCGTGCCCCGTTCTCCTTTAAGAAGCTTGCCAAGCAGGCCGCTCGCGACATGGAGGATCAGACTCTGGTGATTAACGGCGTCAACACGGCGCCGGCACTCTATACCATCCTGATCGCCGCCGACGACGATCCCATGCTCGCCCCGTTCTACCCCGAGCTTTCGCGCGAGGTCCGCGAGTTTGTGAAGGCGCAGGCCGAAAAGCGCGCCCACGGCGACGAAGAGGCCAACATGATGGACGAGGACTTCGTCATGGCGCTCGAATACGGTATGCCGCCCACCGGCGGCTTGGGCTTCGGCATTGACCGCTGCGCCATGCTGCTGTGCGGCGCAAGCTCCATCCGCGATGTGATCCTGTTCCCGACAATGAAGTCCTTAGATGGTGTAAATAAGAAAAATGATGTAAATAATACAGCTTCTGAAGCACCTGAAAAAAAT
>UQZI01000042.1 GCA_900545555.1 uncultured Collinsella sp.
ATGTGCTCTCCGTGCGAGCAGGACTGTCCGAGCGGGCGACCAAACCCCGCGCCCCATCCCGGCGAGCGCTCGGGGACCGGTAGCTTACAGGTGGCTGATGATCAGTTCCATCTTGCCTTCGAGGTCGATGGAGGTGACAGCGCTGGGGGCCAGCAGGTGGCTTCCCTTGTGGACGGGGTCGCCGCAGACGGTGCCTTCGCCGTCGATGACTGACAGGCACATCAAGGGCCAGCGCTGCTCCAAGGTCTTGCTGCCGTTGACGCGCACGCGATCGACGGTGTAGCAGGGGTTGGACTCGAGCTCGGTCACGCCGTCGACCTCGGGCGCGGTCACGGTGCCGTCGGTCGGAGCCTGGACATTAAAATCGATGCAGTCGAGGCTCTGCTCAATGTGCAGCGGGCGCAGCTTGCCGTCGGTGCCGGGGCGGTCGTAGTCGTACAGGCGATAGGTCACATCGCTCGACTGCTGCGTCTCCAAAATGAGCGTGCCGGTCTTGATGGCGTGCACGGTACCGGAGTCAATCTGGAAAAAGTCGCCCTTGTGGATCGGCAGCACGTTGAGCATGTCGTCCCAGCGGCCGTCCTTGATCATCTGTGCGGCCTCGGCGCGGTCCTTGGCGCGCTGCCCAACGATGATCGTGGCGCCGGGCTCGCAGTCCAGGACATACCAGCACTCGGTCTTGCCCAGGCTGCCGTTCTCGTGCTTGGCGGCGTACTCGTCGTTGGGATGAATCTGGATCGAAAGGTCGTCCTTGGCGTCCAGAATCTTAATGAGCAGCGGGAACTCCTTGCCCTCGCAATTGCCAAAGAGCTCGCGGTGCTCGGCCCACAGCCACGACAGCGTGTGGCCTGCATACGGGCCCTCCGCGATCTGGCAGTCGCCGTTGGGATGGGCAGAGATGGCCCAGCACTCACCGATGGGACCCTCGGGAATGTCGTAGCCAAACACGGTCTCCAGCTGGCGGCCGCCCCAGATCTTCTCGTGGAAGATCGGCGTGAGTTTAATCAAATCGGACATGTGCATACTCCCATAAGGTTGTGCGGGTGCCCACTCCAAACGAGCCATAGTGAGCGCCCGCATGACTACTAAAACTTATGCCAGCGTTACGTTGTGCAGCTCAAAGCGGTCGCCTACGTTGTGCGAGATAGAATATTCAAACGCGGTGCCGCTATCCAAGAAGCCAATCTGGTTAAGTTCGAGCAGGGGAGAGCCGGGTTTGGTATCCAGGCGCTCAGCCTCTTCCTCAGTTGCCGCGACAGCGCGAATGGTGCGATGGAAGCTCGAAATCTTCAGCCCGCATTGCTCGCGGATAAAGCCGTAGACCGATCCGTACAGGTCCTTCTTTTTAAGGCCCGGGATCAGTTCGAGCGGCATATAGGTGTACTCGATGACGATGGGCTTCTCGTCGACCTGGCGCACGCGCACGATGTGATAGGCGAAGTCATCCTCGGCCATTCCCAGCTGGGTCGCAACCTCTGCCGGCGGATTGACGATCGAGAAATCGTAGACCACCGAGGTCACCTTTTCCCCGCGGTGCTCATACGAAAAGCCCTGGGCACGGTCGTTCTTGCCTTGAAAAAACACCTGGCCGGGAAGTCCCGCCGTGTCCTTGACGTAGGTGCCCGATCCGCGCCGGCTGGTAATAAGGCCTTCCTCGGTGATCTGCTCAATCGCTCGTTTGACGGTGATTTTGGAAACGCCATAGAGCTCACAGAACTCAACGACGGTGGGCAACTTATCGCCCGGTTTAAGTGCGCCGTCCTCGATGCTTCGACGGATATCTGCAGCTATCGCCTCGTATTTGGGAATCATGCAATCCTCCCTTCATATTTGCGTCGATATTTAGAAAGTATACCTACTTAGAAAGCATCCATATGGCCTTCATGAAAGAAGTTCGATAAAGAAAAATGAAAAAGACGCTTTACATAGAAAATTAGAGCGCTATAGTTATAGACAACAAGCGAGATGCATTGGCGTTTCCTTGTACTGTTTGGGGACGGCTTTGTTTTGGCGGGTTGGATATCGGTATGACCGGTGCGCGCCCGCGCCGGATAACCTGCCAAAGCAAACCCGTCTCCAACCGGAAGCTCTAGAACACGAAAGCGAGGACTTTGATGGCACAGTATCAGCTGCCCCGTGACTTCTTTTTTGGCGCTGCTATGTCCGGCCCGCAGACTGAGGGTCAGTGGAACCAGGGTGGCAAGCTCGAGAACCTGTGGGACACCTGGTCCATCCAGGATCTGGGTTCGTTCTACAACTGCGTTGGCTCTTATGCCGGCAATGACTTTATGGCCAAGTACCAGGAAGACCTTCGCATTTTGAAGGACTTGGGCCTGAACACCTATCGCACTTCCATCCAGTGGAGCCGTCTGCTCGATGTCGACGGCAACCTCAACGAGGAGGGGGCTGCGTGGTATCACGAGCTGTTCCGCGCCTCTCGCGAGGCCGGCCTGGAGCCGTTTGTCAACTTGTACCACTTTGACATGCCCACCTACCTCTTTAACCGTGGCGGCTGGGAGAGCCGTGAGGTCGTCGAGGCTTACGCGCATTACGCCGACGTCGCCTTCCACGAGTTTGGCCAGGAGATTAAGTACTGGTTCACCTTTAACGAGCCCATCGTCGAGCCCGAGCAGCGCTATCAGGAGGGCGTGTGGTTCCCGCAACTCCACGACTTCAACCGCGCCCGCACCGTGCAGTATCACATCTCGCTGGCGCACGCGCTGGCCGTGGCCAACTATCGTCGCGCCTATGACGAGGGCGCTATTCGCGCCGATGCCAAAATCGGCATGATCAACTGCTTTACCCCGGTCTACACCAAGGAGAACCCCAACGAGGCGGACCTCGAGGCCGTGCGTATGACCAGCGGCATCAACAATCGCTGGTGGCTCGACCTTATTACCAAGGGCGAGCTTCCTGCCGACGTGCTCGACAGCCTGGTCGAGGGCGGCGTTAAGCTCCCGTTCCGTGCCGGCGACCAAGAGATTCTCAAGCAGGGTGTTGTTGACTGGCTCGGCTGCAACTACTACCACCCCACGCGCGTTCAGGCGCCGGCGAGCAAGGTCGACCAGTACGGCCTGCCGCACTTTGCCGACGAGTACGTATGGCCCGACGCCGTTATGAACGAGAGCCGCGGCTGGGAGATCTACCCGCAGGGCCTCTACGACTTTGGCATGGACTGCGCCAAGAACTACCCCGATCTTGAGTGGTTCGTTTCCGAGAACGGCATCGGCATCATGGACGAGTACAAGAACCGCGACGCCGAGGGCACCATTCAGGACGATTACCGCGTCGATTTTGTGCGCCAGCACCTGGAGTGGGTTGCCAGGGCAATTGCCGAGGGCGCCAAGTGTCGCGGATACCATTATTGGGCCGTCATCGATAACTGGTCTTGGGCCAATGCCTTTAAGAATCGCTATGGCTTTGTCGAGGTCGATTTGATGGATGGCTACAAGCGCCGCCTTAAGAAGTCGGCAGCCTGGCTCAAACAGGTCGCCACGACCCACGTGGTTGATTAGCGACCGGGCGAACGCCCAGACCGCGCGCCGCCGCGCGCAACACATGGCACATCTGGTGGCAGAGGGCGACAGACCACCGTGCGAATAGGAAAAGGCCGGATTTGAAAGTTAGGAGCAATCATGGCCAGTGACAACGGAAAGAGCTTCCTCGACAAGTTTGCCGAGGTCTCTGCGAAGGTGGGAAACCAGGTTCACCTGCGTTCCCTGCGCGACGCCTTCGCGACCATCACGCCGCTCTATATCCTTGCGGGTATCGCGGTTCTTATCAACAACGTCGTGTTCCCCCTGTTCCCGCTCGATGCGGCGGGCCTTGCCAACCTTCAGACGTGGGGTTCGGCAATTACGCTGGGCACCCTCAACGTCTCTGCCATTATCTTGGCCGGATTGATTGGCTACAGCCTCGCTAAGAACAAGCGTTTCGATAACCCGCTCGCTTGCGTGGTCGTCGCTATCTCTGCTTTCGTCATCATGATGCCGCAGCAGATCACCGCCACGCTTGCCGCCACGAGCCCGCTGCTCACCGACAAGATCACCTCCGCCGAGGTCACGGGCGCCCTTTCGACTGCCAACACCGGCACCAACGGTCTGTTCTCGGCTATTATCATCGCCCTGCTTTCCGTTTCGCTCTTCATCAAGATTTCTGGCGTCGAGAAGCTCAAGGTTAAGCTGGGCGAGGGCGTGCCTCCCGCGGTCTCCAACTCCTTCAACGTCATGATCCCGATGCTGCTCAACCTCGCGATCTTCGCTCTTGCCGCAGCCCTGCTCGCCGTGTGTGCCGGCACCGATCTGTGCACCATCATCTCCACGTGCATCTCCAACCCGCTCAAGAGCATCATGAACGCCGGTCCGTGGGCTGTTATCCTCATCTACACCCTTGCTAACCTGCTGTTCTGCGTCGGTATTCACCAGTCCACCATCTCTGGCGCTACCGTCGAGCCGATCCTGACCATGCTCATCGTCGACAACATGGCTACCTTTGCCGCCGGTGGCACCATCCAGCCCGATCACTACATGAACATGCAGATCGTTAACAGCTTCGCCCTCATCGGCGGCTCGGGCTGCACCCTCATGCTTCTGCTCGACACGCTCCTGTTCTCCAAGAACAAGGCTTCCGAGACCGTTTCCAAGATGGCTATCCTGCCTGGTCTGTTCAACATCAACGAGCCGGTTATCTACGGTTACCCCATCGTGTACAACCTGCCGCTCATGATTCCGTTTGTCCTCCTTCCCGATCTGTTCATCGGCATCACCTATGGCCTTACCTGCGCAGGCATCATCAGCCCCTGCATCGCCCAGGTGCCTTGGACCATGCCTCCCGTCATCAATGCCCTGCTCGCTACGGGCTTTGACTGGCGCGCCGGCGTGTGGCAGGCTCTCGAGATTGTCATTGGCATGGCCGTCTACCTGCCCTTTATGAAGATTTCCGAGAAGGCAATCGCCAAGCAGGAGGCCCTTGCCGAGCAGAACGCTTAACGTTCGTCCCTTTCACCGTTGCGGGCGCCGGTACGCGGTGCCAGTGCCCGCAGCTCTCTTCCTTGCGTAAAGATGCAGGGGGTGGGAACAATAGCTGCAAAGAATGAAACCAGTCGTCGTCTGCGCGCCGCGCAGTTATAAGGAGGAAACCATGAAGAAGATCATGCTCTGCTGCAATGCCGGTATGTCCACGAGCCTGCTGGTCCAGAAGATGCAGGCCGAGGTTGCAAACCGTGGTCTGGATATCGAGATCGAGGCTCGTCCCATGAACGAGGCCCACGATCACCTGGACGAGTGCGACATGTTGCTGCTTGGCCCGCAGATCGGCTACACCAAGGGCGATTTTGAGAAGGAGGCCGCTGGTCGCTTCCAGGTCGAGGTCATCAACATGGTCGACTACGGCCGCATGAACGCTGCCGGCATCATCGACCACTGTGTCAGCGTGATGGGCTAGGTGCAGCATATGGAGGATATGAACGAGTTGCAGATGACCTGCTTCGAGATCATCAGCTACGTCGGTACCGCCAAGAGCATGTACATCAATGCCGTGCAAAAGGCCAAGGAGGGCGATTTTGACGCCGCCGAGGAGCTTATCAAGCAGGGCGACGAGGCCTATAACGGTGGCCACGATGTTCACATGGGGCTTCTGAAGAAGGAGGCCAACGGCGAGCGTAACGGCGAGGCCCCGTTGATTCTGCTGCATGCAGAGGACCAGATGGCCGGCACCGAGACCATGCGCGTCATGGCGACGGAGCTCATCGAGATCCACAAGCGGCTGCAGGCACTCAAGGCCTAGTCGGCGTTATCGCCGCGATGGGCCGTGCGGTCCAACAGACAACACAGTCCCTTTGACGGGCGCCGGGAGTCTCCGCCTCCCGGCGCCTTTATGTTTGGGGAAGGTCTTGCGCGACCTATTGAGCGACCATTCACGTTTCCCCAGATAAAACCTGCCAAAACAAACCTGTCCCTTTTTGGTAGGTTTTTGCCTTGGGAGCGGTACCATACAGGCAATGTTTAAACGAGAAAGGTGGGCTCCCATGGAACCTAAGCAGTATTACATCGGCATTGACGTCGGCGGCACTTCGGTTAAGGAGGGCCTGTTCGACGAGGACGGCAACCTGCTGGCCAAGGCCAGCGTGCCCACGCCTCCTATCGTTGACGCCGCGGGCTTTGCCGCGGTGACCGAGGCTATCGACCAGGTGGTCGCCAAGGCTCAGATTCCGCGTGCCTTTGTGGCGGGCATTGGTCTGGCCGTTCCGTGCCCCATCCCGGCATCGGGCGATGCCAAGGTCAAGGCCAACATTGCCATTAACCTGCCCGAGCTGAGAGTCGCCATTCAGGAGCACTGCCCCGACGCGGTCGTTAAGTACGAGAACGATGCCAACGCCGCTGCCATGGGCGAGGCCTGGCTCGGCTCTGCCAAGGGCGTGCAGAACGTGGTGATGGTCACCATCGGTACCGGCGTGGGCGGCGGCGTTATCGTTAACGGCGACGTGGTATCGGGCGTTGTGGGTGCTGGCGGCGAGATTGGCCACATGTGCCTGAACCCGGCCGAGGAGCGCACCTGCGGCTGCGGCGGCCATGGCCATCTGGAGCAGTATTCCAGCGCCACCGGCGTGGTGAGCAACTACCTTGCCGAGTGCGAGAAGGCGGGCGTCGACCCCATCGAGCTCACCGGCCCCTCCGATTCCAAGGACGTGTTCCAGGCCTGCCGCGAGGGTGACAAGCTCGCGCTGGCCGCGGCCGATACCATGGCCGACTATCTCGGTCGCGCTCTGGCGCTTATCGCCAACGTGGTCGACCCCGAGATGTTCCTGATCGGCGGCGGCGCATCCGCCTCGGCCGATGTCTACCTCGACAAGGTCCGTGAGCACTTTAAGCAGTACGCGCTTTCTGCCTCGCGCGAGACGCCCATTAAGGTCGCCTCGCTCGGCAACGACGCCGGCATCATCGGTGCCGCCTACGTAGCCCTGCGCGCCGCCGGCAAATAGCTAGTGCAAGGGGGCCAGGTTACTTTGCACCAACATGGTGCAGAGGGGACAGACTCCGTCCCAGCGCCTGCCCCAATTTGTGCCGCGCTCCTTCCATCTCATAGGGTTCGGCGTCAGCGTGCTACCATAGCTACGTCCAAGTACACATATCAAGTGGAGGATATCCATGGCAAACGTTCTTGTCTTTGGTCACCAGAACCCCGATAACGACGCCATCATGAGCGCCGTCGTCCTGTCCCAGCTGCTCAACCAGGTTGAGTATGCCGGCAACACCTACGAGGCCTGCGCGCTGGGCCAGCTTCCGGCCGAGTCCGCCAAGCTGCTCGCCGACGCCGGCATTGCCGAGCCCCGCGTGATCGAGTCCGTCGAGGCCGGTCAGCTCGTCGTCCTCACCGACCACAACGAGTCCGCCCAGTCCGTCGCCGGCCTTAAGGACGCCACGGTCTTTGGCGTTGTCGATCATCACCGCATCGGCGACTTCGAGACCGCCGGCCCGCTGCACTACATCTGCCTGCCCTGGGGCTCCAGCTGCACCATCGTCACCAAGCTCGCCGGCGTGCTCGGCGTTGAGCTTTCCGACATCCAGGCCAAGCTGCTGCTCTCGGCCATGATGACCGATACGCTCATGCTCAAGAGCCCCACCACCACCGATGTTGACCGCGCCGTCGCTGCTAAGCTCGGCGAGCAGGTGGGCGTCGACCCGGTCAAGTTTGGCATGGAGGTCTTCCTCACCCGCCCGTCCGGCTCCTTCACCGCAGCCCAGATGGTTGGCAACGACATCAAGATGTTCGAGCCCGCTGGCAAGAAGCTGCTCATCGGCCAGTACGAGACCGTCGACAAGACCCGTGCACTCGGCATGATCGACGAGATCCGCGAGGCCATGCGCGCCTACGCCGCCGAGAAGGGTGCCGACGGCATCGTCCTGTGCATCACCGACATCATGGAGGAGGGCTCGCAGGTCCTGCTCGAGGGTGAGACCGAGGCCGCTCAGAAGGGCCTGGGCATCGCTGACGAGCACGACGGCGTCTGGATGCCGGGCGTCCTTTCCCGCAAGAAGCAGGTCGCTGCCCCCATTATGGCCGCCTGCTAGGTTTTGCAACCTGCTCACGACCGGACCGCGGACGCCCCGCGCTCCGGTCGTTTTTTGTGCGCGGGACCGCGTCGCCTATTGGACAGGGGCACTCGCACCGTTGAGCAAATAATGTTCAACCTGTGGTTCCGCTTTTCGGCCGCGCTTGCGCGTTTGTCGCGCAGGGTAGGCTAGATGCAAGCGTAATACGTTGGAGCGCGGCGCCGCCATTTGGGCGGGCCGTGCTTTTTTAAGACGGGAGCCTTCCCGCGAAAGGAGTCGCCCATGGCAGCAACCGAGCAGCTGTTCAACGTCCGTGAGCGCAAGCGTTTTGAGCGTCACGACATTTGGGAGCGCATTGCCGAGAACGGCACGATTTCCGCCGCCGTCATGGTGATCGCCGCCATCGCCGCCGTCATCTGTGCCAACACCGATGCCTACGAGGCCATTCATCACTTTTTGGAGACCCCGCTGTATGTGGGCCTTGGCAGCCTTACGGCCGGTCTCACCGTTGAGCTTTTCGTCAACGACTTCCTCATGGCGATCTTCTTTTTGTTGGTGGGCATCGAGCTTAAGTACGAGATGACGGTCGGCGAGCTCAAGAATCCGCGTCAGGCCATGCTTCCCATGCTGGCGGCCGTGGGCGGCGTTGTCGTTCCCGCCTGCATCTACCTGATCTTTAACCATGCCGGCGCGCACAACGGCTGGGCCATTCCCATGGCAACCGATATTGCCTTTGCGCTGGGCGTGCTGTCGCTTTTGGGTAACCGCGTGCCCAATGGCGTGCGCGTGTTCTTCTCGACGCTCGCCATCGCCGACGACCTCATCTCCATCGCCGCCATCGCTATCTTCTACGGTCAGAGCCCCAATCCGTTTTGGTTGGGCGCCGCCGCGCTTGTGACCTGCGCGCTCGTGTGGCTCAACAAGACGCAGCATTACCGCCTCGCCCCGTACTCGGTGCTGGGCCTGCTGCTGTGGTTCTGCATGTTCAAGAGCGGCGTGCATGCCACGCTCGCCGGCGTCATCCTGGCCTTTACTATTCCGGCCAAGTGCGGCGTTAAGCTCGATAGCCTTACCGATTGGCTGGGCGAATGCCTGCCACTGCTCGACGACCGCTACGACGACGAGGCGCACATCCTGGGCCAGCACGACTTTACCGTTTCGACCACCAAGGTCGAGCGCGTCATGCACCGCGTCACCCCGCCGCTCATCCGTATGGAGCGCCTGATCTCCACGCCGGTCAACTTTGTGATTCTGCCGATTTTCGCGTTCGTCAACGCACAGGTTCGCCTGGTGGGCGTGGATATGAGCACGCTGCTCACCGACCCGGTGACGCTCGGCGTGTACTTTGGCATGCTGCTGGGCAAGCCGATTGGTATCTTTGGCATGACGTTCGCCCTGGTCAAGCTTAGGGCCTGCGAACTGCCGCGCAATGTCAACTGGCACATGATTGCCGGTGTGGGCATTCTGGGCGGCATCGGCTTTACCATGTCGATTCTCATCAGCGGCCTTGCCTTCCCGACGGCTGAGTTTGAGGTTCTGGCCGCCAAGGCCGCTATTCTCGCCGGCTCTGTCACCGCGGCCGTACTTGGCATGATCTACATGAGCGTGGTCTGCAAGCATCCCTCGCCCAAAGACGAGTAAGAGCGCGAAAACCGGCTCCAGAACCGATTCGGGCGCGTTCAAAATGCGGATTCGGGCGGTGCTTGCCGCCTGCCAGACACGCCAGTGGTCAAAAAACGCCGTTTGTGAGTACTGTCACAAACGGCGTATCATTTTAGGTGCGGAAAATAATGAACAAAGTTATAAAAACTGTACGTTAATGAGTGACCATCGACTTCCAATTTGGCGCTAGCTGACGGTGATTAGGAAGTTTCAAGTCGAGTTTTGCCGATTTCGACCAAGAATCGCTGCTACTAAAAAGGTAACAGTACTCATATTTGCCCTTTTTTGGCCTCAAGCCCTAAAACAAGCCTCGCCAAGGTCGGGAAGCGGGCCAAATCGCCGGCCTCGAGGCTTATTCCACCGTTCCGTAGACGGCGCCCCAGCCGTGGGCGGCCAAGGCGGAGTTGAGCTGGTCGCAAAGTGACTGGCGGTCGTAGTAGCCGGGCGGCAAAAGGTTCACGATCTCCATGAGGTCGGGCGCCAGGTCCAAGATTTCGGCCTGTACGATCAGATCCAGGCGGTCGATGGCGTGGCGGTCGTAAAACAGTCCGTCGACCAGGCGCTGCAAGTCGCCGAATTCCTCGGCCTGAAACGATCCGTACTCCATAGTGCCTCCTTGGGCGCCCCACGCCGGCATGCGCGGCGATTCGTAATTCATTGCGATGAACTTAATCTATCACGGCTTCATACCGTTGCGGCGGTGGCGGTCTATACTTAGACGAACTGCAACGTACCGCTTCGCGAAAGGTCGCACCCATGCAGACGATCTACCAGAAGATGGAAACCACCGAACTCGATGCCGCCATCGAGGCGCTCAAAGCCGAGGTCGCCGAGGTCAAGGCCAAGGGCCTGGCGCTCGATATGGCCCGCGGCAAGCCGTCGCCCTCCCAGGTGGACATCTCTCGACCCATGCTCGATATCCTCAATGCCGATGCCGATCTGCACGACGGCAACGTCGACTGCTCCAACTACGGCTGCTTTGAGGGCATTCCCTCGGCACGCAAGCTGGCGGGGGAGTTCCTGGGTTGCCCTGCCGAGCAGACGCTCGTGCTGGGCTCGTCGAGTTTGCTGATTGAGCACGACATCGCCGGTATGTTCTGGCGCTGTGGCTCGTGCGGCAGCGAGCCCTGGGACGCCTACGAGGCCGCGCACGACGGCAAGAAGGTCAAGTTCCTGTGCCCCGTTCCCGGCTACGATCGCCACTTTGGCATCACCGCCGATCTGGGTATCGAGAATGTCCCCGTTGCGATGACCGACAACGGCCCCGACATGGACGAGGTCGAGCGCCTGGTTGCTGCCGACGACTCCATCAAGGGTATCTGGTGCGTGCCCAAGTATTCCAACCCCACGGGCATCACCTTTAGCGAGGACACCGTGCGCCGCCTAGTCGAGATGCCCACGGCCGCGCCCGATTTCCGCATCTTCTGGGACAACGCCTACTGCGTGCACGACCTGTACGACGAGACCGACGAGCTCGCAAACATCTTTGACCTCGCTCGCGCGGCGGGCACCGAGGATCGCGTGGTGGCCTTTGCCTCGACGTCCAAGATCACCTTCCCGGGCGCCGGCATCGGCTTTATCGGTGCGAGCCCCGCGGTTATCGCCGAGTTCTCCAAGCGCCTGAAGGCCGGCCTCATCAGCGCCGACAAGCTCAACCAGCTGCGTCACGTGCGCTTCCTTCCCACCATCGAGGCGGTTAAGGAGCACATGAAAAAGCATGCCGAGTTCCTGCGCCCGCGCTTTGAGGCCGTTGAGCGTAAACTCACCGAGGGCTTGGGTAACACGGGTTGCGCCACTTGGACTCATCCCCATGGCGGCTACTTTGTGAGTTTTGATGGCCCCGAGGGCTCGGCCCAGAAGGTCGCCGCGCTTTGTGCCGACCTGGGCGTCAAGCTCACGCCGGCTGGTGCCACCTGGCCTTATGGCAAGGATCCGCGCGACACCAACATCCGCATCGCGCCGAGCTATCCCACGGTCGAGGACCTGGAGGCCGCGCTCGATGTGCTGGTGCTGGCCGTTAAGCTCGTCGCTGCCGAGCTTGCGCGTGCCGAGCGCGCCTAACGCGCGGCTTCCCGTACTATCCGCACTTTCGATACGTAAAGGAGCGTATACATGGATTTGGGTATTTCCACCAACCCCACGCCAGAGCTCTACACCATTAAGGTAACCGGCGAGATCGATATCTCTAACGCCGATAGCCTGCGCAATGCCATCGACCTGGCGCTCGAGCAGCCCACCGAGGCCGTTGAGCTCGATTTTGCCCAGGTGAGCTACATCGATTCGACGGGCATTGGCGTGCTCGTGGGCGCCGCGCACCACGCGGTCGACCACGGCAAGCGCTTTAGCTGCACCAATGTGCAGCCCCCGGTGATGCGCGTGGTCCAGCTGTTGGGTGTCGACCAGGAGATTTCGATCACCGCTGCATAATCTTTGCCCCCAAAAGGGCGTGCCGTTTGGCATATGTTTGTGATGCGCTCGGACGTTTTGGCGTCCGGGCGCTATACTTGACCGAATGAATAGACGAGTTCCGGCCGAATGGCGCGGTGCGGGCTCGACTCACATCGAGCCTTGGAGGTATGTGTGTTTGGTATTGGAGAGGGTGAGCTCGCGATCATCGTGGTCTTCGGCTTTTTGCTGTTTGGCCCGGATAAGCTCCCGCAGATGGGCCGCACGATCGGCCGTGCCATCCGTCAGTTCCGCGAGACGCAGGAAAAGATGACGGCCGTTGTTCAGTCCGAGATTATCGATCCGGTGAGTGAGGCCGCTTCGGCTCCGGTCAAGCCCAAGAAGGCTGCTGCGACCGACGACGATTCCGATGCGGACGAGGATGCCGCCGAGACGGCAGCGCCCGCCAAGAAGGAGACCTTTGCCGAGCGTCGCGCCCGTCTTGCTGCCGAGAAGGCCGCGAGCGAGGCTGCCGCCGAGGGCGAGGGTGCTGCTGAGGAGTCCAAGGCCGAGAGCGCCGAGCCTGCCGCTGCCGCCGGGCCTGTCGTCGAGCCCGAGCCTGCTGCAGAGCCGGAGCCCGAGCCCGAGCCGGCAGAGCCCACGACGGCTGACCTCTACGCCCGTCGTCCCCGCAAGCGCAAGGCCGTCGTCGACCAGCTCGCTCGCGAGCTCGAGGCCGAGGACGACGCCGCTGCCACCAACGCCCCGAAGGGAGGCGATGAGTAATGCCTATCGGACCTGCGCGCATGCCGCTCTTCGATCACCTGGGAGAGCTCCGTCGCCGCCTGACCATCGTGGTCGTGTCGGTGTTTGCCGCCGCCATCGTGCTGTATTTCGCCACGCCCGTGGTGCTCGACATCCTGGAAGACCCCATCCGCTCCTTTGTGCCGGACGGTAAGTTCTACATCACCACCACGCTCGGCGGCTTTGGACTGCGCTTCTCGCTGGCCGTCAAGATGGCCGTGGTCATGTGCACGCCCATGATCATCTGGCAGATCTTGGCGTTTTTCCTGCCGGCGCTTCGCCCCAACGAGCGCAAGTGGGTTGTGCCCACGGTGCTCGCCTCGACGGTGCTGTTCTTCCTGGGCGCAATCTTTTGCTACTTCATCATCATCCCGGCGGGCTTTGAGTGGCTCATCGGCGAGACCTCGGCCGTCGCTACGGCGCTGCCCGACCTGGAGAACTACGTCAACATGGAGCTGCTCTTTATGATCGGCTTTGGTGTGGCGTTTGAGCTGCCGCTCATCATCTTCTACCTGTCTGTTTTCCACATCGTGTCCTACGCGGCTTTCCGCAGCGCCTGGCGCTACGTGTACGTGGGCCTGCTTGTGGGCTCGGCCGTGATCACGCCTGACGGCTCGCCCGTTACGCTGGGCCTTATGTACGGTGCCCTGCTTTCGCTCTACGAGATCTCGCTCGCCATTGCCCGTGTGGTCATTACCGCGCGCGAGGGCAAGGAGGGCCTGTTCGTGAGCCGTCTGGACCTGTTCTCGGACGACGAGGACGACGAGGAGTAAATCGGTATGCACGAGGTTGGCATTGTCAACGGCATACTCGATACAGTGATTCGCGCGGCGCGTGGGGCGGGGGCCTCGCGCGCCGTTTTGGTAACGCTGCGTATCGGGGATATGACCGAAGTTGTGCACGAGGCGCTTGACTTTGCGTGGGAGACGTTTCGCGACGAGGACCCGCTCACGCGCGGCTGTGAGCTTGCCGTGGAGGAAGTCCATCCACAAAGCGAGTGCCTGGACTGCGGCGAGGTCTTCGACCACGACCGCTTTCATTGTCGCTGCCCTCAGTGTGGCGGCGCCAACGTGCGCCTGCTGCACGGCCGCGAGCTCGACATCGCAAGTATCGAAATCGAAACCCCCGACGATTAGCCCGCTAGCCACCTGGGGACGGGGTATAAAGGGGCCAAAGTAAGGAGCGCTGAGTATGGCTGAGAAAACGATTGATATCGCGTCGCCGATCCTGTCGCGCAACGAGCGCCTGGCAGATCAGCTGCGTCAGCGATTTAATGAGGCAGGCACCTATGTGATCAATGTGCTGTCGAGCCCCGGCTCGGGCAAGACCACCACGATTCTGGGCACCAACGAGCGTCTGCGTGACAAAGCCGGCCTGCGCTGTGCTGTCATCGAGGGCGATATCGCCTCGGACGTCGACGCCATCACCATGAAGGAAGCCGGCATGCCCGCCATTCAGATCAACACGGGCGGCCTGTGCCACCTCGAGGGCAACATGATCATGGAGGCCGTCGATGCCTTCGACCAGGCCGTCGGTCTGGAGAACATCGACGTCATCTTTATCGAAAACGTGGGCAACCTGGTCTGCCCGGTCGACTTTGACCTGGGCGAGAACCTGTCCATCATGATTCTCTCGGTGCCCGAGGGCGACGACAAGCCCATCAAGTACCCGGGCATCTTCCAACACGCCGGCGCGCAGCTGCTCAACAAGGTCGACGTGGCTCCGGCTTTCGATTTTGACATGGATAGGTATACTAAGACACTCGATGACCTCAATCCGCAGGCGCCGCGGTTTGCCGTGAGCGCGCGCAAGGGCGAGGGCATGGATGCCTGGTGCGATTGGCTCATCGGGCAGATTGAGCAAGCAAGGGCGTAAGTCGGCCGCCATACGGGCGGGCGTAGCCGCAGAGACACGAGATAGGAGCCTCTTTTGAAGCTCATCATCGCAGAGAAAAACGACGCCGCGCGTCAGATTGCCGAGCGTCTGTCCACGGGCAAACCCAAAAAGGACAAGGTGTACAACACCGCCATCTACCGTTTTGAGTGGAAGGGCGAGGAGTGCGTGACCATCGGCCTTGCCGGTCACATCCTTGCGCCCGATTTTTGCGACAGCGTGCTGTTCGATAAAAAGCTGGGCTGGTATTCGGTCACCGAGGACGGCGAGATGCTGCCGGCCGATATGCCCGATGGCCTGGCACGTCCGCCCTACGACACCAAGCGCAAGCCGTTTCTTGCCGATGGTATCTCCATCAAGGGCTGGAAGCTCGAGAGCCTGCCTTACCTCACCTGGGCGCCCGTCATTAAGCTGCCGGCCGAGAAGGAGCTCATCCGCTCGCTCAAGAACCTTGCCAAGAAGTCCGACAGCGTCATTATCGCCACGGACTTCGACCGCGAGGGCGAACTGATCGGTTCGGACGCCCTCAACAAAGTGCGCGAGGTTGCGCCTGACTTGCCGGTCGCCCGCGCCCAGTATTCTTCGTTTACCAAGGCCGAGATTACGCAGGCCTTCGATAATCTTGTCTCGCTCGACCAGAATCTGGCCGACGCCGGCGAGAGCCGCCAGCACATCGATCTCATTTGGGGCGCGGTGCTCACGCGCTACCTGACGCTCGCCAAGTTTGGCGGCTTTGGCAACGTGCGCTCCGCCGGCCGCGTGCAGACGCCGACGCTCGCCCTGGTGGTCGAGCGCGAGCGCGAGCGCATGGCGTTTGTGCCCGAGGACTATTGGCAGATTCGCGGCATGGGTGCCGCTCAGGGTGCTGCCGAGGATGACCGCTTTAAGATTGCGCACAAGACGGCACGTTTTACCGACAAGGATGCTGCCGAGACGGCGTACGGCCACGTCGACGGCGCTACGACGGCAACCGTCGCCGCGGTGACCAAGCGCTCCCGCAAGCAGCAGCCGCCCACCCCGTTTGCGACGACCTCGCTGCAGGCTGCCGCCGCGGCCGAGGGCATCTCACCTGCACGTACCATGCGCATCGCCGAGTCCCTCTACATGGCGGGCCTCATCAGCTATCCGCGTGTCGACAACACCGTGTACCCTGCGACGCTCGATCTGGGCGCCGTGGTGAGCGACCTGGCAAAGATCAACCCGGCGCTGGCGCCCGTGTGCAAAAAGGTACTCGCCGGCCCCATGAAGCCCACGCGCGGCAAAGTCGAGACCACCGACCACCCGCCCATCTACCCCACGGGCGAAGGCGATCCGTCCACGCTCGATGGCGGCCAGCGCAAGCTCTACGACCTCATCGCCCGTCGCTTCCTGGCGACGCTCATGGGTCCCGCGACTATCGAGAACACCAAGCTCGAGCTCGATGTGAACGGTGAGCCGTTCGTGGCTTCGGGCGATGTGCTCGTGACCCCGGGTTTCCGCGAGGCGTACCCGTACGGACTCAAGCGCGACGAGCAGATGCCTCCGCTGGAGCAGGGCGACACGGTCGACGTGTTCGACATTAAGCTCGAGGCCAAGCAGACCGAGCCGCCCGCGCGCTACAGCCAGGGCAAGCTCGTGCAGGAGATGGAAAAGCGCGGCCTGGGCACCAAGTCCACGCGCGCGAGCATCATCGAGCGCCTGTACGCTGTGCGCTACCTCAAAAACGATCCCGTGGAGCCGAGCCAGCTGGGCATCGCCATCATCGACGCGCTGACGCAGTTTGCCCCGCGCATCACGAGCCCCGATATGACCAGCGAGCTCGACGGCGATATGACCCGCGTCGAGCGCGGCGAGGACACCGAAGAGCATGTCGTGACGCACTCGCGCGCGCTGCTGGCCGGCGTGCTCGACGAGCTGCTCAAGCACACGCAGGAGCTAGGCGACGCCATCAGCGACGCCGTCACGGCCGATGCACGCGTGGGCGCTTGCCCCAAGTGCGGCAAGGACCTGGTTATGAAGACGAGCGCCAAGACCCGCGGCAGCTTTATCGGCTGCATGGGCTGGCCCGACTGCGATGTGACCTATCCGGTGCCGAGCGGCGTCAAGGTGAGCCCGCTCGAGGGCAAGGCCGCCGTGTGCCCCGAATGCGGTGCGCCGCGCATTAAGTGTCAGCCGTTCCGCCAGAAGGCTTTCGAGATCTGCGTGAACCCCACGTGCCCCACCAACTACGAGCCTGACCTTAAGGTGGGCGAGTGCAAGGTGTGCGCCGAGGCCGGACGCCATGGCGACCTGATTGCGCACAAGAGCGAGAAGAGCGGCAAGCGCTTTATCCGCTGCACCAACTACGATGACTGCGGCGTGAGCTATCCTCTGCCGGCGCGCGGTAAGCTCGAGGCGACGGGTGAGACCTGCCCCGAGTGCGGCGCCCCCATCGTGGTGGTCAACACGGCGCGCGGTCCGTGGCGCATCTGCGTGAACATGGACTGCCCGACCAAGGAGAAGAAGCCCGCCCGCGGCCGCAAGACCACGACTAAGGCGAGCACGGCCAAGAAGACGACGGCGGCCAAAAAGACGACGGCTAAGAAAGCCGCTGCCGCCAAGAAGTCGACCGCGAAGAAGTCGACTGCCAAGAAAGCAGCCGCTGACAAGTAGCCGCACGGTCGAAACATTGCCCTAAAAAACGAGCGAGGACCTCAAGATCCTCGCTCGTTTTTTATCTGGCAGTTAGGGACGTTCCTTTTTGCCGGCAGTTTAGGAACGTCCCTAACTGCCGGCTCGGG
>UQZI01000043.1 GCA_900545555.1 uncultured Collinsella sp.
GGGCGCCCGCTGACTTCTGCTCAACCTGTAGGGTTAGGACTCTTTGTAATGAATACTATCCAGATCAATCCGGCCGACAACGTGATCGTCGCGCTGTCGCCGCTTGCCAAGGGCACCGCCGTCGCGGTTCCCGGGGTGGGCGAGGTCGTTGCCGCGGAGGATATTCCGCAGGGCCACAAGATGGCCGTGCGTGCCATTGCGGCGGGGGAGGACGTCGTCAAGTACGGTCTTCCTATCGGTCACGTGACGGGCGACATCCAGCCCGGTCAGTGGCTTCATACGCATAACGTCAAGACCAACCTTTCGGGCGAGGTCGAGTACGCTTACAACCCGACGCATCCGGTCGTTGAGCCGGTTGAGCCCGAGACCTTTATGGGCTTCCGTCGCGCCGATGGCCGCGCCGCCACGCGCAACGAGCTGTGGATCATCCCCACGGTCGGCTGCGTCAACGAGGTCGCACGTGCCATGTGCGAGCAGGCTCAGGATCTGGTCGAGGGCTCGCTGGAGGGCGTTTACTACTTCCCGCATCCCTTTGGCTGCTCGCAGACCGGTGCCGACCATGCCCAGACGCGCCGTCTGCTGGTGGCGCTCTCGCGTCACGCAAACGCTGCGGGTGTGCTGTTCCTGTCCCTCGGTTGCGAAAACTGCACGCACCAGCAGGTACTCGACGAGCTCGGTGACTTTGATCGCGAGCGCGTTCGATTCCTCGCCTGCCAGGATGTAGCCGACGAGCAGGTCGAGGGTCACAAGATCCTGTCCGAGCTTGCCGACCTGGCCAAGCAGGCCAAGCGTGAGCCCATTCCTGCCTCCGAGCTGGTCATTGGCCTTAAGTGCGGCGGCTCTGACGGTCTTTCGGGCATTACCGCCAACCCCACGATCGGTCGCGTGAGCGATATGGTTGTCGCCCGCGGCGGCACGTCGGTGTTCACCGAGGTTCCCGAGATGTTTGGCGCGGAGAGCATTCTGCTCGATCGCTGTGAGAGCCAGGACGTCTTCAATGCCGCCTCCGACATGCTCAACGGCTTTAAGGACTACTTTATCAGCCACGGCGAGGTCGTCTATGAGAACCCGAGCCCCGGCAACAAGGACGGCGGCATTACCACGCTCGAGGACAAGAGCTGCGGCTGCGTGCAAAAGGGCGGATCTGCCCCCATCGTCGACGTGCTGCCGTATGCCGGTCAGGCTACCAAGCATGGCCTGAACATGCTGTGCGGTCCGGGCAACGACATGGTATCCACCACGGCCCTGACGGCTGCCGGCTGCCACGTAATCCTGTTCTCGACCGGCCGCGGCACGCCGTTTGGCGCACCGGCGCCTACACTCAAGGTGTTCACCAACCAGCGTCTGTGCGACCACAAGGCCAACTGGATGGACTTTAACGCCGGCGTGGTGGCTACGGGCGAGCGCACGCTCGATGAGGCTGCCGACGACCTGTATCAGATGGTGCTGGACACGGCGAGCGGCAAGCTTACGAGTGCCGAGCGTCGCGGCTGCCACGAGATCAGCATTTGGAAGGATGGCGTCTGCCTGTAGCGGTAAATGGGTTCGCATAGGGCGCTATTGACCATGGCCCCGTCGGGAGTGTTCCCGGCGGGGCCATGTTTGTTCTGTCTGTTCGGGCGTGTCTTCCTGAGGGTACGGGAGCGGCGAAAACAATAAACGTTCACCTAATCGACCTCAAATTTAAACCCACTCAATACCCATGTAATCGTGATTTTTTTCAAGTCAGATATCCGTTTAACGGCAAAAAACGACCGTTCAAGGATAATATACAAGTGAACGTTCACCTATCATATGCAATCGCGCATAATCTAGCTAAACGTTCACCCTACGAGTGGGCGATATGCAGACAGACATCGGTATGGACTCCAATGTCTTGTTACAAGACAATCGAGAAAAGAGAGGGAGCTCGATGACTAACAAGATCGGTAAAAAGCGCAAGATCACATTCTGGACGCGCTTGGGCTTTGGTATGGGCGGCATGCTCAACTCCGGTGCCCTGAGCTTTACGCACAGCTACATGGTGCTGTTCCTGTCCACGGAGTGCGGTCTGTCCGCAGGCGAGGCTGCGCTGATCAGCTCGTTCGCCATCTATCTCAACGCCATTCTGTGCCCGCTCATGGGCTTTGTGGCCGATAACTTCTACGCTACCAAGATCGGCCGCATCTTTGGCCGCCGCCGTTTCTGGATCTTGCTGGCTATCCCGATGATGGTCGCCGAGCCGCTCATCTTTGTGGCTACGCCGTTTGGTTTCCCGTACTACTTTGTGTTGTACCTGATCTACAACGTCGCGTACACGTTCTGCACCGCCAACCTGTCGCCGCTTACCATCGAGATGACCGATGACTTCAAGGAGCGTACGTACCTCACCGGCTACAAGCACCTCTTTGGTAACGCCGCCGGCTTCCTGATGGCAGCACTCGTCGGCTTTGGCTTTGGCACCTTCGGCGAGACCAACCCGTTCAGCTACTTCATTATTGCTACGATTAACGCTTCGGTCATGGCAATCTCGCTGCTCTGCGTGTACCTGTCCACGTGGGAGCACACCCCCGAGGAGGTCGCTCAGGAGAAGATCGAGAGCGTCGGCGAGGGTATCAAGAAGTTTTTCATCGACGTTATCTCTACCTTCCGCAACAAGTCCTTCCGCAAGGTCCTGTATGCGCAGGTCTCCACGAAGCTCGCCGCTGCCTGCTGGTCTGCGTGCCTGTCCTTCTTCATCGTCTACTGTCTGCAGATTCCTAAGTCCTACGAGTCCGTGATGGAGATGCCCGGCAAGGTCGTCGCTATCGTCTGCACCGCCATCTGGGTCGCCCTCATGGCCAAGAAGGGCTTCCACAAGTCTTGGTACCTGGCAAACGTCGGTTGCGCCGCGTGCATCATCGCCTACAACTACTTCGCCTTTGGTCAGATCAACGGCACTTCCACGGTCGCCATCGCCATGATCGCCTACCCCATCATCTTCGCCATCTGGAAGTTCTTCTACGTTGGCTTCCAGTATCTGCCCGATGTTCTGCTCAACTACATCCCCGATGTCGATGAGCTCATCACCCTGCGTCGTCGCGAGGGCATCTACAGCTCCGCTCAGCAGCTCTGCCAGCAGATCGCCCAGGCTGTTGCCGTCAACGTATGGGCTATCGTCCTTGCTGCCTCCGGCTTCATTCAGACCGCCGGCAACAGCGATGCCGTGACCCAGCCCGCCACCGTGCCTCTGTACATCTGCGGCTACATGCTCATCGGCTGCGCCGGCTTCTTCCTGCTCGCGGCCGTCCTTGCCCGCGGCATCAAGATTGACAAGGAACAGTGCGACATCCTTTGCGACGAGATCCACCGTGTCAAGGAGGGTGGCAAGATGGCCGACGTCAAGCCCGAGGTCAAGGCACTCTGCGAGGAGCTCTCCGGCTTTAAGTACGAGGACTGCTTTGCCCACAACAATGTTGGCTTCCAGGACGGCAGCGTAATTCCCGCCGAGTAGGGCCAACGCATTGTCCAAACCAAAGGGCCGTGCCACCGGAGATCCGCCGGCGGGTGCGGCCCTTTTTTAAAAAAGAGTAGTATGAACTTCTGATTACCTTTGAGGGAGAGACCCATGGAGACGAACGTTATCTGGCGCAACGCGCGTGCGGCCGTTATCGAGCTTGACGATGGCGGCTACTTTACCTGTGCCGATACGTGGGAGATCTTTGTCAACGAAGAGCCCGCCGGTACCACGAACACGGTCGAGACCTATGTTGACGGCCTGGTTCCCGGCAAGCGCAACCTGATCCGCTTTGTCTGCGGCGAGCGCGAGCTGAGCGTGGGCGTCACCACGCCGGCCGAGCCCTTTACCATCAACGTTCGCGACTGCGGCGCCAAGGGCGATGCCGAGCACGACGACACCACCAATATTCAAGCTGCCATCATGGCCTGCCCCAAGGGCGGGCGCGTGCTGATCCCCGCCGGCAACTACCGCATCAAGTCCCTCTTCCTTAAAAGCAATATCAACATCGAGCTTGCCGAGGGCGCGGTGCTGCTGGCCCGTCACGACCGCGCGGCGCTTGCCTACATTCCGGGCACGGTCACGGGCGACGAGGGCGCCGGGTATGCCGGCACCGACATGCTGCCCCTGGGCCGCTGGGAAGGCGAGAGCTTTTCGACCTACTGTTCGACCTTTACGGGCCTGAGCGTGCACGACGTGTGCATCTATGGCCGCGGCGCCATCGACGGCCAGACCGATTTTGCCGAGGACAACTGGTGGAACAAGGACTTTAAGAACATCTTCCGTCCCGAGGAGGGCCGCGAGGTCGCCCGCCCGCGCATGATTTTCCTGTCCGAGTGCGAAAACGTGAGCCTTGCCGGCTTTACCGTGCGCAACAGCCCGGCGTGGAATATCCATCCCATTCTGTGCGAGCACGTCGATGCCCTGTGCCTGTCCATCGAGGGTCCCAAGAACTCCCACAACACCGACGGTTTCGATCCCGAGAGCTGCGGTTTTGTCCGCATCCTTGGCTGTCAGTTCTCGGTGGGGGACGACTGCATCGCCATCAAGAGCGGCAAACTGGGCATTGAACCCGAGCTCCGTCCCGCCACGCACGACGTGCTGATCTCGCACTGCTACATGCACGACGGCCACGGCGCCGTGGTGCTGGGATCCGAGGCCGCCGGCGGCATCAAGGACCTCACCGTGAGCAAGTGCCTCTTTGAGCGCACCGACCGCGGCCTGCGCGTCAAGACACGCCGCGGACGCGGCAAGGACGCCGTCAACGAGGGCATCACCTTCGAGCACATTCGCATGGATAAGGTGCTCACGCCCTTCGTGGTCAACTCGTTCTACTTCTGCGACAAGGACGGCAAGACCGACTACGTGCAGTCTCGTGAGGCGCTGCCCGTCGACGACCGTACGCCCGGCTTTGGCGCCACGACGTTTTGCGATATCGAGGCCACCAACTGCCATGCGGCCGCGGCCTATATCACGGGCCTTCCCGAGAGCAAGGTGACGCGCCTGACGTTCCAAGATGTCCATGTGACCTTTGCCGCCGATGCCGAGCCCTTTGTGCCGGCCATGGCCTGCGGCGTGGAGCCCATGGTGCGCCAGGGCATCATCGCGCAGAACGTGAAAGTCCTCGACCTGCAGAACGTGCGCATCGAGGGTCAGGATGGCGACGAGCTGCAGCTGCAAAACGTCGACAAGGTTATCCGCGCGTAGGGTAGTGCTCCTGCACAAGTGAATACGGCATGTTGAGGCGTGCGACGGTTGGGTCTGCCCGGCTGTCGCACGCAATCTATAGGTGCCGGTATTGCATGGTGGGTGTTCTGTGACAGAAAGCATAGTGACTATGAGTGGTAAAGAACAGCTTTTTGAGGTTTCGCTCGAACGCGAGGGCGCGTATCGCAGCATTTCGGCGGCGCTCGAGGCGGCTGGGCGCTGCGTGCCCGATGCGAGCGTGCCGGTGCGCGTGCTGGTGGCACCGGGTGAGTACCGCGAGCGGGTCGAGATTCGTCGTCCGCATGTGACCATCGAGGGCGAGGCGGCCGACAGCGTGCGTATCGTGGGCGGCCTGGGCGCCAAGATGCCTTCGGAGGACGGCAGCGGCCAGGATGGAAGACTCGGCACCTTCCGTACGTATACGGTGTTGGTCGATGCCGACGACGTGACGCTTGCGGGTCTAACAATCGAAAACGACGCCGGTGACGGTCGCGAGGCCGGCCAGGGGATTGCCCTGTATGCTGACGGTGATCGCCTGGTGGTTAATGCCTGCCGCATCCTGGGCCATCAGGACACGCTCTTTTTGGGGCCGCTGCCGCTGCGCGAGGTCAAGCCGGGCGGCTTTATAGGCCCCAAACAGTTTGCCCCGCGCCGCGTGGGGCGGCAGTACTTCCGTCGCTGCCTCATTGCCGGCGACGTCGACTTTATCTTTGGCGGTGCGCGGGCCTATTTTGAGGGCTGCGAGATTCGTTCGCTCGACCGCGATATGGATGTCAACGGGTATGTAACGGCAGCCTCCACGCCCCAGGGCGAGCCGTACGGATTTGTGTTTCATGGCTGTTCGTTTACAGCCGATGAGGGCATTGCCCCCGGATCGGTCTATCTGGGTCGTCCATGGCGCGAGTGGGCCCAGACCGTTTTGCTCGAATGCTGGCTGGGCCCCCATATTTCACTCGAGGGTTGGTGGGATTGGAATAAGCCAGCGGCACATGACGGCACCCTGTATGCCGGCGGTGCCCTGTTTGGCCCGGCGGGTGATACTGCCGCTTGGGTGCCGTGGGCGCATTGCCTGACCGGTCAGGATTCCGAACGCTATGCGCGTGACCGAGTGCTTGCCGGCACGGATGGTTGGGATCCCGAGGGCGGCGACGGTGATGCGGTAGAGACGGCCGGGCTATCTGCCAATGGCCGCACCGTGCACATCGAGACGTACTACGAGGACGAACCTGCGCTGCGCGCCCGACTGAAGCGCGAGGGGCGCTCGGCCGCATTTACGGGCAAGACTCCCACAGACTTTGAGGCATGGAAGGCTGCGACCAGGACTCGTCTGTACGATATTTTGGGTCTTTCGCTTATGGACCGCGCCCCGATTGAGATTCGTGAGCTCAATCGCGTGCGGGTTGCCGGCAGCATCGTGCGTACTCATGCGGTGCTGCAGGTTGAGCACGATGTGTGGATGCCGTTTTACCTGTTGGAGCCGTCCCGCCCCAAGCTTGACGAGCGGGGACTCAAGCGCTGCTATATCTGCCCGCATGGTCACCAGGGGGCGGGTGCTGCAAGCATAGCCGGCGTTGCGGGCGTGCCGGCGGTCGACGATGCCGTGCGTAAGTTCAATTACGACTACGGTCTGCGTTTGGCGCGCATGGGTTATGTGACCGTCTGCCCCGATGCGCGTGGTTGGGGATACCGTCGTGACTGGAAGGGTCAGGGCGACGACGAGAACAGCTACCTGCGCGGTACGTGTCTGAATCAAGCACGTATGGCCGAGCCGCTGGGTCTTACGGTCGCGGGCCTCAACGCCTGGGACAACATGCGCTTGATTGATTACTTGGAGACACGCGGTGACATTGCCATGGACGACCTGGGCTGCTTTGGTTTTTCGGGCGGCGGTTACATGACGTTGTACCTGTCCGCGCTCGACCCGCGCGTGCGCAAGGCGTTTGTCTCGGGCTATCTGTACGGCGTTGATGATTCGCTACTGCACCTCAACGGCAATTGCAGCTGCAATTACACGCCTGGACTCTGGCGTCTGCTCGACATGGGCGACATTGCATCGCTTGTCGCGCCACGGCCGCTCTTGGTTCAGAGCTGCGAGAAAGACCATCTCAACGGCGCCCGCGGGCTTGCGAACGTAGACGAGCAGCTCGATATCGTTCGCGACGCCTACGCGCTGCTGGGCAAGGACGAAAACCTTCTGCACGAGGTCTGCCCGGGTGGACACCACCTGGGCGTGGCGCATCTTGCCGAGGATATCGAATGGCTCGATTCGCAAGTTGCGGAATACGCCCACGCATAGCCCCTCGGATGTTGTGAATGAACGGTATGTACCTGTATGACCGCCGGTGTGCGGGTGAGGAGAAGAATATGGAAACGAAAAACTTGAGCGAATCGACCGTCTGCTGCTTTGGCGATTCGACCACCTGGGGCGATAACGGATGCGGCGGGGGAGGCAACGACATCTCTTGGACCTCGCACCTGGGTGCGCTGCTGGGCGGCGCTACGATCGAGAACTTTGGTATTAAGGGTTCGCGTATTGCCGTCAAGGCCGACCGTAGCGATTCGTTTGTTGAGCGCTTAGACGGCATCGATCACACGGCAGATATCTGCATCGTCTTTGGCGGCGTTAACGACTTTAGCCGTAACGTGCCGCTGGGAGAGCTGGGCAGCACGGACGTGCACGAGTTCTACGGTGCGCTCGACTACCTGATCCGCACCATCACGGCGCGCTCGCCTCAGGCAAAGCTGATGTTTATGACGCCGTGCAAGACGAGCGGCAAACACGAGAAGGATATTCCGGCAAGCAACGAGGCCAACCATCTGGGCCTGACGCAAGACGCCTATGTGCGCGCGATGCTGGAGGTCTGCGATCGCTACTCGGTGCCGGTGATCGACCTGTATGCGCAAAGCGGCATCAGCCCGTTTTTGCCGGAGCACCGCGAGCTCTACATGCCGGACGGTCTGCATTACAGCCCTGCCGGCTATGAGCGCCTGGCGCATCGCATCGCTGCGGGCCTCACCGCCGTTTGCCGTTAAAAGTTTGCCGTTCACGGGGATTATAGGGTTAACGTTCACCCTATAATCCCCGTTCGCGTTACACTAGGGGAAACGTTCACCCATCAATAACGTCAGAGGGGACAGCAATGGGTTGCAATCAGATTCTGGACCGTTATATCGAGCAGTTGATCGAGACCTCTACGCCTCAGGCGCCGGCCTGGAATATCGAAAAGCTTCGCGCCGGCAAGGAGAACACCTGGAATTACATTGACGGCTGCATGATCAAGGCGCTCATCGAGCTGTACGAGATCACCGGCGAGCAGCGTTACCTGACCTTCGCCGACGACTATATCGACTTCTTTGTCCAGGATGACGGCACCATCAAGCATTACGATCCCCAGGAGTACAACCTCGACAACGTCAACGCGGGCAAAACCCTCTACAAACTCTATGACCTTGTGGGCAAGCCCAAGTACCGTGCCGCCATGGATACCATCTACCGTCAGCTCGAGACCCAGCCGCGTACCAAAGAGGGTGTGTTTTGGCACAAAGCCGTCTACCCCAACCAGATCTGGCTCGACGGCATGTACATGGCGCAGCCGTTCTACATGCAGTACGAGCTGAGCTTCCACAACCGCCGTGCCTGCTCGGATAGCTTCCATATGTTCCAGGTGGTGCACGACCTGATGCGCAACCCCCTCAACGGCCTGTACTATCACGCCTACGACGCGAGCCGCAAGCAGTTCTGGTGCGATCCCGTCACCGGCCTTTCGGCCAACTTCTGGCTGCGCGCCGAGGGCTGGTTCGCCATGGCGCTCATCGATACCTGGGAGCTCATGCCGCCCTCGATGTCGGCCGAGAAGGACGAGATCCGCAAGATGTTCCACGACCTGATCGACGCCATGCTGCCGTATCAGGACGAGAAGACCGGCATGTGGCACCAGGTCATCAACCTGCCCAATATCGCCCCCAACTATCTGGAGGAGTCGGGCAGCGCCATCTTTGCCAACGCCATCATGAAGGGCGTGCGCCTGGGCGTGCTGGGCGAGCGCTACTACCAGTACGGCCGCCGTGCGTTTGACGGCATCTGCGACACGTGCCTGTCCGAGCGCGACGGACAGCTGGCGCTCGACAACATCTGCCTGGTGGCGGGTCTTGGCAACACCGCGCACCGCGAGGGCACGTTTGGCTACTACATGAGCGAGCCCGTCGTCAAAAACGACGCGAAGGGCGTGGCGCCGCTGGTGCTCGCCTATATCGAGACTATGCATCATGACAAGTTGGCCGGTAAGCGCGATCCGCTCGCCCCTTCGGGCGTGTGCTCCATCGATGACCCGTTTGGCGGCTACACGCCGGGCATCAATGCTCATAAGGGGCGTGAATAGCGTGGGGGCCATTACTCCGGGCGTGCGTTTACACGACCTTCCGCAGGGGACCGTCGAGGAACGCATTCGCATGGCAGGAGAGCTGGGCTTTTCGTGCATTCAGCTGCCGAGCAAGGTGCTCTACGCATCAATGGGAATCGATCGATGCGGTCTGACCCGCGAGCTCGCCGAGCATTTGCGTGCGGTGCTCGATGAGGCGGGCGTTTCGGTCGCCGTGCTCGGCTGTTATAAGAATCTGGCGACGCCCGATCGACAACAGCTCACGGATAACTTTGCCGAGTACGAGGCGTGCTTGAACTTTGCTCAGATGCTCGGCGGCTGTCCGGTTGGCACCGAGACCGGTCGTCCCAATGCGCAGAACTGCGTTGCTGACGACCGTATGACCGACGAGGCACTCGATGCGTTTATGGATGGACTCGCGCGCGTCTGCGAGTGCGCCGAGGCCGTGGGTGGGCAAATACTGATCGAGCCCGGCTGGAACGAGACGGTCAACACGCCAGATCGCTGCCGTGAGGTGCTGGAGCGCGTCCCGAGCCCGGCGCTCGGCGTGATCTACGACCCGGTGTCGCTGCTGCATCCCAGCGTCGTTGGCGAGGCGCAGGAAATCACCGCGCGTATGCTCTACTTATGCGGCAGTAAGATTCGCGTGCTGCACGCCAAGGATTTTGAGGTCGTCGACAACGAGGACGAAGCCGGCTGGTGCGATGGTACGGGTTCTCGCCTGGTGTGCCACGGCGTGGGCGAGACGGGCCGCTATGACTTTGAGCCCGTGGTGGCCTGGGCGGCTGCCGCCTGTTCGGGGATTCCTTGTGTGGTCGAGAACAGCGTGCCGGCGACGGCGGCTAGCTGCCTGGCGACACTCGAGCGCATGTCCGCTCGCTGCGGGGCTCCGCATCGCGAGATATAGCATTGGCTTTTGCCGTGGCGGCATATTGAGTTTGCTTGACTGGGGGCGGCGGTGAAGGGTTTTTATCGTCGCCTCATTGGATTACATCAAAAAGGGGAGTTGCGTGGCTATCCACATTGTCGAAGAGGCGAATCGTTGCCTAGGTTGCAAAAGGGCGTTCTGCCAGCTTAAAGGCTGCCCGGTGCAGACGCCTATTCCGCAGGTCATTGACTTGTTCAAGCAGCGTCGTCTGGAAGAGGCAGGTGAGCTGCTGTTCCAGAACAACCCCATGAGCGCGGTCTGCTCCATGATCTGCAACCATTCGGGCCAGTGCGAGGGCGCGTGCATTCAGGGCCGCAAGGGCGCACCGGTGCATTTTTCGAGTATCGAGAACTATATCTCGACGGCATATTTGGACCGTAAGGAGTGGAAGCCCGCGCCGTCGTGCGGCAAGCAGGTTGCCGTGGTCGGTTCCGGTCCTGCCGGCATTACCGTGGCCATTAAGATGGCCCAGCTGGGCTGTGCCGTCACGGTGTTTGAACAGCGCCCCGAGATCGGCGGCGTGCTGGAGTACGGCATCCCCGAGTTTCGCCTGCCCCGTGCTCTCGTGCAAAAGTACCGTCACGTGATGTGCTCGCTTGGCGTGCGCGTCCGTCCCTCGACCACCATCGGTGGTGCGCTGCATATCGACGACCTGCTGCGCGACGGCTACGATGCGGTCTTTGTCGGTACCGGTACCTGGCGCGCCCGCAAGCTGGGTATTCCCGGCGAGTCGCGTGGCAACGTACTGTTTGGTATCGATTACCTGGTCGATCCCACGAGCGTGGCGATCGGTCAGAACGTGGCGGTTATCGGCGCCGGCAACGTGGCCATGGATGTTGCCCGCACGGCTCTGCGCTCGGGCGCTCGCAAGGTTACCGTGTATGCCCGATCGCGCCATATCTCGGCCATCGATGACGAGGTGGAGCTGACCGAGCTTGACGGTGCCGAGATCGTGCGCGGCAAGGCGATCTGCGCCATCGACGATAACGGTCCGGTGTTCGAGACGGCTATCTTTGACGAGGACGACAACGTGGTGGGCTACGAGGAAGAACTTGACCATGTGCCCGCCGACACGGTTGTGATTGCGGCCTCGCAAGTGCCTAAGGACAAGCTGGTACTTACGACGGGCGGTCTGGAGACCGACCATCGCGGTCTTCTTTCGGTCGATGAGTGCGGCATGACCACCGTGCCTGGCGTCTTTGCCGCCGGCGACGTGGTCAACGGCCCGCTCACCGTGGTCCATGCCGTAGCCGGCGCCAAGCTCGCCGTCGAAGGCATGACCAGCTATCTGGGCCTCTAACCCACCCCGCCCATCAGTTGCGGTGGAATACGGACTGTTTTGGCTGTCAAAGGCCTCATCTACTCCGTATTCCACCGCAACTTTTTTGTGGGGTGGGCTAGAGACGCTGCATGCGGTACCCGACACCCATGTGCGTCTGAATCATCTTGGGGTGAGAGGGGTCTGCCTCGATCTTCTTGCGCAGGGTGCGCATGAACACGCGCAGGCTCGCCAGATCGCTGTCCCAGCTCGTGCCCCATATCTCGCGGGTGATGAAGGTGTGGGTGAGCACCTTGTCGACGTTTTTCGCCAGAAGGACGAGCAATTTGTACTCGGTTGGGGTGAGCGAGAGCTCGCGTCCATCTTTCGTCGCGTATCCCGCGGCGTAGTCGATATGCAGCGGACCGTTGTCGAACGTGCTCGCTTCTGTCGACTCGCTCGACGCCATCGAGGAGCGCCTCAAATTCGCACGGACGCGCGCGAGCAACTCATCCACAGAAAAGGGCTTGGTGAGGTAGTCGTCTGCCCCTGCGTCAAGTGCTGCAATCTTGTCGGAATCTTCGGTGCGCGCCGAAATGACGATAATGGGGACTGCCGACCAGCTTCGGATCTTCGTGATGACCTCGATACCGTCAATGTCGGGAAGGCCGAGGTCGAGCATGATGAGGCTGGGGCCGTGCGACACCGCATCCATGATGGCGGCCTGGCCGTTGCAAACCTTGCTCACGACATAGCCGTGGAGGTCAAGCGCGGTCGAAACGAGGTTTTGAACGGTCAGGTCATCTTCGACCAGGAGGATGCGTGGCTTAGCGGCATTATTCATGAATCTCGATCTCCTCAGCGGGCAGGGTAAAACGGAAGACGGCCCCATGGGGGTGGTTGTCGCGAACTTCGATGACGCCGCCATGCGCCTCCACGATGGAGCGGCAGAGCGACAGCCCAAGGCCGATGCTTCGACGCGAATCCACGGGCCGCGTATTGCCTGAGGTAAAGAAGCGCTCAAAGATATGAGGCTTGTCGCAGTCTGCCACACCCGGCCCATCGTCTGCGACGTCCACCACGACGAACGCACCCTCGCGACGTGCGCTGATGGTGACAGTCGAGTCCTCGGGCGTGTATTTGAAGGCGTTCATGATGAGATTCGTAAGCACCTGCATGATGAGATGGACGTCGATGCGTACCAGCAGGATGTCGTCAGTGTGCTCGATGGTGACGGTACGTCCATGCGATGCTTGGGCGACATGGCTGAGGGCGGCCTCGATGACCTCGTCGATGAGCTCGGATGTGAAGTTGAGGCAAATGGTGCCATCCTCGACGCGTGTGATGGCGAGGAGGTTCTCCACGGTATCGATAAGCCAGAGGGAGTCGTCGTAGATGGCATCGGCAAGATCGCAGCGTTGTTCGAGGCTGAGCTTCTCGTCGCTCTTCCGAAGGATTGCCGCAGATCCGGATATAGCCGTGAGGGGTGTCCTCAAATCGTGTCCGATGGAGCGCAAAAGGTTGGCGCGCAGCTGCTCGTTTTTCGCCAAGACCGCAGCCTCTTCGCGCTCTTGCGCCGCCCGGTCGCTTTCGAGCGCCAAGGCGCATTCGCCTACGATAGATAGGACGATCGAATGCTCGAAGGCTTCGATCTCGCGCCCCTCCAGGTCGATGCCGATGACACCGAATACCTTGTCGCCGGTGCGAACCGCGAGGTAGAGGCAGCGCGCCTCGGGCAGGGTCCGCGTGCTTGCGCCCGCGCGTTTGTTGTTGGTGTAGGTCCAGGTTGCAACAGCGCGCTCGTAGTCGGTGAACAGCGACGCGGATCGGTTTTCGGTGCCAGCGGACTCATAGAGCGTCTTGCCGAGCGTGCCGTGTTCGGCGGTGTAGAAGACCACGTCGAGTTTTAGCAGTTTGATGAGTTGGTTCATGGCGACGCGGGCACACTCCTCCGCGCTATGGGCTTGCTGCAAGAGCTGGTTCGTTTCGAGGAGTACGCGCGTTTTGAATGCGTTCTCGGCGGAGGTACGGGCGTTGTCGGCGATGCGCGCAGTTAACTCGCCGGCGACCATAGCGGTAGCGAACATGATGCCGAACGTGACCAGATAGCTTCGGTCGTAGCTGGCGAGCGAAAACAGAGGCGTTACGAAGCAGAAGTTGTAAAGCACTACAGAGAGCACGCTCGATACGATCGTGCAGATACGCCCCGTCGTGGTGACGGCGGTCAGCAGGGCCGTGAGGATATAGAGGGATATGATGCTGGAATCGGCAAATCCCAGATGGCGGAAAGCCGTGCCGATCGCCGTGGCGACAAGAGAGAGGGCCAGCGTGCGAAGCACGTTTCGGCTGCTGGGCGGCTGCAGGGCGAGCGCATGGCGGCGTCCTTTGGGTCGGGAGGGCGGAGTCGACTGGTCTGGAATGATGTAAATGTCGAGGTTCGGGGCGAATGTTATGAGCTGTTCTACGAGAGATTTGCGGCCAAAGAGGGCCTGACGGACGCTGCTGTGCTCGCCCGTGCGCCCCATGACGATCTTCGAAATACCCGACAGGCGTGCGAACTCGGAGATCTGAAACGCGACGTCGTCGCCATAGACGGTTTCCATATGTGCTCCGAGCTGCTCGGCTAGGGCGATATTGTCTGCAAGCTTGGCGCGCTCATCATCGCTCATGGCTTGCGTGCGCGGGCTCTCTACGAACAGGGCGACGAGCTCGCTGCGAAACGCTTTCGCCATGCGTGCGGCGGCACGGACGATGCGGGGATTGGTCGGCGCCGGGGAGACACAGACTAAGATACGCTCCCTGGTGTAGTAGTCACGGTTTCCCAGCACGCGTGCGGCGTCTGTGAGGTGGCCGGTGCGATCGGCGCAGCGGCGCAGCGCGATTTCTCGGAGTGCGGTGAGGTTCTCGACGGTAAAAAAATGCTGTTGCGCTCGCTCGGCTTGTGCGGGACGGTAGACGAGGCCGGCGCGAAGGCGCTCAAGTAGGTCTTCGGGCTCTATGTCAACGAGCTCGACCTGGTCGGCATCATCGAAGATGCGGTCGGGGATTCGTTCGCTCACGACAACGCCGGTGATGGATGCAACCATGTCGTTTAGGCTCTCGATATGCTGAACGTTCACGGTCGTATAGACGTCGATGCCTGCATGTAGAAGTTCCTCGACGTCTTGATAGCGTTTGTCGTGGCGAGACCCCGGCGCATTCGTATGGGCGAGCTCGTCGACAAGGATGAGCTGAGGGGCGCGTTCGATAGCCGCATCTAGATCGAACTCGCTGAGCGCAATGCCGTTGTGCTCGATGAGTTTACAGGGCACGTTCTCAAGCCCTTGTGCAAGATGGGCAGTTGCCGGACGTTCGTGCGGCTCGATGTATCCCGCGACGACGTCGACACCTCGCCGCTTGGCGGCGTGGGCGGCTTGAAGCATCGCATAGGTTTTGCCTGCACCAGCAGCGTAGCCAAAGAAAATCTTGAGGTGTCCCCGGCTGGTTTGAGCGTCATCGGCGACCTCGTCTTTCTCAATTGCCTTGAGGATGAGGTCTGGATTGACGCGAGTGTCCGATGCGTCGCGCTGCATAGCGTAGCCTTTCTGAAACGTTGTCCATGCGTGCATACGCGGTGAGGACGCCACTGTATGCTCGCGAGGTCGAGTATAGGCGCACTGCAGCCGCAATAGTGCTTTCTACCTGCATCTTTACGGCATCTTAAGGTCGTGAGCCCCGGCCCTCACGCCTCTTTAATCTCTAGAAGCGTTTACTGTCCCCAGGCGCTTGCGAGAGCAGGCGTCCGAGACATCGGACCGCGCGTGAAAGGGGCGGTAATGGACATCCTCATTCCCATTATCGGAGTCGTCTGCATCGGACTCCTTATCTATTACATCTACATTCTGATGAGGAGTGATTCGTAAACTATGGACGCTGCGATTCAGTACATCTTGTACTTTGCCGTGCTCGTCGTCCTGGCCGTTCCGCTCGGTCGGTTCATGGCCCATATCATGGATGGCGAGCATACGTTCCTGTCGCCTGTGATTGCTCCTGTGGAGCGTGGCGTCTATCGTCTGCTTCGCATCGACGCGGCAGAGCAGATGGGGTGTAGGCGCTATCTGGCGAGCGTGCTGGTCTTTTCGGGGATCGGCCTCGTGGCCCTTGTGGCACTCCAAGCGCTTCAGCCCTTCTTGCCAGGCAATCCCCAGCACCTGCCGGGTGTGTCATGGGACCTGTCGTTCAATACGGCCGCTTCCTTCATAACCAACACCAATTGGCAATCCTATTCCGGTGAGACCACCCTGTCCTACCTTGTGCAGTTCATGGGCCTCACCGTGCAGAACTTCTTGTCCGCCGGCACCGGTATTGCGGTCATGTTCGCGCTGATCCGCGGCTTCCGTCAGGTCAAGGAGCAGGGTCTGGGTTCCTTCTGGGTCGACCTCACCCGCACCGTCCTGTATGTGCTCATCCCGCTGAACCTCGTGTTCGGCATCTGTCTGGCTGCCGGTGGCGTCATCTCCAACTTCCAGCCGGCTCAGAAGGCTGAGCTCGTAGAGCCCGTCGCTGTCCAGCCTAATGCAGACGGCGGCTGGAGCGTCATCGACGGCGCCCAGATCGAGGGCGATACGGTCAAGGTCGACGGCAAGGTTGTCGAGGGTGCGCGCGTGGTCACCGAGCAGTTCCTGCCCCAGGGTCCTGCGGCTCCTCAGGTCGCCATCAAGCAGTCCGGAACCAACGGCCCGGATGTGGTGATCTGTGAGCCAAAGACAAAAGCGGCAGTCCGCACCTTGATCCTGCCGCCCTCTGTCCTGAAGGTGATGCGGGAGTACAGAGCCAGAGTGGATTCCCTATGGATGTTCCCCTCGTCCAAGAAAGAGGACTCGCCCATGCGCCCATCCTCCATCCACCTGCGCCTGCACAGGATATTAGACCATGCGGGATGCGATAGGGTTAGGTTCCACGATTTGCGGCATACTTTTGCAACCAACGCCCTGGCCTACGGGATGGACATCAAGACGCTGTCCACCATCCTGGGCCATGTGTCCTGCGCGACCACGCTGAACACCTACTCCCATGTAACCGACGAGATGAGACAGCGGGCGGCGGTGAAAATCGACCGGGGTATCGCCAAGGCGGAAATCAAATCACAAGAGGAAAAGCCCAAGGAGCGCACTATGACCACTTTCCAGGCGAGGAAACGGTGGAGCCGCAGGGCAAGCTGAATGACGTAGACTGGCCCGCCGGGAGAGAAAAAGTTCCCCCGGCGGGCCGGTTTTCGCTGTCTGTGGGCAAACATGTGGTCAGGAGACGCTTGACCGAATAAAGGCACCAGAATTTGTGCCGAAAATGGGACTGTTTACGCGATAATGAGCCATCTTTAAGAAGAACAATTGAGCGCACCTAACCTGTGCTGACACAAACAAGAAAGGGCACTCCTTCCGAAAAGGAGTGCCCTTAAGTGGTCAAAACCAGAACCTGTCTGTGGTATTTCTGTGGTCAAACGAGAAATCGCCGTGGTTTTTACCACGGCGATTTCCATTTTTGGTGGACCTAATCGGGATCGAACCGACGACCTTACGGATG
>UQZI01000044.1 GCA_900545555.1 uncultured Collinsella sp.
GATTGTACTATAAACATTTTTTTCAAAGGATTGCTTAGTCCTAAATAACATGCACTTTCGCTGGAGGGTCGCTGTTTGGCGGCCCTCTTTTTTGCACAGGCGCAGTGGGATGGTAATATCGTTACGTTTGAACTGTTTCGATGTGAAACCGAGGAGATTCCCTCTATGAGTGCTGACTACCCGTCAATGACTACGGCCGAGATTCGCTCTAAGTTCCTCAACTTCTTTGAGGAGCGCGGTCTTAAACTCTATCCTTCTTCGTCCCTCGTTCCCGACGACCCTTCGTTGCTGCTCGCCAACGCCGGCATGAACCAGTTTAAGGAGTACTACCAGGGCAAGAAGACCATGAAGGAGATCGGCGCGATCTCCTGCCAGAAGTGCGTTCGCACCAATGACATCGACTGCATCGGCGAGGACGGCCGTCATCTGTCCTTCTTTGAGATGCTCGGCGACTTTTCCTTTGGCGGCGTCTCCAAGCAGCAGGCCTGCACTTGGGCCTTTGAGCTCATCACCAAGGAGTTCAAGCTGCCGCTCGACCGCCTGTACTTCACCGTCTTTACCGAGGACGACGAGACCCATGACGTGTGGCGCTCCCTGGGCGTTGCCGAGGATCACATCTCGCGTCTGGGCGAGGACGACAACTTCTGGGCCGCTGGCCCCACCGGTCCCTGCGGTCCGTGCTCCGAGATCTACTTTGACATGGGCGAGGAGGTCGGTTGCGGCAGCCCCGACTGCAAGCCCGGCTGCGACTGCGATCGCTTCCTTGAGTTCTGGAACCTCGTGTTTACCCAGTACGACCGCCAGGAGGACGGCTCCATGCCGGAGCTGCCGCACCGCAACCTCGATACGGGCATGGGCCTGGAGCGCATGGCCGCTATCATGCAGCACAAGACTGCTAACTACGACGGCGATCTGATGCAGCACCTCATCAAGCTGGGCGAGAAAATCAGCGGCAAGACCTATGACGCCGACGATTACTCCGGTGCTAGCCGCTCCCTGCGCATCATCGCCGACCACTCCCGTGCCGTCGACTTTATGATCTCGGACGGCATCCTGCCCGGTAACGAGGGTCGCGAGTACGTTTTGCGCCGTCTGCTCCGTCGTGCCGTGTTCCACGGCCGCCTACTGGGCATCGAGGGTGCCTTCCTGACCAAGTTTATCGACGAGGTCAACGCCCAGATGGGCGAGGCCTATCCCGAGCTGCTCAAGAACGTCGCGCTCGTTAAGGGTATCGTCGCCTCCGAGGAGGAGCGTTTCTCCACGACGCTCGACAACGGCCGCGTTTACCTGGACGAGGCCGTGGCCGCGCTCGCCGACGGCGCTGTCCTTCCGGGCGACGTTGCCTTTAAGCTGCACGACACCTTTGGTTTCCCCATTGACCTGACTGTCGAGATTGCCGGCGCTGCCGGTCACGACGTCGACATGGACGGCTTTACCGCTTGCATGGAGGACCAGAAGGCCCGCGCCCGCGCCAACGCCAAGGGCGATGCCTGGGGTAGCTTCAACGACGTGTGGGTCGAGCTTTCCGACAAGGTTGCCGCGACCGAGTTCGACGGCTATGACAACGACGTCATCGAGGGCGCCAAGGTGGTCGCCATCGTTCGCAACGGCGAGTCCGTCGAGTCTGCTTCCGCCGGTGAGGACGTCGAGGTCGTGCTCGACCGCACCCCGTTCTACGCCGAGATGGGTGGCCAGCAGGGCGATGCCGGTGAGCTTTCCGCCGAGGGCGTTGCGCTGACTGTTGCCGACACCAAGAACCACAATGGCCTGTATGCTCACGTCGCGCACGTTGCCGAGGGCACACTGACCGTCGGTGCTACCGTGACAGCCGCGCTCGACGCCGAGCGCCGTGGCTTCCTGCGCCGCAACCACACTGCCACGCACCTGCTCGACGCCGCGCTTAAGCAGGTCCTGGGCGAGCATGTCTCCCAGGCTGGCTCGTTGGTGACGCCCGAGCACCTGCGCTTTGACTTCACGCACTTCGAGGCCCTGTCCTCCGAGCAGCTCAAGGCTGTCGAGGACCTGGTCAACCAGCAGATCATCGCTTCCAAACCGGTCGTGACCCGCGTCATGGGCATCGACGAGGCCAAGGCCGCCGGTGCTGTCGCCCTGTTTGGCGAGAAGTATGGCGACGTCGTCCGCGTTGTCTCCGTGGGCGCCGAGGACCAGCCGTTCTCCCGTGAGCTCTGCGGTGGCACCCATGCCGCCAACACCGCCGAGATCGGCCTGTTCAAGATCATTTCCGAGTCCTCTACGGGCTCCAACGTCCGCCGTATTGAGGCCGTGACCTCTAAGGGCGCTCTCGACTACATGGCCGACCGTCTGGCGCTCGTCGACGCCGCCGCTGCTGCGCTCAAGTGCCGCGTGGATGAGGTTCCCGCCCGCGTGGAGAACCTGCAGGCCGAGCTGCGCGAGACTTCCAACAAGCTCAAGAAGGCGCTGACCGGTGGCTCCTCCGACGCTATCTCCAGCGCCATCGAGGGCGCCGTTGAGCTCGACGGCTACAAGCTCGTCGTCGCTGAGCTCCAGGGCCTTGAGGCTGCCGACCTGCGCAACGTCTGGGATACCGTGCACCAGAAGGTCGCCGGTCCTGTCGCGTGCGTCGTCGCCAGCGTGACCGAGAAGGGCACCCCGGCCCTGCTCGCCGCCGGCTCCGATGACGCCGTCAAGGCCGGTTTCCACGCCGGTAACGTGATCAAGCAGATTGCGGGCCTGGTTGACGGTCGCGGTGGCGGCCGTCCCAACATGGCCCAGGCCGGTGGCAAGAATGCCGCCGGCATCGCCGATGCCCTCGCGGCCGCTAAGACCGCGCTCGGCGCCTAAGAATCTAGGTAGTCGCTGTGGTCGCGCTTGCGCTGGACATAGGGGAGACCAGGATCGGCATCGCCGTCTCGAGCCGTGATGGCAAGATGGCGATGCCTGTCAAGGTGCTCCCGGCTGCAGAGGTCACCGGTATGGCCAAGACGTTCCGCTACCTGGTCGAGGACTATGAGCCCGATATCCTGGTAAGTGGGCGTCCCCTGACCATGGCCGGTGAGCCCGGTCCCCAGGCCGAGCGCGTTGCCGCTGTTGCGCAAAAGATTGCCGACGAGCTCGATCTTCCGTTGGAGTTTGAGGACGAGCGCCTGTCCTCGCAAGAGGCAAAGCGTATCCTGCGCGAGCAGGGCCTCAACGAAAAGCAGATGAGGGGCAAGATTGACATGATTGCCGCCAGCCTGTTTTTGCAGACGTGGCTTGATCGTAAAAACGAGGAGGTTTCGCATGCCTAGCGCTCCCGATCCGCGCCAGCCGAATCGTACACGTCAGCCGGCGTCGCGCCCTGCCCAGCCTGGCCAGCGTCCGGCACAGCCGACCCAGCGCGCAGCTCAGTCTGCCGCGCGCCCGGTGCAGTCCTCCTCTCGTTCGGCCCAACCTGTTCAACGGACGGGTCAGCAGCCTTCTGCTCGTTCGGTTCAGTATCCGGCTTCTCACGCGGCTCAGCAGCCCACTGCTCGTTCGGCTCAGCCTGCAGGCGGTGCTCGCTTTAAGCAACAGGCACCTACCCAGCGAACGCAGGCCCCCCAATCGCATTCGCATCACGCTCGCGGTTCGCATGGCGTTGCTCCGGCGACTCGCTCGAGCTACAACACGCATGCTCGTCGCGGTGCTCAAAAGAAGAGTTCTCCGGTTCCTATGATCATCGGCGTTGTGGTGGCCGTAATCGCGCTCGCTACTATCGCTTTCTTTGTCGTGCCTGCCGTCAAGGGCTTCTTTGCCGGTGAGGATACGAAGGTCACGGCTGGTCAGCAGGTTACGGTGACCATTCCCGACGGTGCTTCGGGTGATGCGATCGCCTCGATTCTCTCCGAGAACCATATCGTCGAAAATCCCAAGGATTACTACGCGGCGGTGAAAAAGCTCAACGCCGATATGTCGCTCAAGCCTGGTACTTATTCGTTCACCACACTCATGGATGCGACCAAGGTTGTTCAGCAGCTCATGGAAGGCCCCAACGCGGGCTCCAATGCGCTGACTATCCCTGAGGGTCTGACGGTCGATCAAGTCGCCGACCGCGTGACCCAGGCCTACGACAGCATCTCTAAGGAAGACTTCCTCAACCAGGCCAAGGCCTCCAACTACGTTGACGACTATAGCTTCCTTAAGGGCGCCGCCAACGACTCGCTCGAGGGTTTCTTGTTCCCCAAGACCTATTCGTTGGGTGATTCGCCGACGGCCGATGACGTGATTCGCGCCATGCTCGATCAGTTTAAGACCGAGTACAAGTCGCTTGACTTTGCGAGCTGCGAAGCCAAGATCAAGGAGCGCTACGGTGTGGAGATGTCCGACTATGACATCGTCAACTTGGCCTCTATCGTTGAGCGCGAGGGACTCAACGCCGATCAACGTGCACACGTGGCCTCGGTCTTCTACAACCGCCTTGCCGGCAAGCTCGACGGTCTGCGCTATCTCAACAGCGATGCGACCATGATGTATGTCACCGGTGGCGAGGTTACCGCCGACGACCTGCAGAGTGATAGCCCCTATAACACTTATAAGCACGAGGGTCTGCCACCCACGCCCATCTGCTCTCCGTCGCTCGAGGCACTCAAGGCCACGCTTGAGCCGACCGACTCCGATGACCTTTATTTCTACATTACGCAGGACGAGGAGTACTTCTCGCAAACCTACGAAGAGCATCAACAGTCTTGGAATTAGCATGAGGATATTTAGCCCCAAACGATACGTTGCCTCGGTCGATCGCATCGACCTTGATACCCTGTGGGCCGACGGCAAACGCGCCATTCTGCTCGATCGCGATAACACCCTGGTGCCGCGCGACACCGAGCAGGTTCCCGCCGCGGTTTCCGCTTGGCTCGATACCGCCCGCGCCAAAGGCTTTAAGCTGTGCATGGTGTCCAACAACTGGCATCGCGATCAGGTCATGAGCTCTGCACGCGAGCTGGGACTCGAGGCCATCAGCCACGCCATGAAGCCCGCCCCGTTTGCCTTGAAGGCGGGTCTTAAGCGCCTTGGCGCCACGGCAGACGAGGCGGTGCTGATCGGCGATCAGCTGTACACGGACGTGTGGAGCGGTAACTTTGCCGGCGTTGATACTATTCTGGTCAAGCCGCAGACAACCCAGGACCTGTGGTACACGCAGATCTTCCGTATCTTTGAGCGCCGGGCCCTGCGCGACCTTCCCTGCGAGGAATAGGTTTCGCCATGTCTCAGCACATCAAACACGGCTGCGACCATATCTTCTTTATCGGCTTTTTGGGCGCGGGCAAGTCGACGCTTGCGCGCAATGTGGGCACTATGTTCAAGCGTCGATTCATCGATACCGATCGCTTGGTTGTGCGTCGATGCGGCAAGTCGGTGACCGAGATATTTGAGACCGAGGGCGAGGATCGTTTTCGCGAGCTCGAGACCTCGGCACTCCGTTCGCTTCAAAGCGAGCGCAGCCTGCTGGTATCGTGCGGGGGCGGCATCGTCGAGACGCCGGTGAACATTGAGCTGATGCACGAGATGGGTACATGCGTGTACCTCGAAGGCGACTTTGAGGACTCGTTGCGCCAGATTCGTCGCTCCGATACCCGGCCCGATTTCCGCTCGCCCGAGCACGCTGCGCGCTTGTTTGAGCATCGCCGTCCGCTGTATCGCCAGGCCGCAGATATTACCCTTGATATTCGCAACAAGTCCTTCGAGGACGTTTCCTACCTTTGTGCCGAGATGCTTTTGGAGCGTGGACTGCTATGATTCGCCGTCAACTTATCAATTTCCAAAACCGCAGTGTCGATGTCCGCGTCGGATTGGGGGCGTTCGAGGAGCTTTCGCGCATGTTTGCCTCGGCTGTGGGCAAGCCTAAGCGTGCGATGGTGGTTTGGAACGACGCCACATCCGAGCGTTTTGGCGAGGTTGTCGAGCATGCACTTGTTGACGCCGGTTTTGCCGTGTCGCCGCTCGTCCTCGAGGTTTCGCCTGCCGGTGCTACGCTGGTCGATGCCGATACCGTCTTTGGCGCGCTGTCGGCTAACGGCATTACCTGCGATGATCTCGTTGTCGCTGTCGGCGACACGGCGACCTGCTCGGTTGTTTGCTGGTGCGCCAATCAGTGGTGCGGTCGCACCGAGTGCGCCTTGCTGCCGACGACGTTCGACGCCATGCTCACGGTCGCGACGACCATGAAGCCGCTTGTTGCCTCGTCGGCGCATGCGCTTCCCGCTATCGCGTTCCGTCCCGAGCCGGGCTTGGTCGTGTGTGACCTCGACCTTGTACGCGAGGCGGACCCCGAGGACCTCAAGCTCGGCTATGCGGTACTTGTTGGCACCATGCTTTCGAGCAGCAAGTCCCGCTGGAATCAGTTTACCGAGACCATTCCCGAGATTCTCGCGGGCGAGGAGGTCGCGCTCGTCAATGCCGTTCAGTGGTCTCAGACTGCCCGTAAGGACGTACTGATGGCCACGAACCCGAGCGCCCGCCATGCGCTCGATTTTGGCAAGACAGGGGGGCGTACTCTGCGCGTCTGCCTGGGCAAAGCCGCGGCGCAGGTTCCTGCCTACCAGCTGCTGTCCGAGGGCATGCGCTTTGAGGCGCGCCTAGCACATGATGCCTGCGACTTCGATATCGATTACGTCTTTGAGGTCGATGACTGCCTGGAGGACTTTGGTATCGAGGAGCTTGCCTTCGATCTGGAGCCTGCCGCATATATCGAGGAGTTCCGCAGGCAGCAGTTTGTCCGCTCGAACCGCAGCATGTTGCCGCTGCCCGCGGCGCTCGGCGCCATTCGTCTAACGAGCGTTGAGGACGAGGTTCTCGACCGCCATGCTCACGCATACTTGGCTTCTCGCAAAGAACTTCTCTAGGATTTATTGACATACATCGTCTTTCGTATCATGTTGAGGGGCGGGTTTCCAATCGGTTGCGAATCGCGCGCGATTCCGTACGCTGATTGAGCCCGTCCCGTCTTTATGAAGACAACAAGAAAGGAATCTGCATGTCTGAGTTTGCTGCCGGTCCTGCCGGTCGTATCGAGCGTGTCCGTGCCCTGATGGCTGAGCGCGGCTACGACGCTATCGTCGTGCGCGACGAGGCCAACCTTCGTTGGCTTACGGGCGTGAAGGGCGTCTTCGATTACACCTTCGAGTTCCCGCACGCTGCGTTTATTACGGCCGGCCAGTGCCTGTTCCATACCGACTCGCGCTATCTCAACAGTTTTGAGGAGAACACACCCGCCGGCAGCCCCTGGGTCTACGACATGGACGAGGGCACCATCCCCGGTTGGGTCGCCGGCAAGATCGCGGCCAACAAGTGCCGCGTCTGCGCTGTCGAGGACGATATGCAGATCAATTTCTACCAGGGTATCCAGCGTGGCTTGGAGGATCGTTCCGTCGCCTGCATGTTGCCGCTGATGCATGACGACATTCGCAAGATGCGCGCCATCAAGGACGCCGAGGAGATCGAGCTCATGCGCCATGCGCAGTCGATCACCGACACCGCCTTCCAGCACATGCTCGGCTATATTAAGCCCGGTATGACCGAGAAGCAGGTTCGCAACGAGCTCGAGAACTTTATGTTCGCCAACGGCGCCGACAGCCTGGCCTTCGGCTCCATCGTGGCGAGCGGCCCCAACACCGCCAACCCGCATGCCGTCCCGAGCGACCGCGTGATCGAGAAGGGCGACTTCGTTCTCATGGATTATGGCGCGGGTTATTGCGACTACCGCTCCGACATGACTCGTACCGTCGTGATGGGCGAGCCTACCCAGGAGCAGCTCGACCTCTATGCGCTCGTGCGCCGTACGCACGAGGAGTGCGTCGCCGCAATCCATCCGGGCGTCGAGGGCAACGACATTTTCAAGCTTTCCAAGAAGATCATCGGCGATGCCGGTTATGGCGATTACTACAACCATGGTCTGGGCCACGGCGTGGGCATCGATATCCATGAGCTGCCCAACTTCAACCGCAGCAAGAACATCATCGAGGTCGGCTCGGTTATCACCATGGAGCCTGGCGTGTATCTGCCCGGCGTGGGCGGCGTGCGCCTGGAGGACTACGGCGTGGTCACCGAGAACGGCTATGAGCCCTTCACCAAGACCCCGCATGACCTTCACGTCCTCGATTGCTAGTCTACTTCGGTAGATAGTTTGGGGCGGGGCGTCCGGATCGATTCGGACGCCCCGCGTTCTCTTTTTATGCGCTCGCCGCAGGCGCCGTCTGCAAGTGTATAATTTCGCTCGTATGTAATTTGGACGCTTGTGCGTTCTGCCCATAACAAGAAAGGTCGCTATGCCTACCATTTCTACCGCCGACTTCAAGAACGGCCTCGGTCTCCGCATTAAGGACAAGGTCTACACCATTGTCGAGTTCCAGCATGTCAAGCCGGGCAAGGGCGGCGCGTTTGTGCGCTACAAGACCCGCGACATCAAGAGCGGCCGCGTCGTCGAGAACACCTGCAACGCCGGCACCAAGTTCGAGAGCGTCATGCTCACCACCCGTGAGTTCCAGTACCTCTACAACGATGGCGCCGACTACATCTTCATGGACAATGAGACCTATGAGCAGGTTCCTGTTCCCGAGGACATGGTGGGCGAGAACTCCAAGTGGCTGCGCGAGAACGACATCTGCCAGCTGCTCTTTGCCGACGATGAGCTTATGGGCGTGACCCCGCCGATGTTCATCGAGACCACCATTGTCCAGACCGACCCGGGCTTTAAGGGCGACACCGTCCAGGGTTCCACCAAGCCGGCCACGATCGACACCGGCGCCGTCATCCAGGTCCCCATGTACCTCAACGAGGGCGAGGTCATCAAGGTTGACACCCGCGACGGCAAGTTCGTCTCCCGCGTCTAGCAACCAACTCTTCTAGGAGGACTCATGCCCCAGGAAATCAAGATTGACGGCATCGGTATTTCGCCCGATGTTCTGACCGCCATCGTCTCGCGCGCCGTGTCCGATGTCGAGGGCATCGCCTCCGTTGGCGTCAAGGACCTTGCCACCAACCTCGTCTCCATGATGCTCTCGTCCAAGGCCCCGGCTTCCGAGCCGGCGGTCGAGGCCGAGGTCGTCGGCGACAAGCTCGCACTCACCGTGCGCGTTGTGGTGTTCTTTGGCTATCCGTTCAAGAAACTCGCCGAGGCCGTTCGCGCCGCTGTAGTCGCCGCCATCGATGCCCAGGTGGGTGTCGAGGTCGAGCGCGTTGACGTTTGCATCGACGGCCTCGTTTTCCCCAAGGAGTAACCTTTGAGCCTTAAGGTTTATCGCGGGCGCACGCTTGCCCGCAGTCAGGCGCTGCAGCTGCTGTTCCAGGCCGAGGCCACGGACAGCCCGCTCGAGCGCGTCCTCGAGGGCGATTTCCTGATCTCGAAGGGTCCCCTCGACCCCTATGCGCTGGAGCTGTGCCGCGGTGCTTACGAGCATATCGACCGCATCGACTGCGCTCTGCGCTCCGTTGCCAAGAACTGGGATCTTATGCGCATGCCCGGCGCCGACCGCAATCTGCTGCGTATCGCCGTCTACGAGATGCGCTTCCTCACCGACGAGGAGGTCTCGGACGCTATCGTGATCAACGAGGCCGTCGAACTTGCCAAGGCCTATGGCACCGACCAGTCCGCATCGTTTGTCAACGGCGTGCTGGGCAAGATCGCGCGCAGCGAGGAGCTGCCGGGTGAGGACCTGTACCAGGAGCTGCTGGCCGAGGATCGTGCTCGCGAGGAGGCGCAGGCTGCCGAGTCGGCCGCCAAGGTCGCTGCCGCTCAGGCTACCGCCGGTGTACTTGCCGAGGATGTGGACGCTGCTGAGGCCGTCGAGGCCGACTCCGTCGAGGAGTAGCCATGCCAGAGGGTTCTGTCCGCAACTTTGACGAGATCTCGGACCGTCTGGACCAGATCATCGCTACCGTTCGCTCCAAGGATACGTCCTTGGAGCGTTCACTCGATCTGTTTGACGAAGCGATTGAGCTGGGCTCCCGCGCGGTCGATATGGTCGACAAGTTTGAGCTGACGCCGCGTGAGGCCGACAAGCTCGAGCAGGAATACGATGAGGATGCGGCAAACGAGTCCCAAGATAGACAGGCTGCATCCCCGGATACGAATGGTTGATGGCATTCATGAAACGCGTGCGTCTCGATGACGAACTGATTTCACAGGGCATCTGCGCCGATCGCGCGGATGCCCTTCGCACTCTTATGGCCGGCTTGGTCTCTAGCGGCGGCGAGCGTTTGACTTCGCCTGGCCTTAAGGTGACCCCGGGCTTGCCTCTGCACGTGAAGGGGCGCATTCCGTACGTTGGGCGCGGCGGCCTTAAGCTCGAGGGTGCGCTCGATGCGTTTTGTATCGACCCGACGGGCCTTGCCTGCCTGGACGTAGGCTGCTCTACCGGCGGCTTTACCGATTGCCTGCTCAAGCGCGGAGCTGCGACCGTTGTTTCGGTGGACGTGGGTCGCGCCCAGTTTGATTGGTCGTTGCGTCAGGACGATCGCGTGACGCTGCATGAGCGCACAAACGTGACGCAGCTGCCTGAGCTTGGCTATGCCGGTGCCATCGACCTGGCTGTATGTGATGTCTCGTTTACCAGCATCGCGAATATCATCGACGCCGTGCTGGCGTGCCTGAAGCCTTCGGGTTCGTTCTGCACGCTCGTAAAGCCCCAGTTTGAGGCGCCGGCTGCGCTGGTGGGCGACGGCGGTATCGTGACCGACTCCGCCGTCCGCCGCGATACGCTCGTGGCGGCGATTGAGCTTTTTGCCGCCAAGGGCCTGTTCCCGCTTGACGTGTGCGTGTCGCCCATCCATGGCGCTAAGGGCAACGTTGAGTTTTTCCTGTACGGCACAAGGTTTGCCACTGGTGAACGCACCGACGATGAGCTGCAATCCCAGGTATCGGCTTTGAGCGAGAAAGCTGCAATGCTATGAAGGTCTTTCTGGTTCCCAATTACTACAAGCAAGAGGCGGTCGAGAGCGGCCTGATGCTCGAGCTTTGGCTTTCGCGCCAGGGTTATGAGGTGGCATGGGCTGCCGATCAGCGCTCCAAGATCCAAAGCGCGCCCGATGTTGACGATGCCGACCTGGTCATTACGCTCGGCGGCGACGGAACGCTGCTGCGCGCTGCCCGCATCCTCAACTATCGCGAGATTCCCATTTTGGGTCTTTCCTATGGTCATTTGGGCTTTTTGACGGCCGCGAGTCCCGAGGAGCGCGACATTTTGCAGGTTGTGAGCGATGCCCTGTCCGGCGAGCTCCACGTGAGCCGCCGCGCCACCATCGCCGCCGATATCGTTTCGGTGCGCGAAGACGGCACGAAGGATGTTGTGCGCACGTTTGCCCTCAACGATATGGCACTTACGCGCGGTCCCCTGTCCGATATGGTTGAGTTTGACATCACGGTGTCGGGCCACCATATCGATCGACTGCGTGGCGACGGCGTGGTCGTGTCCACGGCGACTGGTTCTACGGGGTACGCGCTCAGTGCAGGTGGCCCCATCGTGAGCCCCGACTATACGGGTATGGTCTGCGTACCCATTGCGCCGCACACCATTCAGGCCCGTGCTTTTTTGACCTCGCCGAGTGATGTCGTTGAGATCTTTATGTCTGATGATCGCCCGAGCGTGCCGGCGATTGCCATCGACGGACAGTTTATTACCTGCGATGGCACGGTCGAGAGCGTGGCCGTGCGCCGCGGGCCCGGAGATGTTCTGCTGCTGGATTACGGCCCCGAGAGCTTCTATAACTCGGTGAGCCGCGTATTCTATGGAGTCCGTCATGATCGATGAGCTGCAGGTTTCTAACATTGCACTCATTCGCGAGGCGACGCTGGTGCCGAGTACGGGCCTAACGGTTTTGACCGGCGAGACTGGCGCCGGTAAGACCGCGCTGCTTTCGGCGCTCAAGCTCATTTTGGGCGAGCGTGCAGATTCGTCGACGGTGCGCGAGGGCGAGGCGCTGGCGAGTGTCGAGGCGCGCTTGTTCGACGGCCCGCACGACACGGAAGGCTTCACGGTCCAGCGCAGCCTTTCTGCCGAGGGCCGCAGCCGCGTGAAGATTGACGGCCGCATCGCCAGTGTGCGCGAGCTTTCGGAGCGCGTTGGCGTGATGATGGATCTGTGCGGCCAGCACGAGCACCAGCGCTTGCTCGACCCGGCGCATCACGTTGCGATGGTCGATGCGTGGGCAGGGCGCTCTGCGCTCGAGGCGCTGGATGCGTATCGCGCCTGCTTTAAGGCATCGCGCGCTGCCGCCAAGGAGGTTCGACGCGTCGAAGAGGCCTCACGTGCGCAGGGGAGCCGCGTCGAGGAGGCGCGCTTTGCCCTCGAGCGCATCGGCGAGGTCGACCCCAAGCCGGGCGAGTATGAGGAGCTCGAGGAGCTGCTGCCGCGCTCGGAGCACGCCGAGGTCTTGGTGGCGACGGCTAACGATGCCCATGCATCGCTTGCCGCCGAAGGGGGAGCGCTCGATGCCGTGAACAGTGCCGTGGCAGAGCTTTCTCGAATGGCTACCGTCGATCGCAAACTGGGCGACATTGCCGATGCACTTTCGGATGCTTGTATCTCCCTTGAGGATTGCGCGAACGAGCTTCGTGCCTATCGCGATGGCATCGCCTTCGACGCGCGCGAGCTCGCTCGCATGCGTGAGCGGTATTCCGACCTCAAGGGCCTGTTGCGTCAGTGGGGTCCCACTATGGACGATGTTTTCGCCATGCGCGATCGCTCTCAAGAGCTGCTGTCCCTGGTTGATGATGGCGATGAACAGATCAAAAAGGCGCGTGAATCACTTGGTGCTGCCGAGCGCGAGTTGTTTGCCGCTGCCAAGGCGCTTAAGCGCGCTCGCAATACGGCTGCCCCGCGCTTCTGCCACGAGGTTGGTCGTCAGATGGCACGCTTGGAGATGGGCGGCGCCGAGCTCGTTTGGGAGTCGCGTGATCTTCCGCGCGCCGAGTGGACGCCGGCGGGTCCTTCGAGCTACGAGCTTTTGTATCGCAGCGGTGCCGGCTTGACGCCGCGACCCCTGCGCCGCATTGCGTCGGGCGGCGAGCTCAGCCGCGTTATGCTCGCGAGCAAGGTGGTCTTGGGTAATGCTGACGGCGTCGATACACTGGTATTTGACGAGGTCGATGCCGGTGTCGGCGGCTCCACGGCTCGTGCTCTTGCTGGTGTGCTGGTCGATCTTGCCGCTACGCATCAAGTGATTGTCGTAACCCACTTGGCGCAAGTCGCCGTCATGGCCGATAAGCACTACGTGGTGAGCAAGGAACCCGGCGATGTTCCCCAGACGCATCTGGACGAGGTGACGGGAGACGCCTGTACCGCAGAGATCGCCCGAATGCTGAGCGGCGATCAGTCCGAGGCAAGCTTGGCCCACGCAAAGCAGATGCTCGAAGAAGCTCGAGGCTAAGTTGTATCAGCGGTGTTGGTGGGACAAAATAGACTGATATTTTTGTCCCACTACGCGTTTTACTCAACGACCTTGTCCGGCTGGATGAGCTCCTCGTAGTAGCTGATATGTTCGCGAGCGTCTTCAATCTCGGGCAGCAGGAAGTTGTAGATAACTTCGATGATCATCGTGGCGCTGATCTTGGAGAACGCAAAGTCGCCCGTCGTCAGCAACGCCTCGTGGTTGACGGTATTAAAAGTATAGTCTGCCAGGCGTGCGAGCGGGGATTTGCTGTCGCTGCTGATGACGACTACGGTTGCACCGCAGTCGCGAGCAGCTTTTGCCATGCGATTCAGTCGGCGCGATTTGCCGGAGTTTGAGATGAGCACGATGACGTCGCCGGGGCGTAGCGTGAGCGCAAACCCAATCGAGGTCTCGCTGATGGTGCTCGCCATGCAGCGAAGGCCCAGCTGCGAAAACTTAAATGTCGCATCGAGCGCGACCGCGTTCGTATTGCCCACAGCCGCAAACTCAGTAACCCCTGCATGCTTAAGGGCATGCACAACAGCCGCCAACGTATCGTGGTCGATCCCGTCGATGGTCGCATTAAGCTCGCTCACCTTGGCAGCCAGGATGTTCTTAAGGCTCTGCTCCATATTGTCGAGCGAGACTTCGTCAGTCAGGCCCTCGTTGCGCTGGCTTTCCAAATCCCTCGCCAACGAAAACTGAAAGCTGCGGAAGCTGCCAAAGCCCAGCTTGCGGCAGAAGCGCGAAACCGTCGCCTCGGACGTGGCAGCGGCTCGTGAGAGCTGGGCGGCCGTCAGGCGCGGCGCCTCGGACTGGTGCTCCAATATATAGTCGACAATGCGCTGCTCGGACTCGCTGTATCCCTGATGGGTACTAATGAGGGAAAGTGCGCTCTTGCTACTATCGGTCATGGATGGCTCCTGGTTGGCATGAAAATCGGAATCGTTTTGTAATGTCATAGTATAGGGGGATTTTCAATAACAAGATACACCTTGCCGTTTCAAGTGTTGATGGTAAACTTTCACCTACCGTTTACGGTTATGAAAGAACCTTTCACCGGAGAATTGCGCCTTGTCTCTTCTCACGCGGACGGTAGGTTGGTATCTTTCAGTTGTGGAAAAGCGCGCAAGGACGCGCGTGTAGGGGAGCGCCTGCGGGCGCAAAACTTAAAAAGGAGGGACACATGGCTAAGTTTGACATCATCGCCGCCACCGGTTGCCCGACCGGCATCGCGCACACCTTCATGGCGAAGGAGGCGCTGGAGAAGGCAGCTGCCGAGCGAGGTCTGACCATTAAGGTCGAGACCCATGGCCAGGTCGGTGTCGAGAACGAGCTCACCAAGAGCGAGATCGCCGGTGCCAAGGCCGTCGTCGTCGCAGCCGATAAGGATGTCCAGGCTGAGCGTTTCGCCGGCAAGCCCATGGTTTCCGTTGGTGTTTCCAAGGCTCTGTCCGTTGAGGCCGCCGGTAAGCTGATTGACCGCGCGCTCGCCGCCAAGGGCGACAACACGGTTGCAGCCGCTGCCGATGTCGAGGACGAGGTCGAGGAGAAGGAGTCTATCGGCCACGTCATCTACAAGCACCTTATGAACGGCGTCAGCCATATGCTGGTCTTCGTCGTCGCCGGTGGTGTCCTGACCGCCGTCTCGTTCCTGTGGGGCATTACGTCCTTCGATTCGACGGCGTCTGACTACAACAGCTTTGCTGCGATGCTGAAGATCATCGGCGGCATCGCCATGAACCTCATGGTTCCGGTGCTTTCCGCCTACATCGCCGAATCCATCGGCAAGCGACCGGCGCTCGTCCCCGGTTTTGTTGCCGGTATGATCGCCATCCAGGGCCTGCCTGTTAACGCCGAGACCGGCATGATCGACGCCGGTGGCGCCGGCGTGGGCTTCGGCTTCCTGGGCGGCATCGTCGGCGGCTTCCTCGCTGGCTATGTCATCCTGCTGCTCGAGAAGGTCTTTGCCGGTCTGCCCAAGAACCTGGACGGCCTCAAGGCCATCTTCCTGTACCCGCTGTTCTCGACGGCTATCGTCGGCCTGGTCATGCTCGGCATTTCCGGCCCCATGGCTGCCATCAACACCGCCATGATGGACTTCCTCAAGGGCCTGTCCGCCTCTGGCGCCGTTGTCCTGGGTCTTGCCATCGGCTGCATGTGCGCCTTTGACATGGGTGGCCCGGTCAACAAGGCTGCTTACGTCACCGGTACCGCCATGCTCACCGAGGCACTGGCTGCCGGCGTTGGCACCGATACCTACAATTTCGGCACCAACTTCATGGCTGCCGTCTCCGCAGCTTGCATCGTTCCGCCGCTGATCACCACCTTCGCCGTCGTTGTCGGTAAGAAGTACTTCAGCCAGGAGGATCACGACGCCGGTATCGTCAACCTCATTCTTGGTTGCACCCACATCACCGAGGGCGCCATTCCGTTCATGACCAAGAACATCTGGCCGGTCATGCCCATCATGATGCTCGGTTCCTCTATCGCTTCGATCCTGACCATTATGTTCAACGTTCACGATCCGGCGCCTCACGGTGGCTTCCTGGTCCTGCCCGTTGTCGAGAACGGTCCGCTTTGGGTCCTCGCGATCCTCATCGGTGCTGTTGTCGGTGGCATCCTGTTCGTGGCCTTCAAGAAGTACGACTTCGAGAAGAACCAGAAGGCCGCTCCTATAGCCAAGCCGGTTGAGGCTTCCAAGGCCGCTGCCGTTGAGGCCCCTAAGGCCGAGGCTGCCGACTTCGTGAAGGTTGAGAATGTCTTTGTCGCCGAGGACTTCGCTTCTCGTGACGAGGCTCTGAGCTTCGTTTCCAACCAGGCTGTCAAGGCCGGTATCGCCAGCGACGCCGACGCCGTGATGAACGCCTTCCTGGCCCGCGAGGCCGAGGGCACCACGGGCATGATGGAGGGCTTCGCCATCCCGCATGCCAAGTCCGACGCCATTACCGAGGCTGCCGTCATCGTCGTTAAGGACGAGTCCGGCGTGACCGGTTGGGATACCATGGACGGCGCTCCTGTCAACGTGGCCATCGCTCTGCTCATCCCTGGTGCACAGGCTGGCACCACGCACCTCAAGATCCTGTCCAAGGTTGCCGAGGCGCTCATGGACGAGGACTTCCGTGGCACCGTCAAGGGTTCCACCGACGCCGCCGAGATCGCCAAGACGATCAACGCCCGCCTGGTCTAATCCCACAGTACGCGAATTTCATCGCCCCCTGTAACAAAGGCGAGGACTCCACCAGGAGCCCCCGCCTTTTTCATACAGCCCGGCACTTAGGGACGTTCCATTCCTGCCGGCACCCCGGGACACTCCTCAGTCCTCAAGTTGGGCATACAAAGCCCCATCAACCGGATCTCACATACGAACAGTAATTCAGCCAGAATTCCTTTCGTACGATATTTCTTGGACCGACTCAGTTATCGCAGCTCGCCTGCCGGGCGGGGCGGTTAAGTTTGTCGCGAGTTCCGCACGCAAAGGAAAGCACTTAATGTGCTT
>UQZI01000045.1 GCA_900545555.1 uncultured Collinsella sp.
TCGTAGCTCCGAAGGAGCAGAACGGGGGCACTTCATTGGTCGAGGACGTTTTCAAAACCAAGCCCGGTCCCGGCCGGAGGGACCACAGGCGCTACAGGTTCTTGACACCCATCGCGCGCATGGCGTTCAGGATAGCGATGATCGCCACGCCTACGTCGCCAAAGACGGCAAGCCACATATTGGCGATACCCAGCGCTGCCAGCACAAGGATCAGCAGCTTAATGCCCAGCGCAAAGATTATGTTCTGCCAAACAATCGACATGGTCTTGCGCGCCACGCGGATCGCGCGGGAAATGTTGGACGGCTTGTCGTCCATCAGCACCACGTCGGCGGCCTCGATCGCGGCGTCGGAGCCCATGGCGCCCATGGCAATGCCCACATCGGCGCGCGTAAGCACGGGAGCGTCGTTGATACCGTCGCCGACAAAGGCGAGCTTGCCCTTGCCACTTTCGGCCGCGAGTAGCGCCTCAACGCGCTCGACCTTGTCGCCCGGCAGGAGCTGCGCGTGGAACTCGTCGAGACCGAGTTGCTTGGCCACAGACGCTGCAACCTCCTCGCGGTCGCCCGTGAGCATGACGGTGCGGTTGATACCGGCGGCATGCAGGTCGCGAATCGTTTGCTCCGCATCGGCCTTAACGGTGTCTGCAATCACGATGTGGCCGGCGTACACGCCGTCAACGAGCACGTGGAGGATCGTGCCGACAACCTCGCAGTCCGGTGCTTCAACGCCGGCCGCGCCGAGCATCTTGGCGTTGCCAACGACGACGTGCTTGCCGTCGATGGTTGCCGTCACGCCGTGGCCCGCGTCGTTGGCGGAGTCGCTCACGCGCTTGGGGTCGACCTCGCCCTGGTAGGCGTCGCGCACGGACTGCGCGATGGGGTGATCGGAGAACGACTCAGCAAGGGCTACGACTTCGAGCAGCGACTGCTCGGTATAGCCAGCCTCGGGGTGCACCGCGACGACTGAGAACGTGCCGTTGGTGAGGGTGCCCGTTTTGTCGAAGACGATGGTGTCCACGTCGGCGAGCGTCTCGAGGTAGTTGGAGCCCTTGATGAGAACGCCCAGCTTGGACGCGCCGCCGATGCCGCCAAAGAAACTCAACGGTACGCTGATCACGAGGGCGCACGGGCAGCTGACGACCAGGAAGGTCAGGCCGCGCAGGATCCAATCGGACCAAGCGCCAGTCACCAGGCCGCCGCCAAGCGCGAGCACCGCGGCAGCGCCAGTGACGGCGGGGGTGTAGACGCGGGCAAAGCGCGTGATGAAGTTCTCGGTGCGCGCCTTCTTTTCGCTGGCATTCTCCACGAGCTCCAGAACACGCGCGACGGTTGACTCGCCAAAGGGCTTGGTGGTGCGCACGTGGATGAGGCCCGTCATGTTGATGCAACCGCTGATGATATCGTCGCCGGTCTTGGCCGGGCGGGGGACCGACTCGCCCGTGAGTGCGGCGGTGTCGAGCTGGGTTTCGCCCTCGACGATGACGCCGTCGATAGGCACGCGCTCGCCGGGCTTGACCACGATCACGGTGCCGACGGCGATGTCATCGGGAAAGACCTGTTCGAGTGTGCCGTCGGCTTGCTCGACGTTAGCGTAGTCGGGCGCGATGTTCATCATGGCACTGATCGACTTGCGGCTCTTGCCCACGGCGTATGCCTGGAACAACTCGCCGACCTGGTAGAACAGCATGACAGCGGCACCTTCGGCCATGTGCGGGTCGGTGTCGGGGAAGAGCACCATGGCAAACGCGCCGATGGTCGCGACGGCCATGAGGAAGCTCTCGTCGAAGGCCTTGCCGCGGCGGATGTTATTGAATGCCTTTTGCAGTACGTCGTAGCCGGCAATCAAAAACGGCACGAGGAACAGCACAAAGCTGGCGTAGATGTTGCCGGGCTCCCCAAATGCGATAGCGAGGGCGCCGAGCTCGTCGAGGGCATAAACAACGGCAAAAATGCCCAGTGCTACCAGGATGCGGTTGCGCTTGTGCTCAAGGGACTCTTTCTTCTTGCGCTTCTTCTTTTTCTTTTTGGAATCGGCGGCCGCCATGATTCAAACCTCCCATTTGAGTGTATGAACACTTGCTCATATAATTTCGCGAGCAAAGGCCGCGGCAAGCGCGGCCTTACAGGTCAACGTATGCGCGGGTTAGAGAATGATCTCGCAGTCCGGCTCGGCATCGGCGGTGAACTCAACGACGCGGTCCAGGACCTCGTCGAACTCGGCGTCGTCGGCCTCGAGCGTCAGCTTCTGGGTCATAAAGTTGACCGAAACGGACTTGACGCCATCGAGCTTAGCCAGCTCGTCCTGAAGTTCACGCGCGCAGTTGGCGCAATCGATCTCGTCGAGCTTAAACTGCTTTTTCATGGTGGGTTCCTTTCCCTGTGTTAGCGGTCTGGGTGCCGGCCGCGCTGATACCGTGGTTGATTGCTATTCGCAGATATGGCTCATGCCCTGGTTGAGCATGGTGTAGACATGATCGTCGGCGAGCGAGTAGAGAATGTTGCGGCCGTCGCGGCGGAACTTGACCAGGTGCGACTGCTTAAGCGTGCGCAGCTGGTGCGACACCGCAGACTGCGAGGTCGCGGTCGCTTCGGCGATGTCAGCCACGCAGAGCTCGCGACCCATGAGGGCATAGAGAATCTTGATGCGTGTGGTGTCGCTGAAGACCTTGAACAGGTCGGCCAGGTCGTACAACAGCTCCTCGTCGGGAAGGTCCTCGGGCGAGCAGCTGGTGGGAATCACGGGCTCGGTGGCCTCGATGTCGGGTTTCGTTTCATCAACGCGGATGCTCATTGCAATATCCTTTCATATGAACATGCGCTCATATAACTTACTTCCGATTATATGAGCGCATGTTCATATGTCAATGACGTACAGGTAATTCGTCGCATAAAATGATGGGGAATAGTGGACGAGATTCCGGACTGAGCGGTTTTGATAGCCGATGCCGGGGTGGGTGCCCCCGCGCCGTGCAAAAATTGGAGTATTCTGCAACTATAGGGGGTCCGTTAATCTATTCCAGGCCAAATAAAGCCGCTCAAGAGTTATCCAAGGGCGGTAAACAGACAAGGTCTTCCTCAAATGTTGCCTAACGTTCCCGTTCGATAGCGTTTTTGTTTTTCATTTGGATTAACTTGTGGGTGCTGGAGGGCCGACCCTGCTGAATACTCGCAATTTTGCACATCGCTAGGGTACCCACCTTGTTAGCCGGTCTAGCTTCCGGCCCCGAAGATTCTGCCCTCGGGCGCGAGGCTGCTTATTTGGGCAAATGATGGGCTGTCGGATTCGACAGTCTGCATGTCATCGATTGCCGGAACTTCATTTATTGTCGGGTCATCCAGCGTGATGCCTTCGAGTGTTACTTTTTCGAGGTCGATTCGTTGACGATCTTCGGAATCCTGGCGAAGCTGCTTCTGAATTCGCTTTTTCTCTTCTATAAACCTTCTGAGCACAAACTGTCTCAGGTTCTCTTGCATGATTTGAAAGTCTTTTGGCAGACGCGAGGGACGTATGCCCTCTTTCCGTTGGATCGCCTCCATGACCCTAACGAAAGCGCTGGCATGCATAAAGGAATAACGACTGACGGTGATGATTCCGTATCCCATGGACGCAAGCGCATTCTTGCGCTCCTCATCGATGGCGCGGTCTTCTTCCGCGTCGTGATAAAACCCGTTGTATTCAATGTCTGTGCGAGATTTCTTTAGATACGCATCCATAAAGAACTTTTTGCGTCTCGTGAGATTCTTTGCGGCAGCGGTGACCTGCACCTCGTAATCGGTCTCAATTCCCTTAATACCAAGCCCTCCTTCGCTTTTAGGCAGCGTTAGCATCATGACAAAGGCCGTTTCCATAGGAGACCGGCATCCGTCGCGCACACATTGGATCGCCTTTCGGGCAAGGGCCAGACCGTCGCATCTGGTAATGGAATTAAAGAACTGTTTTAACCTTTCGGTCGAGGTGAGCGCGAAACGCTCGTTATACGAGGTGGAAGAGTCGGTTCCAAGGGAGTAAGCGCCGCACAATTCAAAGTAGTACTCCACCAGTTCGCGAAAAGGGAGATAGGTGGCGGCCTGAAGTGCGCAAAGCTCAACGCCAACAATGAAGATGCCATCTTTGAGCTCTATAAAGCGTGAGTTCGAGAATCGTTTTGACGAAACGTGGCATTGACAGTTCGTTGCATAGCGCGCATTCTTGCGATCAAACACCATTACCTCGAGGCAATCATTTGCGTCGAGGGAAACATCGTGTTTGGTGAGCCATTCTGCGGCTGCGTCAAGGAGCGTTCCGGTGGGACATGATCCGTAAATCGCGGCAGGGTTACAGGGCTCGGTGTCTTTCGCAGAAGCCGAATGCGCGGCCTGGTAGACCGCTTTTGCAGTGGTATGTGACAATACGATACTCATGGTATATATCGTGTCAGCTAATGCCGTGTTGATGGCGCTGAGTGGGAAAGCCGTTTTAGGGGCCTAACCAAATGCTGTCCAAAAGCTTGACGCGATTATGGGCTGGCACGCCTAAAATCAATGTTCTCGCAGCTTAGCTATAGCATATAAAAACTCAATTGCTGCACATTTGATATCGATGCATCACCATCCGACAACGAATTACGTGTCGGGAATTGGCCGAAATCGTTCAAAATGAGGGTTCAGAATTTGTGATGGCAGATCTATCTGTGGAACGTAGGGCGGCCCCGCTGCGGTGTTTCCCGCTGCGAGGCCGCTCGTGAGCAAGCAGTGTTTGTCTCAGACGTTGCTATTTCGCAAACAGGTTCTTGAGGTTGAACTCGGCCTGTACCGTGCGAAGCATGAGGTCGGTGTCGTCGAGGCCCAGGTGCTGCTCGTTGGCGTCGGCGGCGAGGGTTCCACGGCGGCGCGCCCAGTTCTCGAGCGCGGCTGGGGCGGACTCGCGGGGGAGCGAGCGCACGTCGGCGTCCAGGCTGCGGCAGATCTGGCGCGAGTCGATGACGATGATCTTGCCGGCGCGGCGTGCCTCGGCGTAGCCGTCCAGGTGGATCTTGAACCAGCTGTCCTCAAAGGCGGCGTTGTGTGCCATGTACGGGTACTTCTTCATAAGCTTGAGCAGCTGCTTTTGCAGCTCTTTGTTCTCGCGGAACGGCTTTTTGCCGTCGATGTCGTCCCAGGTGATGTGGTGGATATTCGACAACGGCACATCCTCGCCGCGGTAGATGTCGGGCAGGCCGCAGTAGTGTGCCTCGGCGTCATGCGGGACGGCGTCGCTGGTGAGCTCCATGATCTCCCAGCCCACGTTGATGATATAGCCGCGCTCGGGTGCACGGCCGGTGGTCTCGATGTCGATACCGAGCACGGTGCCCTGGATGGGCTTGCGGGCGTAGGCCACGCCGAGCGCGTCGCGGTCGCCGCGGATTTCGCGCATAACGGACGCGGCGGTGCGCTTTTGCATCTTGCCGATGGCGGCGCAGGTGTCGGTATCGGACAGGCCGCGCGAGAGCGTCGCGGGCGTCACGTTGCGCAGACGCGCCTCGCCAATCTGGTCGCACAGGTCGCGGTTGCGGTCGGCCAGGTCGCGCACGGTGGCAAAGTCGAAGCCGGGGTCGCCCTCGGCGGTAAAGTACTCGGTCTCGAGCACCTTGAGGGCCTCCTCGCCCTTCTGGCGCTCGGACTCCATGGCGCCGTGGTCGCCGTAGATAAACATGGGGATAAACGGCTGGCGCTCGTATTCGAGTGCTTGCGATACGTTCATATGCTACTCCTTGGACGGGCCGCGTTGTGCGGCTCGAGGCTACTGAGTTATGGCGAGATGATAGTTTACCATAGGCAACTATTGGCACCGCGCCCGGGACAACTACAATACCCTAGTTGACCGCTAGGACTTTTACAATGCTGCCGAAAGACACGAAAGGTTCCATCCGTCATGGATTTACTGATTGATATTCTGCTCGACGCCGGCAAGGACACGCTGTCGCTGGTGCCGTTTTTGTTGGTGACGTATCTTGCTCTCGAGACACTTGAGCACGTTGCGGGCGACCGCGTCAACGGCGCTATCAAGCGCGCCGGCGCTGCGGGTCCCGTGGTTGGCTCGCTGCTGGGCATGGTGCCGCAGTGCGGCTTTTCGGCCATGGCGGCCACGCTGTACGCCGGCCGTGTCGTGACCTTGGGCACGTTGGTGGCGGTGTTCCTTTCGACCTCCGACGAGATGCTGCCGCTGCTACTTGCCGAGCAGGTTCCCGTGCAGACTATGGCGATGCTTTTGGCTTCGAAAGCGCTGATCGCACTGGTCACGGGTTTTATCGTGGACGCTGCCATTCGCGGCCTGCGCCGTAACGCCCGCGCGCACGCGGCGATTCGCCGTACCGTGCTGGGAACCGCGGCCAACCCGGCCCACGTGAACTGCGCGCACGACGACCACAGCGGCGGTGACATCATCGACGAGGTGGCCGAGGCAGGCGTGAGCGCCGACCACATCCACGAGCTGTGCGAGCGCGACCATTGCGGTTGTGATGAAGACGAGGACGAGCACGAACACGGACATGGCCACGATCACGGTCATGAGGGCGAACATGAACACCATGATGGTCACGGTCACTCCCACTCCCACGAAGGGACGCCTGTCCTGTCGATCATCCGCAGTGCGATCTCGCACACCGTGCAGGTCTCGGTATTCATTTTTCTGGTGACGCTGATTCTGGTCGCCGTGCTCGAGACGTTCGGCGAGTCCGCGATCGAGCAGTTCCTGCGCGGCAACGAGACACTCGCTGTCCTGGGTTCGGCGCTTGTCGGGCTGATTCCCAATTGCTCGGCGAGCGTGGTCATTACACAGCTGTATCTGGAAGGCGCGCTGCAACTGGCGCCGATGCTCGCCGGCACGCTCATTTCCGCCGGCGTGGGTTATCTGGTGCTGTTCCGCACCAACCGCAGCGCCCGCGAAAATGTCGTGTTCCTGATCATGATGTACGTCATCGGCGCTGGCTGGGGCCTTATCCTTTCCGCCTTTGGGTTCTAAGTGGATGTTTGGGGCATGCCGTAAAACTAGGACATGCCATAAATTCCACCGCCATGACCAGGGCGTTGGATGCGCGTCAATCGGCAAAACAAAAAGGTAGATTATTAGGCATGTCCCAAAAACCTACCTTGGTTAGTGCAGCAACTCGGTGAGGTTGCGTTTAAAGCGGGCGCGGTCTTCGCTGGTAAATGCTGCCGGACCGCGAGTGCGTCCGCCGGCGCGGCGTACCTTCTTTTCCTCGTGGCGAATAAACAGCTGCATATCGATAGTCGCCTTGTCGTACACGCGCCCGCGCACACCGATGGCGGCGGCATCGCGCCCGAGCACCATGCTCGCCAAGCCAATGTCCTGCGTCACGACCACGTCGCCCGCCTGCAGGCGTTCGACAATGGCAAAGTCGGCGCTGTCGGCGCCCACGCTCACGTCGCGCGTCGTGACCCAAAAGCCGCGACGCGCGTGCTCGGCATCGCGCGGGTCGTCGCGGCGAATGTGCCGTTCCAGGTTTTGCGTGCTGTTGCCGGCGATAACAACGGCGACGCCCGCCCGCCGCGCGCAGTCAATCGACTCGCGCGTGACCGGGCAGGCGTCGGCATCAATAAAGAGCGTTCGCGGCATCTAGTGCACCAGTTTGCCAAATTGAATAGCGCGAACAATCAGCGTTACGCCAAACACCAGCAGCGCGGCGCCGCTAAAGATGACGAGCATCTTGGCCGACCACAGCGGATAGATAAACACGAACATGCCGGCGATGATGGAAAGTGCGCCGCTCAGGATAGCGAGGGCGCGGTTGGACGAAAGCTCGGACTCCAGAATGGACATGACACCTTCGACAATCCAGCCAAAGCCGGCCACGATAACCACCATCGTGGTGAGTGTCGCGGTCGAGAAGGCCTGGTTGCGCAGGATTATGACGCCGCCCAGGATAATGAGTAGGTTGGAGATGATGCTCGTCACGCGCCAGCCAGTGGGCAGCAGCGGCTCAAAAATGGCAGTGAACAGCCTGATGGCAGCGGTGATTACAAAGTAAAAACCCAGGACGGTCGTCAAAAAGACGAGGGACTTGGCGGGTGCAAAAAGCAGCGCGATGCCAGCAATGAGCGCCACGACGCCCGTGATGGCGTAGATCCAGCGCACGGCCTTGACGGCTTTGCCCGCCATGCTTTTCTCGTCAAATCCAAACTGGCTCGATTTTTGGTCATCGTTCTTAAAGATGCCCATAATGTCTCCTTTCCGTGCGGCGTAAGCCTTGATCGTTACAACCAGTATCGCCTAAAGGCGCTGGCGTATGGGTCGGGGAGGGCGAAACGTAACCCAAAGGCCCTGAATTGTTTCCGTTGTTCCCCACGTCGCGATTTTCTATTCAACAGGTGTAGAACATTGCAGCCCTGTTCGTTATTGCCTACGTTTTAGGTTAGATTTTCCTAAGGACAATTGGCTTGTATTGGGGGTCCCTATGAACGAAGCAGTTCCCGAGGCGCCGGTAAGCGCTGAGTCGATGGCGAAGCAAGGTTGCGAAAAGCTCGGCCTGGACACGTTTGACGCGCTGGTCCGCCGCGCCCGCACGTGCCGCCGTTTTGACGAGTCCATGCGCGTGCCGCGCGAGTTTTTGCTCGAGCTGGCGGAGCTGGCGCACCTGACCCCGTGTGGTGCCAATGCTCAGCGTCTTCGTCTTCATGTGGTGAGCGGTGCCGAGGATTGCGCGCGTGTATTTGACGAGCTCGCATGGGCCGGCGCACTTAAGGATTGGCCGGGTCCTGCCGAGGGTGAGCGCCCGACCGGCTACATCGCGATTCTGGCCGAGCGCGCCGTTCCGGGCAAGCCTGTCGCTCCCATTACTGAGGTCGACACGGGCATTGCCGCACAGACGATGATGCTCGCCGCCCGCAGCGCCACGCCCGAGGTGGCAGCCTGCATGTTCAAGGCCTTTACGCCCCATGCGATCGATGCCATGGGGCTCGATAACGACAAGTATGAGCTCAAGCTGATCATGGCGTTTGGCATTCCGGCCGAGACACAGGTGATCGATGCGATCGATTCCAACCCCGACGGCTCCATCAATTATTGGCGCGACGAAGCGCGGGTGCACCACGTACCCAAGCGTCCGCTTGCCGACGTGCTGCTGTAGTTGTGCGTCGTTGCGGTGCAATCCGGCGGCAAAATCACCACAAAGGCTCCTGTCCCCTTTGTGGTGGTACGAGGGGAGGGTGTGTGGCAGATCTGTATTTGGTGCGGCATGGGCAGACTGAGCTCAATGTGCAGAGCATTTTGCAGGGCTGGCACGATTCGCCGCTTACGGCGCGCGGGCGCGAGCAGGCGCTGACGGCGCGTACGGCGTTTGCGGCGCGTGGCGTGGCCTTTGATCGTGTGTATTCCTCGCCGTTGGGCCGGGCGCGGCATACGGCCGAGCTTATCGTTGGCGAGGGCCGTTCCATTGAGCTGGTCGATGACCTGCGTGAGTGGCATTTTGGCTCGCTGGAGGGCACATCAAATCGCGAGATGCCGCCGCAGCCCTGGGGCGATTATCCGGTGGCCTTTGGCGGCGAGTCGGAAGTGCAGCTTCAGTCGCGCATGGTCGCGGCGCTGTCCCGCATCATGGCCAGGCCGCAGCACGACTGCGTGCTGGCGGTTTCCCACGGCTCAGCCTGCCAGGAGTTTCTTGAGTATGTGACTGGCGGGGGAGAGCTGCCCGACAACGGTGCCGTGCTTCATTTTGGCTATTGCGATGGGGCGTTTTCGCTCTTGGGTTGGTAACGAACGAAAGGACCCCTATGAATAAAGATCTGTATCTGGTCCGTCATGGACAGACGATATTCAACCTTAAGCGTATCATTCAGGGGTGGAGTGACTCGCCGCTCACACAGCTGGGCTGCGATCAGGCGGCGCGTGCCGGCATGTTCTTGCGTGCGCGCGGCATTGAGCCCGACCACGCCTACACCTCTACGCTGCACCGCACCGAACAGACCATCGCCAACCTGTGGTCGGGCATGACGTACGAGCGCCTGGACGGTCTGCGCGAGTGGTTCTTTGGCGACTTTGAGGCCGAGCGCGTGATGCTTATGCCCGAGCGCCCGTGGCGCGATTTCTATCGCCAGTTTGGCGGTGAGGGCCAGATGCAGGTGCGCGAGCGCATGGTGACGACGCTGACCGATCTTATGCGACGCCCGGACCATTCGTGCGTGCTCGCGGTGAGCCACGGGTCGGCCATCAAGGAGTTTTTGGATCACGTGAAGGGCACGGAGGCCGACGAGCGCGAGCGCGTGCCGGGCAACTGCTCGGTGCTGCATTTCGTGTTTGACGATACGACCGATACGTTTGAACTGGTTGAGATCTTTACGCAGGAAGACTACGCGCGCGAGCTGGGGCTTGAGCCGCTCGTGGCTGCCGCGGGTCCGCAGCGCGGGTAGTTTGGGCGTGGCGGTGCGGGTCGCCGACTTACTTCTCGACGCAAAAGGGGCGGAGATGCATGTACCTGCTGCATCTCCGCCCCCTGTTTGTTGAGCTGCCGATTTTTGTGCTGGGCGGTCTGGTCTTGCTAGAACCGCGCGACCTGGTGCGTGAGCAGACCTGTCGGAACTTGCGGCGCGGCGCCGCTGACCTGCGCGGCGGGGAAGAGCACGGCAACGGTAAAGTTGAACGGCTCCTTGCCGGTGTACGTTCCGGCGGCACGGGCCTCATCGGCCAGCAGCTGCGACGCCCCGGTCAGAGCGGCGGCGTAGGCGGGGTCGTCGGTCAGTGCCGGCTCCGGTGCTTGGTCGAGCATAGCGCGGATGGCCCCGACGGCGTCCTCGCGCTTGACCTCCCACGCGCGGTGCGTAATGCCCGCGGGGTCGGTGACGGCGTAGAGCGACGCGCCCTCTTTGGCGGCGCCCAGGATGATATCCATGACGGGCGAGGCCTCGTAGGCGAGCGACACGGGGCGCGGCTGCACCTTGAGCTCGGCGATCGCGCGCGCGGCGGCGGCCACGTCGGCGCTGGCATCGCCCTTGCCGTCCGCAAGTACACTCGTCGGGCAGATCGCCACGACACCCGTCACGCGTCCCGGCTCGCCCGAGCATTCGTACACGTAATACGCCGCACCCGGGTCCTTGAGCATCAGGCCATCGGCAAGGGCTCCGCGCAGAGCATCGTTGCCGCTCAGGATGCTGCCCATTGCAGGCAGCGCCTCGAGTACGCGGTCCTGAGCCGGGCGGATGCAGGGAAACGGAAGTGCTTTCATGGGCGGTCCTAACGCACGAGTCGGTTTGTTCGCGGCTTATTATGCCCCAACTTGGCCGCTCGCGTCCCAGAGCACGTTATCGGCGAGCGCGATTAGCACCTGCTGACAACGAACGATATCGGCATGGGGCACATATTCGTTGGGCTTGTGTGCGAGCGCGAGCGACCCGGGACCGTAGCTCATGCAATTGCGGTTGCCTGTCTTGCCGGCAATGACGGCGGTGTCGGTGTAGCCGGTAAAGAAGCCGACGGCCGTGCCCGTGCCCGTCACATCGTCTGCTGCGCACTTGAGCGCAGCTAGAAGGGGAGAGGCCGGATCGCGCTCGATGGCGGGGCGGTCGCCTGTCACGGTATAGCTTCCATGGCAGCCTGGGACCGCGGCTTCGGCGGCGACAATGGCCTGCTCTACCATGCGCGTCGCGGCGGCCGTATCGGTCGGCGGGGTCAGGCGCATATCGACCCAGACCTTAGCGTGGTCGGGCACGACATAGGGACGGTAGCCACCCTCGATCTGTCCAAACGTGATGGTCGATGGCCCCAGCTCCTCATGTAAAGGCAGCGTCGCAAACGTGCGACGAAGCGAGCACACGACCTCGGCTATGGCGGCGACGGCGTCGGCGCCCTTCCAAGGCTGGCTTGCATGAGCCGTGACGCCGGCCATCTCGATCTCGAACCACGTGCGACCCTTGTGCGCCACCTGGATCTGCCCGTCGGTGGGCTCGGTGTCCAGCACCCATTCGCGCGAGCCGACCCAGCCAGCATCGATCGCGGCCTCTGAGCCGCGCATGAAGTCTTCCTCGTCGACCGAGCAGATGAGCGAAAAGCCGCGGCGTGGCAGCGCGCCATCCGCCGCCACGCGCTCGAGCGTATGGATCAGTGCGGCAATAGCGCAGGCCAGGCCACCCTTCATATCGCAGGCACCGCGGCCATAGAGTTTATCGTCGCGCACAACCGCCCCAAGCGGTTCGATGTCTGCGTCCCAGCCATCGCCCAAGGTGACGGTATCCATGTGGCAGATATAGATCAGCCGCGGCTCGTCGCTTTGGCCCGGCACGGTGACTTTAAGGTTGCGGCGCCCGGGCAGCACTTCGAGCTCCTCAATCTGCACGGCATCGAGCGCAGAACTATCAAGTTGTGCCAGCTGCTGCTCAATGAGCCTCTTAATGAAGCGCTCGATCTCGTCCTCATACGCGCCCGGGTCTGAGCTGTCGATCCGCACGAGTCCTTGCGTAAGCCGCCAGGCAAAGTCCTCATCAACCATATGCAACCTCACAATCAGTTTGCTTTCCAAACCGATTGTAAGCCTCCTGAGAGATCCGCGACGTGGGCGTGGCAGTATTTACCGTTCGCAGGCCGAGCCAGTGCGTTTGCCGTCCGAGCGGGTTCACAAGCGACGCAGCGGGTACGTACCCTTCATGGACGACATGCTGTGCGACATATCTGCCTTTCGGTATCACCGGATACCTCCACAGGTCTTGGCAATAATGCCGGACCTGCCCGATTCTGCGGACGATCCGCGCAGGGAGCACCTATGTGAGCATCCGCTCGTCACGCATTTCCTGGGCACCCCGTTACACGTGTTGGCGCAGGGCAGCTGCGGACGTAAGGGCGATCGCATTGTCAGGCATGTTTGGAACGGGGAGAGGCCGTTTGATTCCATGCGACAGACAGAGTTTGGCCTCGATGTCGCGTCCCCGCTCTTTACCCTGCTGACCCTGGCTTCCTCGGTCTCAAACGAGCGTTTAATCATGTGCATGTATGAGATGTGCGGCACCTTTGCCGTGTGCAAGATTGCGCCTCAGGTAAAGTCGGCACTTGTGCAGGCATATGGGGACCGGTGGGGTGACGCACGGTTGGGTTGGGAAAATGTAAAGGATGTCTCGGGGAATCCAACGGACCTGTGGAAACGACCGCCCTTGATCGAGTTCTCTGAACTTACAGAGTACGTCGATAAGGTCCGGGGGCTCCGCGGCGCTAAATCGTTCACACGTGCCGCGAAGTGCATTAGGGGGGTGGCGGCATCGCCGCTCGAGGTCCAGGCTTCGATGCTGTTTGGCCTTACGAGGTTGCGCGGCGGCGAAGGGCTGCGCCTTACCAATAACGTCGAGATTCGCTTGACGCGCAGCGCCCGCCTGATTTCGGGGCTTGATAGGCGCTATGCCGATATCCTGCTGGCAAATAAGGACGGCAGCCGAGAGTGTCTGGTTGAATGCCAGGGTAAAGCCATTCACGGATCCATTGAATCCAAGATTTCGGACTCCGATCGAACGACGGCGCTGCAAGCGATGGGATATCCCGTCATTCTGATGACCTATGGTCAGCTGGCCGACTCCGATGCCTTCCGCGTGGTGATGGAGCTCATCATGGCCTATCTCGATGTGCCGCTGAAAGACAAGACGCCGCGACAGCAGGAGCTCGAACGGCGGCTTCGTGAGGAGATTTTTATCGATTGGGCAGGAATGTAGCCGCGCGGGTGGAAAACGGTCGCGCGGACTAGAGTTTTGGTCACAAAAAGACTTATATTTCGCCTTGGAGGGGCCTTAAAAATGCTATCTAGAATAAGTTGTTTCGGAAAATGGACAGTCAACTTACATTCGGCACATAGAGATCGATTTTTACCTACTAAAGTCCCTGATAAAGCTGTTTATCAAAGCGGGTGTGCTTAGCGACTTGAGCCTCACTATCGATTATCTGAAAAAACTTGTTCTGGGTATCATTTTAAAGTCGTCCGGAGCAACAAAATCGGCCCCCGTTTCGTGAAAACGGGGGCCGAATGGGCTTCATGGCCTGCCTGGCAGGCTTGGCACCGGCGCTATTTGATCACACGCACGCGATACATCGACGGAATCTGCTTGAGCGCCTCGATCGTGCTGCCGTCCAGGTGCTCATCGGTGTCGAACATGGTGTAGGCGTTCTCGCCAGCGGACTCGTTGGTCATGCGCTGCACGTTGGCGTTGTCCTTGGCGAGAATGGCCGTGATCTGGCCGATCATGTTGGGCACGTTGGCATGCAGGCAGGCAATGCGGCTTGCGGCGCGCGCCTTGCCCATGCTGCAGGCGGGGTAGTTGACGCTGTGCGCGATGTTGCCGTTTTCCAGGTAATCCTTGAGCTCGCTGATGGCCATGTCGGCGCAGTTGGCCTCGGCCTCGCCGGTGCCGGCGCCCGAATGCGTGGTGATAAACGTGTTGGGCATCTTGACGGTCTTGGGCGTGGCAAAGTCGCAGCTAAACCAGCTGAGCTTGCCCTCGCGCAGGGCAGCGTCGACGGCGTCCTCGTCAATGATGGTCTCGCGCGCGTAGTTGATGAGCACGGCGTCCGGGGCCAGCAGGTCGATCTGCTCGGTGCTGATCATGCCGATGGTATCGGCCTTGCTGGGCACGTGCACGGTGAGGTAGTCGCAGCCGCGGCAGAGGTCCTCGAGCGTGCCCACGCGCTGCACCTCACGACTCAGCACCCATGCGTGCTCGACGGAAATGAACGGGTCGTAGCCGTAGACGTCCATGCCCAGATCGACACAGGCGTTGGCGACCTTGGAGCCCACGTTGCCCAGACCGATGACACCGATGCGCTTGCCCTTGAGCTCGCGGCCCACAAAGGCCTTCTTGGCCTTTTCGGCATCGACCTGAATCTCGGGGTCGTCGGCGTTGTTGCGCACCCAGTTCATCGACTGCACGACGCCGCGGCTCGAAAGCACCAGCATGCCCAGGACGAGCTCCTTGACGGCGTTGCTGTTGGCACCGGGGGAGTTAAAGACGACGACGCCCTTCTTGGCGTACTCCTCGACGGGGATGTTGTTGACGCCGGCGCCGCAGCGGGCGATGGCGCGGATGCCCTCGGGCAGCTCGTAGCCGTGCAGGTCGGTCGAACGCATCAGGATGGCGTCGGCCTCCTCGGCGGTGCTCACAAACTCGTAGCCCTCGCCAAACTCGACTTCGCCGTCTTTAGTGATGTCGTCGATGGTCTTGATCTTGCGCATGGAAAACTCCTTAGCAGGTTTGTTTACAACAAGTGGTTTGAAGTGGCTGGTCGGCCCGCGCGTTGCGGGCTAGTTAGATCGCGGACTCAAACTATGCTGTGCTTCGAAGTCCTTCATGTACGAGGCCAGTGCCTGCACGTCCTCTAGGCTCACGGCGTTGTAGACGCTGGCGCGCATGCCGCCCACCAGGCGATGGCCCTTGACGTTTTGAATCTGGTGCTCGGCCGCGCCTGCGACAAAGGCGGCGTCGAGGTCGGCATCGCCGGTGCGGAACGTGACGTTGGCGATGGAGCGGCTGTCGGCCTGCGCGGTGCCGTGGAACAGTTCGCTGTGCTCGAGCAGGTCGTAGAGCAGGTTGGCCTTGGCCCAGTTGCGCTCGGCCATGGCGGCAAGTCCGCCGGTCTGCTCAACCCAACGGAACACCTTGCCGCATACGTAGATGCCAAAGGTGTTGGGCGTGTTGAGCATGGAACCCTTGGCGGCCTGGGTCTTAAGATCCACGTACTGCGGCGTCTGTGCAAAGGCGGGGCCTTTGGCGATGAGGTCGTCGCGCACGATGACTACGGTCACGCCTGCGGCACCGGCGTTTTTCTGCGCGCCGGCGTAGATGAGTCCGTAGCGCTCGACGTCGAGCGGCTGCGACAAAAAGCAGCTCGAGACATCGGCGACCAGCGGCACGTCGCCGCAATCGGGCAGCTCGTGGAACATGGTGCCAAAGATGGTGTTGTTCTGGCAGATGTAGACGTAGTCGAGCCCGTCGCCCGCGGCCTCGGCGGCGATGCGCGCGTTGATGTCGGCCATGTCGGGGATGCGGTCGAAGTTGGTTTCCTCGGAGCTTGCGAGCAGCACGGCCTCGCCGTACTTGGCGGCCTCTTGGTGCGCCTTGTTGGCAAAGTTGCCGGTCACGACGTAGCCGGCGCGGCCGCGGCACATGAGGTTCATGGGAATGCCCGCAAACTGCAGCGTGGCGCCGCCCTGCAAAAACAGGACACGGTAGTTGTCGGGGATGCTCAGCAGGCGGCGCAGGGTAGCTTCGGCGTCGTCGATGATCTGCTGGTACATGCTAGATCGATGGCTCATCTCGAGCACGGACATGCCGCAACCGCGGTAGTCCATCATCTCGTCGGCGATCTCGGCGAGCACGCTTGTGGGCAGTGCGGCCGGGCCAGCTGAGAAGTTGTGCACACGTGCCATCTTCTAGTCCCCCTCGTAGTCGTTTGAACGTTCGGGATACTTTAGCACAGTGGAGCGCCAGGCGCGACCGCATCACGGTAAAACTCGACTGCGCCGCTATGATTTACAGGATGGTTACATGGGGGAGGGGCGACCTTACCTGATGGCTCGCATCCGATCCGCCTCGGTCTTCGCTTGTTTCCAGGGACGCACGCGGTCGTTTACGAGGTCATCGTAGCCGCGGGCGATGGATTGCTGGGCAGCCATATAAGCTTCGTGGCGGTTGTCAATTACCGAGCCTGAAGTGTTTTGCAAGAATGGAACTTTTTCAATTGGCATGCAGAGCCCCCTGTATTGCTTGC
>UQZI01000046.1 GCA_900545555.1 uncultured Collinsella sp.
AGGCGATCTCGGCGCGAGCGGCCTCGATAGCGCGCGTAAGCTGATCGGCGCAAGAGGTCTTTTTCATACCGCAGGTATTACCGGCGAGAACCTCGATTACGCGATCGGCAGGAGCACCCTCGACTAACTTGGAGATTGCCTTGAGATTGCCGTCACAGCCGCCGGTAAACTCAACGCCCAGCACCTTGCTGCCATCGTCAGAGAGATTGAGGTGAATATTGCGAGAGCATACACCCTGCGGCTTGTAGTCAAAACTAATCATTGAGATCCCCTCTCAGAAAGAAATTTCAGACGTCTATTATCCCCGCCTGGGCCGACTTATTATCGCAAGCACCGATTCAACATCCTACGATGCATGGACTCGCGGGGGCAAGATTAGCAGTCCGCACCCTGTGCGTGGACCGTGCGCTTCTCCCGATACATATTGTGGTCGGCGACACGATATACATCGGCCAGCGTATTTCCAGCCGTCTCGACGGTCGCCACGCCAATCGATGCGCTGACCGTCAGGGCCTCATCGCTTACCGCGGCAAGACCGAGACGAAGATCCTGTTCCAGCCCGAGCGCAGACTCGTTGTCAGTATGGGGGCAAACCAGCAAAAACTCGTCGCCGCCAAGGCGCATCGGCAGATAATCCGCACCAGCCACCCGCCGCAGCACGGACGCCGTCCGTCGCAGCAGTTCATCCCCCATCTCGTGACCATAGATGTCGTTGGTCCGCTTGAGATAATTGCAGTCCAACATAATCACGCTCACGGGCAAGTCCTCGTTTACCAGGCTATCTCCGCGCGATTCAAGATAGTTGCGGTTGCGAAGCCCCGTCAGTTTGTCTTGATATGACAGCTCCTCGGCATGCTTGACCATCGATATGTTGTGCGTCGCCACGACGACCGACTCCAGCCGGCCTTGCTCATCGCGATGCTGGGGGACAACCTGTAGCGAGTACCAAGCGCCTCGACAATCTCGCACCTCGGCAGCCAAGTACGGTACGCCCTCCATACGATCCCGAAGCGTCTTTATATCTAAGAGCTCCATGACCGCCTCGCGACTTTCGGGACTCACAATGTCTCGGCAAACCGTTGCAAAAAAGTCATATGCCTCGGAGTGCTCGGCAAATATCTTCGCCACCGATGGCGACATGTTAATCCCCTCGATCTCGAGGGTGTCGAGATGCAAAAGGAAGGTCGAATCGTAGATGGCGCTTATGGCATTGATAATGCCGAGCTGTTTATCCTTTTCGACCAAATTGCGGTGGTCAACGATATTTCGAGCCAACAGCACCACGACCCAAAACGCAAGACACACCAAGACGCCGACGGCGACAAATGAAATCCTGTCAGACATGACCTCAGATTTGGGATATAGCGCAAACAGGAGGTAGTCCTTATATGCCGCACGCACGGCATACCATTCGTCTCCTCGATATTCGATGCGCGTCAGGCCGTCGTCTTTCCACTCAACTCCTACGCTGGTGAGGAGTCGGGCGAGCGACACGTCAGCATCGGCACTGTTGGATGAGACAATCTCCGCATCCTCCATAACAAGCACCGTGGGACCCTGGTGGAAGGTACTGTTCGAAAGCACGTCGGCTATGGCATATGAATAGTCGTCCGCCGTATCGGAAACAAGTGAGCGGTATGCCAGGGCAACGCCGTCGCCATACGGAACAGCACAGACGGCAAAAACGACACCACGGCGCTCATCGACAGTTGAGTAGGTCACTTTGGAACCTTGATACATCGATGCGACCGGCGAACAGGCCAACTCATCTCGCCACAACATGAGCGGATCGCGACCATCGATGTCGTAGTGGGCAGCCATATGGCCATCGGAGTCCATGACCATCAGCCCCGAAAGGTTCTCGGCATGGACAAATTGCTCGATAAGATCGTCGTTAACCTCAACGCGATCAGAGGACAGGAACGTCGCAAACGATTCGACCGCGGCGAGCAAATCGTGCGTCGCCTCGGTTTTTTCCCCTGTTCGTAGCGGTCATATTTTTCGCAAGCGTTCTCCAAAAACACCATGGTTTCTTGGCCAAACCCAAGCGTTTTTTCGAGGCAGCGATGGGTTCCAACCGTATACAACAGGCCTAACAAGACGGCGCTGACAATAACGCTGGCAGCTATGACGTTCAGAGTCTTTCGACTCAAGCGGTGCTCATCAGTTGTCATGAATTTCCTCCTTGCCCGCCCGTCGTCGCTCCTGTCTTGTAATTGCCCACAATACGGTCAATCGTGCCATCTCGATCCATGTCGAACAGCGCGGTATTGAGATCCTTTACGACCGATCCTTCATAGCTGTCATCAAACGCGACGCCCAGGTCAACCGTCATAACATTGTCGGCAAACACACGGTAAACGCCGGGATACTGAGCAACGAGTCGGTCAAGCGACTGGACATCCGCCATCCAGCAGTCAACGTACCCTTTGACTAGAGCGGCTTTGCAGAGTTCGGCAGAGCCATATGATTTGATTTGAACGTCCGACGAGACCCCCAGATCCCCCGCAAGCAATCGGCGTTCACTCACCGAACCCGCAATCACCGCAATAGTCTTACTTCCATCGAGATGTGCCAAGGACTTGATGCCACTCGTTTTCTTGGCGGCAACCGAGACCGTCACGGTTAGATACGGCTCGGTCCAGTAATACTTATCCTCGCGATAACAGGGAGAATAGTCACACCACAGGCAATCGATATCACCGTTTTTGAGCAGCCGGTCGCGATCGTTCCAGTCAATATCGACAAACTGTGGCTTGAGCCCCGCACGCTTGCAGGCCTCGCGGGCGATGTCGATATCGATACCGGCGTAATCGCCCGTGGTATCGACATACACATAGGGGTCGTTATCCGTAACGCCGATTTTGAGCACCGGGAGATCTCTATCGGCTTCATTCGAGGAGGAAGAACTGCTTCGAACGGTATACGTCAGGGCGCCCGCACAGACGGCAACAAGGAGTATGAGCGTAAACGAGACGATGGTGGCCCGCTTGATGCGTCTGGGCACGTGCCCCCTTTCATCGAAACAGCAGTCGGAGTTCATTTTATTACCCGGGCGCATATGCGACAGTAAAAAAGCGCCTCGCCCAAGACGGGCAAGGCGCCAAAGGTTGAAATGCATCCGCAAGCGGTCGAATTAGGTTAACCCTACTCGAAGTTCAGCTGCTCCAGGCGATCGAAGACCGTATCGATGCGGGTGAGGAAGTCCCACGGATCAAAAATCTCGTCGAGCTTCTCCTGGCTGACGGTGCAGCGCGGATCGGCCTCGAGACGCTCCTTAAAGGTGGGGCCAGAGACACAATCCTGCACCTCGTGCCAGGTGGCCATGGCGTTCTCCTGCACAATGGCGTACGCATCCTCGCGGGTGATACCCGTATCGACGAGGGCAAGCAGGACCTTGGAGGAGAAGATGAGGCCGCGGGTCTTGTTGAGATTGGCCATCATGCGGGCCGGATACAGCTGCAGGCCGTCGATAACGCGAATGAGACACTGGAACATATGGTCAAGCGCGATGAAGCTATCGGCCTGGGCGACACGCTCGGCGGAAGAGTGCGAAATGTCGCGCTCGTGCCACAGGGCGACGTTGTCGAAGGCGACCTGGGCGTTGGACTTCACGACGCGCGACAGACCGCAGACCTTCTCCATGGTGATGGGGTTGCGCTTGTGCGGCATGGCGGAGCTGCCCTTTTGGCCCTTGCGGAAGGGCTCCTCGGCCTCGAGTGTATCGGTCTTCTGCAGGTTGCGGACCTCGGTCGCGATGCGCTCGCAGGTGGCCGCTGTAGTGGCAAGCACGCCGGCAAGATAGGCGTGGTGATCGCGGCTGATGACCTGCGTGGACAGCGGGTCGTGAACCAGACCCAGGTGCTCACAGACGTACTCCTCGACGAACGGCTCGATGGAGCTGTAGGTGCCGACGGCACCGGAGATGGCACCGAAGGCAACGTTCTTGCGAGCATCCTCAAGACGATCAAGGTCGCGCTTGAGTTCCCATGCCCAAGAGCCAAACTTCATGCCGAAGGTCATCGGCTCAGCATGGATGCCATGGGTGCGTCCGGCGCAGAGCGTATTGCGCTCCTCGAAGGCGCGGCGCTTGCAGATCACGCCGAGCTTCTTGACGTCCTCGATAATCAGGTCACACGCCTGAGTAAGCTGATAGCACAGAGCAGTATCACCCAGGTCGGAGCTGGTCATACCGTAGTGAACCCAGCGACTAGGCTTGGGCTCGCCCTCGGGAACATCGGCGTCGATATATTCCTTCATGTTGGTCAGGAAGGCGATGACATCGTGGCGCGTGACCTCCTCGATCTCATCGACCTTCGCCTTCTCAAAGTTGGCATGGTCGCGGATCCACTGGGCTTCGTCTTTAGAAATGCCGATCTTGCCGAGCTCCGCCTGGGCCTCGCAGGCCAGAACCTCGATCTCCTGCCAAATGGCGTACTTGTTCTCGAGGGAGAAGATGTGTCCCATCTCCGGGCGGGTATAGCGATCGATCATAGCGGCTCCTTTTTGGTTATTGGCACGTTGGTCGTAACTCAACCATTGTACCGTGCGCGGGTGCAAGTATGGGCAGCAGGCATGAACCTAACATTTTGAAGCAGGAGCGGGCAACGGGACGTCCGCGCGCCCGCGTCGCGGACGCACACCGGCTGTGGTCAGCATGCCCCGGTCCGCAAAGCCGCCGAAGGAGACCGGATCGAACCGAGTGTCCCAGCATCCCCCTTGGCTGATGGAGCGGGCAACGGGACGTCCGCGTATTTGCTTCGCAAATCCGCACCGGCTGCGGTCGCCTATCGGCGACCTTGCCTGCTCGCTATAAACGCTTCGCGTTTATTTAACGCTCGCACCCTGTCGGGTTCGAGTCCCGGCACTTTATTGAAAAAGGCACAGCAACGAAACGTTACCGTGCCTGAAATTCGAATGGAGCGGGCAACGGGACTCGAACCCGCGAGTGTCAGCTTGGGAAGCTGATGCCTTACCACTTGGCGATGCCCGCATATGTGGGGGATAGTATAACGCGGTTGTCTTGTTCGATACAAGGGTGGCGATGCTTGTTTTAGCTGTGGAGATTCGTTTGAAAATCGCGTCAATTGTGGAGACGAGGACCTTTGACTTCCTGTTCACCTTATCTTCTACCTGCGCTTTTGCTTGATTGTTGTATTTGAGCTCAATTTGTCAGGAATTGGGCAAGCTTTTGGTCAGGCTCCGGTACTTACCCGCATGAACCTCGGGGGTAGCCTCATCCTACGCGTCGCAGCCTCCCCGTGCGGCGCACGAGGGATAAGGAGCAGCCATGTCCAACGCACCCACGCACTCTGTCCACAGCGCAATCGCAACAGGTCCGCTGCTCCTGCTCCTCTTCCTGCTTTTCGGCTGCCTGGCACCGGGAGCCGCATTTGCCGTCGATGGCTACGACCAGCTCGGCTTCCGCACTATCAGCGATGATTGTGGGCCCTTCTTTATCGGCAAGTATGAAGCTCAAGACGCCTCGATTGCCTACTGCATGAACCAGGAGCGTCCTGGCCCCACCAAGCCGGGCGGCCCATGGCTCAACTTTGATCAAGGCTGGGTGTGGCTCGACGACGAGTTCGCAGCAATCGTTTGTCACGGATATCCTACCGCCACGTCGTTTGGCGGTTACCATCTTTCACCCGATCGCGCCCGCGCCGCCACCCAGCTTGCCGTATGGATGCTCAACGGCACTACCCATGTCGACGGCACCTACTCCTACACGACCGCTCAGGGCAAAACCAAGAGCGGGCACTTTACCGCCGACGATGAAGTCGTGGCGGCTGCGCGGTGGCTCCACGACAGCGCAAAATCAGGAAGCATCAAAGCCGCTCCGCACCGCGCGCGACGCTATCTAGGAACCGTATCGGGCGGCAGCAGACGTCAAGACATGCTCTATGTACTGCCGGCGGTCTCTGTTTCCTTCCAAAAGCAGTCTGCGAACACTGTTATTACCAGCGGAAACAATACCTATCAGTTTACCGGGGCAACATTCGATGTTTTTGAGAGCGCCAGCGGCGCGCGTGTCGGCACCATCCAGATGGACAGCAACGGTCAAGCGCAGGCAGCACTTCTGCCCAACACGGCATACTACCTAGTTGAGACAACAGCGCCAGCTGGTTATATCCCCCTGCACGATCGCATTGCCTTTACCACGACGGATAACGGCGGATACGTCACCATTGATGAACAACCCGGCACCATTACCTTGCGCATTGTAAAGCTCGACGCCGCAACGAATGCAGGCCCCCAAGTTGGGGCTTCGCTCGCAGGAGCAGAATTCGTGTGCGTATCGCAATCAACCCCTGGATGGACACAAACTCTCAGGACCGATGAAAGCGGTCGAGCTACCCTCACCGATGTCCCCCTGGGAACCTTTACCATCTATGAATCGAAGGCGCCCGAGGGCTATTTGCCCTCCGGTGACAGTTGGTCTTACACCGTTGGAGCCGACCAACTCGGCGATTCAGGCGTGGTCGAGATCGAATCTCGCGTTTCCGATATCCCCATTGCGTTTGACCTTGAGATTTCCAAATTCAAGGACTACGGCAATAGCGATCAATCCGGCCTGGAGCAGCCGGCAGGAGATGTTGTCTTTGAGGTTGTCAGTAACAGCTCTCAGCAGGTTGTTGGCACACTGACTACAAACATCTATGGCTTTACCTCCACCAAAGACCAGCCCGAAGCATGGTTCGGCACAGGCAAGCGACCAGCCGGTGTCCACGGAGCCGTCCCATACGACCGCGCCGGCTACACGGTTCGTGAGGTTCCGGAAACCGTCCCCGAGGGTTTTAAACGTGCGGGGGAATGGACCGTCGAGGCCAATCAGATTTCCGACGGCGCCGAGCTTCAATATATCGTGGACAACCACGCTCTGTCGACACATCTCCAGATTGTAAAACGCGATGCCCAAACAGGCGCTTCTGTTCCCCTAGCCGGATTCACCTTCCAACTCCTCGACAGCAATCACAAACCTGTCTCACAAACATGCTGGTATCCAGCACATAACGTAATGGACACCTTTACGACTGACGCGACCGGCACCGTCACACTGCCCGAATCGCTCGTGCCGGGCACCTATTATGTACGCGAAACCTCGGCCAAAGAGCCCTATCTTGTCGGCGGAGAGATCGAGGTAAACATACCCGCCGATATAAACCTAACGCCCGTTGCAATCGTCTCGTATTATGACCACGCCGCGACCGGAAACATCAGGATCGTTAAAACCGATGCCGTAGACGGCAGCAGCCTCGCGGGCGCCATCTTTGAGATCCGTGCCTCAGGTGATTTCGTGCGCCCCGACGGTAGCATTGCCGCGCTCGACGGTGAGACTGTCGCTACCGTCACGACAGATGAAACTGGAGAAGCACGCGCGGACGACCTCCCGTTGGGATCTGGCACCGCACGCTACGAGGTCGTCGAGACTCAGGCGCCGACCGGCTTCTTACTCGACCGAACGCACCATATCGTCGACCTTACCTATGCCGACCAGAAAACACCCGTTGTGGAAGCACGGCTTAACGTATCCGACGATTACACCAAGGTTGATATCTCCAAGGTCGATGCAAGCGGAGAGCAGGAAGTGAAAGGCGCACAGCTCACCTTATATGGTCCCGATAAAACCGAAATAGACTCCTGGACCTCATCCGACAAGCCGCACCGCATCGAACATCTTGCACCCGGCACCTACTCGTTGCGCGAAACGATGTCTCCGCGGACCTATGACCTTGCCGAGGAGATTACGTTTGAAATAAAGGATACGGGAGAAGTCCAATCCGTCGCGATGAAGGATGCGCCCATCGAGATCAAAGGACAGGTCGACAAGCGTCAGGAACTTGTCCAACCTATCGGGAAGGGTCTGTTGGCTAACGGCGATGGAAAAAACCGCGCCGCGATGCAAACCAATACGGATGGGCTTTTCTCCTATACCATCGATGCTCGAAACGATTCCGCTACTTGGGTTGATGAGTTTACGATTACCGATGATCTTGAGTGCGCCAAAGACGGCACGGCGAGATTCGTCTCAATCGAAACCCCCGTCGCCATCGGCGACCTCAACGGTCTGTGCAACGTGTGGTATCGCACGACGCCGTTGGACTCGACAGACGTCGATGAGCCGGCAAACGCGACGCTTGACGATGGGCACGAAAATCCTTGGCTTGAGTCCGACGAAGTAAAAGAGAGTCTGGGTGAAGATTGCCGCCTCGTCGATTACGACGGCTGGCACCTCTGGAAGGCGGATGTCTCGATCACGGAATCCGCCACACTCGAGGCGAAAGAACTCGACCTTGCATCCAATACCGTCGTAACGGGCATTCGCATTGAATACGGTGCGGTAGCCGCCGACTTTACGACTCGAAGCGATACGGATTCTTGGACCCGCGATGATCTCAAAGATGAGCACGACGACCTTGACGATGCCAAAGCAATCCTTGGCACAGATGCTCGGGGCGCAGTCGTGCACATGCAGGCAACGTCGGCTTACACACCCCAAACTGCACTCACCAACAGCGCACGCGTCGATCTTTGCCGCAACGGCGGCGGCGATAAACTTGAGTCACATGACGAGGACCGTGTCATTCAACGCTGTACCCTACCGCAGGACCTACCGGCAACAGGATCAGCTCCCATCGCCGCTTGCATCACCGCGCTCCTGACCTCGGGTGCCGCAGCCCTATGGTTCGCTCGCCTTAGGTCAATCCCAAAGAAGCGCTAGCGCGATGAAAAAGCGGGAGCCAGTCCCCCGGCTCGCCCGCTTTCAATCATTTAAATCGTCGCATCTACTCTGCAGACGAAGATCCACCATCAACGATTGCCTGCTCGGACTCAGGAATCCCATCGGCACCCGTGCTCTGTTCTTGCTCCACCTCTTCGCTGATTGCGGAGGCGGGGGTCGAGCCCTTCGCGCCCACGATGTAGGCAGCTCCAAACCCTAACGCAATGGCAATCAAGGTCAAAATCACGTAGACAGGCCAATGGCGCTTAATATACGAAAACACGTTGACTCCTTAGAGCTCCGTCTACGAACGGCGGATAACCTCGGTCACGACCTCGGATACCGTGGCAATGTTCGTCGGGTTGACATTGTGGGGCAGGTCGTCCTCGGTACGAGCGCAAGCCAGACGCGTGCCGTCCACGCCGGCGATGGTGAGGGCTCGGCGGCTCGCCTCGAGCGCGGCATAGGCATCGGTCTTGGCATAGGGCATCTCGAGCGCGCCACAATCGACATGGAACGACTTGCACACCTTGCTGACCAGGTTCATGATGCGGCGATCGCCCTTGAGCAGCTGCTGTTCGCCCTCAACCGTCACCACCGAAAGCCTACCGGCGCCGACGGATTCAAGATTGATGAAGAAGACGCCGCGGAGCTTATCGCGATGCGAAGCCAAGAAGGCCTTCATGCCGGCGCCATCACAATCCGAGGCGCCCGTTGCCACAAACCAGATATCGTGACCGAGCAGCTCATCGTCGCCCATAGAGGCGACAGCCGAGAGCATATCTTCGGAAGAAGCGCCGTCGGAAGACGTAGCGCCGCCCTTCCAGCCATCGTTATCGTCCTCGAAATTATCCCACGAACCGATGCCGCGACCGGACTTCTTGGCATCGTAATCGTCTTCGACGCCCAGCCAGTCACTCATGCTGTCCTGTTCGTTTTTCTTTTTACGACCGAACAGGCCGCCCAGGCCGCGCTTGCGAGACTTGGGTGCCGCAGGGGCGGGAGCCGAAATGGTCTCGATCGGCTGTGCGCCCGACGCAACGGGCATAGGAGGCGCAACGGGTGCCGATGTGGGTTCGGGACCCTGGGCGGTAGCAAAGGGGTCGTTGACCTGTGCGGAGGGATCGGGAAGGTCGAACAGCGACGTGCGAGACGCAACGTTTGTCTGCTTCATCGACGGCAGCGACGGATCGGGGACCGAAGCCAGCGGAGACGAGGAGGGTGCAGGCGACGGTGCCGACGCCGGATCGGGAACATTCATCTGCGGACGCGGCGATGCTTGGGAGGAAATCTGGGCCATAAGGGAATCGACCGTTTCGTCCTGGGTGGGAGCGACATTGGCAACCGTGGCACCGGAACCACTCGGGGTCGGCATGGTGAAAATCTGCGTGGAGTAAGGCCTCGACTCATCCGTCTCGGGAGTCTCGGAAAACGCAGGCACTTCCTCCTGCTCGACCTCGGTCGAATCATCTTGCTCGGCTGCCGCGTATTGCTCTTCGTCAGAGTTGGCCTCGACGGACTCGTCCTTGGCAGCATCCTGAATTTCGGCAGCATCAATGGGCTCGTCATCGTCTGCCGCGTCGCCCTGCTCATCGGAAACAGGAAGGGGCTCGGCAATCGCGGTGCCTTGCTTTTCAAACGTTATCGTGGAATCGAACTGCGCGGCATCAAACGACATGGTGCTATCGACGTGCTGCTGAGCCTCGAAAGACGTCGTCGCCTCAACAACATCCGCGGACGCCGGTTGCTGGGACTCAAAGGACGTCGTAGCTTCGGCAGCGTCGACGGGCACGGACTGCATAGCCTCGTTCTGCTCGAACTCTTGCGCCGCGAGCTCACGTGCCGCCTCAGCTGCCTGCTGCTGAGCGATAGCTTCCTGCTCGGCAGCCTCGCGTGCAGCAGCGCGCTTCTCTTCGAAATCGTCGACAAATTTCTTGCCCTTTGCAAGCGCGCCCTTAAAGAAGTTGGAAGCGCTGGCGCCAATCGAAGAGAACGCGGATGCAATATCGGCATGGGGCGTTGCCGCGGGAATCTCGGCCGAGAAATCAGTATCGCTCTCGTAAGACACGCGCCTCGGCTGTTCAACGTAATCGTCGTCAGACTCATCCGCAACGTCTTGCGCCGGCGCGGCGGGAGCCAAAATGTCCAGTCCTGCCGCGGGATCGATCGCGGACACCGCCTCGGACTCGGCAACGGCAGCGGTAACCGCGGCAGACTCATCATCCACGGTCACGACGGGGGCAGGCTCGGGCTCAAACGTCGGCTCCTCGCCCTCCTCGTAATCGAGCGTGCAGGACTCGGGAAGCATCCCGAGCGCACGGATGGCATCCGAACCAAAGCGGATGTTGCCGGCGGCATTGCGATAGAGCTTGGGCTCGGGCTCGGCCGCGACAGGCTCCTCCGCCGGCTCGGCAGCGGAAACCTCGTCATTGAACTCTTCGGCCTGGACAGCCTGACTCTGATCCTCGGGCACAATGGCGCCAATCAGCGTCTCGTCGGCAGACGCACCCTCAAAGCCCTCGATCTGCTCGTCGAAATCCTCACCCTGTTCGGGCTCGGCCTGAGCGTCGGGAGCAATCGGCTGACCGAACTCATCCTCGGCGTAGGTAGGCTCTTCATACTCGATGGTGTTGCCGTAGTCGTTTTGCTGTTGGGCCGCGGCATACTCCGCTGCTGCGCGCGCCATCTCCTCGGCACGACGCTTCTGCTCCCCAAAATAGGTATCGAACGGAACATCGTCGGGAAACTCGTTTTCGCCCTGGAAGGGAGCAACGTTGTCCATAACGCCGAGCATAGCGGCGACAGAAGACTTGTTGCACACTGCGCCGGACGTATAGGGAAGCACAAAACGGTTAGAAATGATGTTTGCCGCGTTGGCGAGCGCAACGAGGGAAGCGAGGATCGCGACAATCCACAGCAGAACCTTGAGCGCGCCGGGGAGCGGCAGGATACGCAAGATGGCAACGGCAGCAGGGGCAACCGTGGCAACGGGCAACAGCTTGGCGATGAGCGCACGATACGAAGCATAGGGCTCGCGGGCGAGCAGCTCAGCACGGGGAGAGTCGTAGTGTGCGACAACGACCACCGGGCGGTTGCGCGGAGACGCGAGCGGGCCCGAGGCCTTGTGGTAGGCGATGACATTTTGGCTCACGCCCGTCTTGCCCAGGCGCGAAACCACGGGGTGGCCCGTGCGCTCGAGCACGTAAAGAACGGCGCCGACAATGGCCAGCAAGGTGCCGACCAAGCCGATGCCGCCACCGATGCCCATCAGCAGGGCGCCGGCAAACGCAAGAATACCGGTAACGGCAAATGCCAACCTGCTGGGCGCCGGGGCATTGAACTCCTGAACCTCGGGATCAAAGCCGTGGTTGCGGAAGATCTGAGCGATATCCTCGGCAGCCAAGCGCTCTTCTTCGCTGCATGCCGGCGTGATGCCGGTGTTCTGCAGCAGGTGGTTAATATAGTTCTGGGTGTTCGCCATGTGCGCTCCACATCCATAATCCGACAAATAGGCCCAATGCATGCACATTAGAACCGTATATAGTCGAAAGTATACCCCGAGCGAGCGCAAACGACCGAATTCGGGCCATCTTAACGCCCCGAGCGGACAAGGATATAGCCTAATCTCCATATCGGACTAAAATCATGGCAGCAAACCACCTTCTCATGCGAGGACTCTATGACGGCAAGCGACGCGACCGCGACAATTAAAAAGGGGAATTCGGAGCCCAGTTTCGATAAAACGGCTCAGCGCATCCTCAATCTTTTCTTTGTGCTCAACAGCTCCCCCGAACCGCTGACGACCGAGCAGATCGTCTTGGATTCTGACCTGGGATATGGCTCGGGCAATATCGACTCGGATAAGCGCAAGTTTCGGCGCGATCGTGACAAACTGCTCGAACGCGGCATCTTAATCAAGGAGGTTCGCCCCGCCGGCGCGCAGGAGACCGAGGAAAGCTCATGGACAATCGACCGCGAGCACACGTTTGCGGCAGGCGGCCTCATCACCGCAGACGACGCCGATATCCTGCTCAACGCTATCGACCAGACAATAGCGGCCGGCTCATCCACTTTTGCCGCGCCGCTTGCCGATATTCGTTCCAAGATTGCCTACCTCACCGGCAGGACGACGGCGGACGAAGCACCGATCCGCCGCTCTCCCACCGTCGATGCGGTATGGAGCGCCTTTGCCGAGCGATGCGCGCTGCGATTTTTATATCAGAACGGACGCGGTGAGCAGAAAGAGCGTACCGTCTGCGTCTACGGCATGTTCGAGCGCGAGGGCGTTGCGTACTTCTGCGGCCTCGACAATGCCACCGACGACATCAGGACATTCCGCTGCGACCGTATCGTTCGCGCTTGGCGTCCTTCGAAGGCCTACGCCATCCCTGCAGACTTCAATCTCAACGACTACCTGTTCTTTGAATTCGATTTTGCCGACCGCCCGCCCGTTGCGGCTACGTTCTCGTTCGCCCCGCAGACGCAGATCGATATGATCAACGGCCTCACGCGCGGGCGAGGTGAGCTCGCACACACCGATTCGGGATGGACTTGGACCGTTGACGTGCGCGATCTTGAAGCCGCCGCCTCATTTTGCATGGCCCACGCCATGGACGGCATGAGGCCCATGGCCCCCAAATCGCTCAAGCAGGCGTGGAACCACCTCATTGAAAGGACGGTGCACGAGCATGCCCGTGCGTAAACTCACCAGCGAGCAGAGGCTCTCGCGCGCCATCGACATCATGGAGGCCCTCTACGCCGCCGGCGAGAGCGGCATGACACGAACCGAGATTTGCAGTCGCTTTGACATCACGGGGGCGTCGCTCGACGAGATTCTCGAGATCGTCTCGACGCTCGCGGACCGAGAATCGGGTGCGCGTATCATCTGCGAATGCCACGGCGAGCGCGTGGTCCTCACCGGTGACGCCGGGCGTGTACTACCGCTGCGCCTGAGTGCCGCCGAGGGCGCTGTGCTCAACCACGAACTTGAATCGTTGGGGATCGAGCCCCAGGCGGCGGCTCGAATTCGACATGCTCTTCTACCCGAAGAGCTCGGCTATAACCAGCACGTCTTTGACACCGTCAACCACGGGTCGCACTGGCAGCAGCTGAGCTGCGCCATTCAGGACGGCGTTCGCTGTCGCATCTCGTATCGCTCGATGGACGATGCGCGGCCACGCGAGCGTCTGGTCGACCCCTTGCGCATTACAGCAAACGGCGACCAAACATATCTGATTGCCTGGGACATCGCGGTCGATGAGCAGCGCACCTATCGCATGGATAAAATCGAGGGACTCGCCTTGACGGAAGACTCCGTCGTGCCTCACGCACCGGACGTTGCATCCCTCCACGATTCCCTTGCCCGGACGCAGCGTAGCGCAAAGCTCTTGATGCCATTCGATATGGCGGAGCATCTGGACTGGGCCGGCATCACCCTAATCGAACGCAGCGGGACAGACATGGCAACGGTAACCGTACATTACGGCTCCGAGCGTTGGCTGCTGAGCCAGATAATCGCAGCGGGCGGAGCCATCCGCATCTTGGATGACCCCGCCCTGTCAAAGCGTCTGTGCGATATGGCAAAAACCCTCGTCTGTCCGCTTTAGCGCCGCCGCTCGTGGCGTGCACGCCACAGCTGTAGATAGTGCCCGATCTGCGCCGATTCGATGCGCTGGTAGGAGCTCGTGGGCAGCGACGTTAAGAACTTCTTGCCATAGCCCTTCGTCACCAGGCGAGGATCCGCCAAGATCAGCACACCGCTATCGGTCGACGAGCGAATCAAACGCCCCGCGGCCTGCTTAACCTCGAGCACCGCCTCGGGCAGCGAATAGCGCGCCCAGGCGCGGTCTTCGCGCAGATTGCGCTCGCATGAGAGCGGGTCTGTGGGGCTCGAGAACGGCAGCTTGGGGATGATGACGCAGCGCAGCGTCTCGCCGCTGGCGTCAAACCCTTCCCAAAAGGCCTTAAGCGCAAAGAGCGACGAGGCCGGTTCGTTGATAAAGCGATCGCGCAGGCGGCGAGGAGACGAGTTGCGCTGCTGGCAGTTGAGTTCCAGGCCCGCACGAGCCATCTTGGGCTCGACGCGATCGTACAGCTCCTCCATGTCACGCCTGTTGGTGAACAGCGTGAGCACCGATCCGCCCATGGCAAGATGAGCGTCGACCAGCACGCGCTCGAGCGCCGTAAGATAGCCTTCGCGGTCGCGCGGATCAGGAATATCCCCAGCCACGACCACGGCCATATTCGAATCGAAGTCGTAGCTCGAATCCAAGTGCAGCGACGATGATGTCGAGGCACCGATACGATCGAGTCCGACGGCGTGGTTAAAATGCTCAAAGCTCTTGGAAACCGTCATGGTCGCCGATGCAAAGATAGCCGTGTGAACCTCGGGCAGCCACTCGGTTGCCAAGGCCTCGCCAATATCGATGCGCTCCGCGGTCATCGACTCGCCGCCGGCGCGCAATCTGCGATTGACTTGCAGCGAGTACACGTAGTGTTCGTCGGTACCGTCGATGATGAGTTTGAGGTTCTCGGCCAGCTCGTGCAGGCGGCGCGAGATATCCCCCAAGTCCACAACGACCTCGGGCTTGTCGGCGGCAACGGACTGCACGAGCGCATCGACACTCTTGTCAGCTTGTTCCAATGCGTCGATGGCAGCGTAGGCCGACTGCAAGAAATCATGCCAGTCGTCAGATTCGCGCAGCTCGGGGCCAATCCATAGGTTCGCATTGTCATAGCCCCCGCGAGCACGGCGGCCAAGCTCGCGAACACCGTCAAACACATCGGCAATCGCCATGCTCGCACGCACAACTGTCGACGTCGCCTTGGCGGTAAGACCCAGGTAGAGCGTAGAGCCCTCCGAGGTTGCCAAATCGCGGGAAACCTGGCTCAGCGCACCGGTGCTCGAGCCACCCAGGCGCTCAAACAGAACGCGCGATTCATCCGCCGACACCACGCGCGCCCATTGACGGCGTGCCTCGCGCTCGATGGAGTGGGCCTCATCGATCACCCAGTGACGGATCGGAGGCAAGATTCTGCCCTCGGCCGCAACATTGCGAAACAGCAGGGAATGGTTGGTGACCACCACATCGGCGTGCGCCGCACGACGGCGAGCGCCGTGGACCAAACATTTATCAGGGAAAAACGGGCAGAGGCGACGAGCGCACTCGCGCGAGGCCGTCGTAAAGTCGGGACGGTTGACGCTGCGCCACCGAATGCCGAGCGAGTCGAGGTCGCCATCGGCTGATTGGCAGACGTACGCCATAATGACCGCGACCGCCGTGAGCGTGTCCGCCGGATCGCGCTTGGTGGTAATCTCGACCTGGCCGCGGCTCATGCGCTCAAGCTTGCGCAGGCACGGATAGTGGTCATACCCCTTGAGAGCGCAAAATGACAGACCGCCGTCCAGTTGCTCGGCAAGTTTTGGCAGCTCATGGTACATGAGCTGGTCGGCAAGATTATTCGATTTGGTCGCAATACCAACCGTGATGTTGTTACGGCGTGCTGCCTCGGCAAAAGGTACCAGATAGGCCATCGATTTGCCGACGCCTGTGCCTGCCTCAATTACTCGATGAGTGCCCGTGACCAGCGCATCGTGGACCTCGAGCGCCATCGCGATCTGCTCATCACGCGGCTCGTAGGTGGGATACATGCGATTGACTAGGCCACCTGGCGCATAGTCTGTCTCAATCTCCTCACGACTCGGCATCTTGAGAACCGGCAGTTCATCGGCGTCCACCCGATCGTCGGCGCGATCGGCCTTGAGAACGTCAGCACGAGCGGCGCTGAGAGAGAAGATAGAACCAGGGTTCTGCCCTGCCAAGAATGAGAAGATAGGACGATAGGACCAAGGCACGTCCGGATGCATGTCGGCTAGGCGCGCCATGAGGCCCTGGGGCAAGTCGGTGAGCGCCACGAGTAACACGCGCCACACACCACACAGGGCGTCGA
>UQZI01000047.1 GCA_900545555.1 uncultured Collinsella sp.
GTGCCTCGCAAACGTCGCTCAGCTCTTCCTTAATCTGCATGATCTCTTTTTCGAGCGCACCGATAATCGCGATGGTAGCCATACCGTTCCCCAAACCTATACGAAATTCTCAACCAAGGTATGGTACCAGCATTTTGTTTGACCTCGCCAAACGAACACGCTAAGCCAGTGCAGCTCGCGTATCAAACAGAGCCTTTGCAATCGCAGCCGTAACCTCGCTCGAACGGTCACTCCATGGCATCGATGTCATGACGCTCATGACATAGGTACGGCCATCGATGTCGATGAGGCCTGCATCGCATGTCGAATAGTAACCATCCTCGCTAATCCAGCCTGCCTTGTTGCGCACCAAAACCTGCTCGTCCGCAATGCCGTCGCGCACTCATTTAAGTCTGTCCCCAATGAGTGCCCTTGGGGGCGAAAATAGATCGCTAGCCGATGGCGTTTTTGAGTTCAGCGCGGCGCTTTTTCATGCCCGTCATGACGGCGTTGCGCAGCTCGGGCATGCGCGCGGTATCCATCTGGGGCACGCCCTCGAGCTTATAGGGAATGCCCAGTTGCTCGTACTTGACGACACCCATGGTGTGATACGGCAGCATTTCCAGACCCACCACGTTGTGCCATGGAGCGATGAGGCGACCGAGCTTCTCGCACTCCTCCACCGTGTCGGTAATGCCCGGCACCACCACGTGACGGATAACGACCTTGATCTTGCGACGTGCAAGCTCATCGCCAAACGCCAGGATGCGTGCGGGATCACAACCGGTCAGCTTTTTATGCTCGACCGGGTCGGCATGCTTGATGTCGAGCAGCACCATATCGGTCTCGTTGAGAACAGCATCGAACTTCTCGGGGTGGTTGGGGTCAAACGCATATCCGCAGCTGTCAAGGCAGGTATGCACGCGACCATCGGGGTTGTTGTGCATTACACGGAATAGGTCGGCCAAAAACTCAGGCTGCAGGAGCGGCTCGCCGCCGGACACCGTAATACCACCGCTGCGGTAAAACTCATGATTGCTCTGGAACTCGTCCATCAGGTGCTCGACGGTCACCATCGTGCCGCCGTTAACCGACCAGGTATCGGGATTGTGGCAATACGCACAGCGCATGGGACAGCCTTGGACAAACACTACGAAGCGGATGCCGGGTCCGTCGACCGTACCCATCGTTTCAATCGAATGTACGCGGCCCAGGGCAAACGCGGAGTCCTCGGGACGAGCGTCCACACCCTCGAGCGTCATCTCAGCCATTCGCGCTACCTTGCCTCTCCTTGGATGCAACCAATTAAAATGCCAGAGCCATTCTAGCCCATACGCATGATGGTGAAATGGTTTAGCGGTCAATTGGGTTATTCTATTTGACCCCACGCAAGAGCGGCGGGAGGGTTATCGCAGCCCGCCCGCCGCCGAGGCAATAGATATCGATAGACGCCAGGCCTTACGCCTTGAGCGTGAGCACCGCGCCGAAGGCGGTCGGGCCGCAATGGCTCGAGATGACACCGCCGACCTGAGTCCAGGTAATGTCCTTAAAGCCCAGGTCGCGCGCATAGACTTCCATGTCGTCGCGCAACTCCTCGGAAAGACCCACCGAATACGCCAGGCCAATATGCGAGTAGTCGATCTCGCCCTTCGCAACCATGTGGTCAAGAAAGGCGCGGGCGCATTTGAGCATGGAGCCGCGGAACTTCTTAGTCGCCACAAACTTACCGCCCGTCACCTCAATGCAGGGCTTAATCTTGAGCAGATGGGCGCCTAGGAACGCGACGTTGGACAAGCGACCGCCTGCCTTAAGGAAGGCAAGGTCGGTAGGAACAAAGCCCAACAGCACGCGGTCCATGACCGAATTGGTGAAGGCGAAAATTTCGTCAACGGTGGCATCGGGATGAGCCTCAATATACTTGGCGGTCTCGACAACAACGAGCGACTGGCCTACCGAGACAAAGCGCGTGTCCATGGAGAACACGTAGTCGCGCCCCTGGGCGGCGATCTTCGATGATTGGTGCGAGCAGGTCGTGACCTCGGAATATGCAAGATGCAAAATAGTCGCGTCGGGTTGCTCGGCATGGATGCGGTCATACACATGCGCAAAATCCGCTGGCGAACAGCCACTGGTCTTGGGCATCACGCCAAACTCGTTGCAGCGCGAATAAATCTCGAGCGGATCGATCGAGCCGTCCTCGACGGTCTCGTCACCAATCGTGACATGCATGGGCACGCGCACGATGCCGTAGCGCTCGCAGAGCTCCGGCGTCACATCCGAACCAGACTCAACCACGATTACGTACTTGCCCATTATCATCACAACCCATCTCGACGTTGGCTTTTGAATATGTGACGCACGTCCGCCGTCCTGCTGCAGAACGGCCTCCAAGCGCCAAAGAGACGCCGCCCCTTGCACACAACAAAGGACAGCGTCTCCCTGGAAAACTCCGTGTTTATCTGAGATTCTACACGGTTTATTAAGGAGTGTTACTTATTCCGCAAACGGTAGCTATACGCGATAAACGGTAGCAAGCAAGAATCCAGAACGCTCAACCCATTAGGAGAGTTCCGCCTAAAGGGTGACTACACAGGACCCCGCCGGGGCTGTTTGGGCTACCTCCCAAAATATTCCGCACTGACACCAATTTAATTTAGCGTGGTTCCCTAAAGGGCGACAACGCAGGAGACCCGGCAAGGCCGGGAGCACTTTGTCTCGCAAACATTCCGCAGCCGCGAAGCGGCGAGGACGTTTGAGAGGCAAAGTGCGTAGGCCTTACCGGGTCTCCGGTGGGAGTTGAGTCCCTTTAGAACTTGTTGTGGAAGGTACGCGAAATGACCTCGTCCTGCTGCTCCTTGGTGAGCGTGTGGAAGTTCACGGCGTAGCCGGAAACGCGGATGGTCAGCTGCGGGTACTTCTCGGGGTGAGCCTGAGCGTCGAGCAGCGTCTCACGGTTGAAGACGTTGATGTTCAGGTGGTGGCCACCCTTCTCGGCGTAAGCGTCGAGCATGTGGACCAGGTTATCGGCCTGAGTCTCGGAAACTTCAGAAACCTTCATAATGTGTCTCCTTCGATTGATAGGCGCCGACCAAAACCGGCGCACTAATCAGTAATCGTTATTGTTAGTATAGCACTAACAATAGTTATTCGCCCAGCTGATCAAGGTCGATATCGCCAAAGAACACCTGGTCCTCCTTGCCGAGCGCACCCGGGATGATGGAGAAGGTGTTGGAGATGCCGTCCTGAGCATCGCGGAACGGGAGCTTGGAAACCGAAGACAGCGAAGCGATGGCGCCGTGGCTATCGCGCTTGTGCATGGGGTTAGCACCCGGGGCGAACGGCTGGCCAGCCTTGCGGCCGTCGGGGGTGGAGCCGGTCTTCTTGCCGTACACGACGTTGGAGGTGATGGTCAGAACCGAGGTCGTGGGCACGGAGTTGCGGTAGGTGTCGTTCATGCGGATGTACTCCATGAACTGGTGCACAACGTCGTGAGCGATCTGGTCGACGCGGTCGTCGTCGTTACCGTACTTGGGGAACTCGCCCTCGGTCTCAAAGTCGACAATGATGCCGTTCTCGTCACGGACGGGGTGGACCTTGGCGTACTTGATGGCGGACAGGGAGTCAGCCACAACGGAAAGGCCAGCGATGCCCGTAGCGAACCAACGATGCACGTGCTTGTCGTGCAGAGCCATCTGGATGCGCTCGTAGCAATACTTGTCGTGCATGTAGTGAATGATGTTCAGCGAGTTGACGTACACGCCAGCGAGCCACTTCATCATGTCGTTGTACTTGGCCACAACGTCGTCGTAATCGAGCGTATCGCCCTCGACGGCGCGATACTTGGGGCCGACCTGCTTCTTGGAGACCTCGTCAACACCGCCGTTGAGTGCATACAGCAGGCACTTGGCCAGGTTGGCACGGGCGCCGAAGAACTGCATCTCCTTGCCGATGCGCATGGAGGACACGCAGCAGGCGATGCCGTAGTCGTCGCCGTGGTAAACGCGCATGAGGTCGTCGTTCTCGTACTGGATCGAGGAGCTGGCGACAGAAGTCTTGGCGCAGAACTTCTTGAAGTTCTCGGGCAGACGGGTCGACCACAGAACGGTCATGTTGGGCTCGGGGCTGGTGCCCATGTTCTCGAGCGTGTGCAGGTAGCGGTAGCTCATCTTGGTAACGAGCGTACGGCCGTCGACACCCATGCCGCCGATGGACTCGGTGACCCACTGCGGATCGCCGGTAAACAGGGCCTGGTACTCGGGGGTACGGGCAAACTTGACCATGCGGAGCTTCATGATGAAGTGATCCACGAACTCCTGGATCTGCTCCTCGGTGAAGGTACCGTTGGCAAGGTCACGCTCAGCGTAGATGTCGATGAACGTGGAGGTACGGCCGATGGACATAGCGGCGCCGTTCTGCTCCTTGACGGAAGCGAGGTAGGCGAAGTACATCCACTGGATGGCCTCCTGCGTGTTGGTAGCAGGGTTGGAAATGTCGAAACCATAGGTCTCGGCCATCATCTTGAGCTCGCCGAGGGCGCGGATCTGCTCCTGCAGCTCCTCACGATCGCGGATGTTGTCGGCGGTCATGACCGTCGGGGTGGAAGCCTTCTGGGCCTCCTTGTCCCTGATCAGGTAGTCGACACCGTACAGGGCGACACGACGGTAGTCGCCGATGATGCGGCCGCGGCCATAGCCATCGGGCAAACCGGTGATGATGTGGGCCGAACGGCAGGCGCGCATCTCGGGGGTGTAGACATCGAAGACGCCGGCGTTGTGGGTCTTGCGCTCGAAGGTGTAGCGCTCGACAACGTTCTCGTCGATCTTGTAGCCGTGCTGGCTGGCAGCCTGGCAAGCGATGCGGATACCGCCGTTGACGTGCAGCGCGCGCTTGAGCGGCTTGTCGGTCTGGAGGCCGACGATGGTCTCCTTGTCGCGATGGGCGTTATCGATGTAGCCAGCGGGGTGGCTCACGATACCCGTGACGGTCTTGGTGTCCATATCGAGGACGCCGCCCTGCTCGCGCTCCTTGAGCAGCAGGTCGAGAACCTCGCCCCACAGCTCCTTGGTACGCTCGGTCGGGCCGGCGAGGAACGACTCGTCGCCCTCGTAGGGGGTGTAGTTCTTCTGGATGAAGTCTCGGACGTCAACCTCTCCCGTCCAGATGCCTTCCTTGAAGCCTTCCCATGCCTCCTGCATTGTGTAACCACGCTCCTAGTTACGTGTAATGCGGCGCTCTCTCACACCGCTGCTTATTGAATTCTTGAATGTTCGGCTTGCACTACCGGCTTCTTCCGTTCTTCACCACACGTTGGTGCAGGGAAAACGTTTATCCACCTTGGAACTACAACCCAAAACCCAAGATTTCACCCGTTTGAGAAGGATAACATAGCGACCCTCTCCATCTGGGCTGTTATATGTTTCTTTTTTTATATCATAAGGGCGTTTTTTACAAACCCGCAGGAAATGCGAGCGCGAACAACTACCGTTCACCGATTTCTTTGGTATTTTTCCTTGCCTTTGTACGACGTTCACTCTAGCTGTTATGTCAGCTTTATCAGAGTAAAGTACCCCAGAGACCCTTCAGAAACTGAAGGGCGGCCACGGGATTTCCCCCGGGGCCGCCCTATGGCGTGGCTAGTTATTTAGCTTTGATTGCCGTTTGGCATTAGGCGGCTGCGGCAGCCTTGTCGGTCGTTGCCTTGCCGTTGCCCTGGCCCTCAAAATGCTTGTAGCACCAACTGGTGACCAGCGGGGTCAAAATAGCCGTCACGATTGCGCAGGCAGCAACCTGTGCCGTAGCCGTCGCGAGCACAGCGCCACCGTACATGGCCCCGTTGACGCTTGCCATGGCAGCAGGCGTGGCCACATTGGCTCCGGCGCAGCTCGAAATGGCCGCACCTGCGACACCCGTGCCGCCCGTGAGCTTATCGACCGCGATGACGGGAATTGCAAAGATCACCGAGCAGATCACGCCGAGCAGAATGCCAGGAAGACCACCGTTGATGAGCTGGCCAAAGGTCATGGTCGAGCCCATGGCAAAGAAGACGAGCACAATGATGGCGGAAAGTGCCGGTGCCATCATCTTCTTAAAGCTGGGGAAGAGGTTGCCCAGAATAATGCCGACGACGATCGGCAGGATGGCGCCCACGAGCGACCAGCCGATCGGAGCCTGGCCGGCAGCGCCGAGCACGATCATCGTGACCGGAGGGCCGACAACGAGCGTGGTGATTGCGACAGCGCCACGCTCGGCCTCATTGCCCATGGTGCCCATCAGACCAGCGTACATAGCGTTGTTGGCGCCGGTGCAAGCCGCCAGCATCACCATGGCAGAGATGCCAAACAGGTTGTCGTTGAACACATAAAGGATGAGCAGCGACACGGCAACGACCACGATCTGCTTGACGGCGATGATGATGGCGCCGCGTGCAGCGGCGGCAGGGGCACTCTTAAACGAAATCGTCGTACCGACGATGAGCAAAAAGGCGCCAACGAGCGGGCCTGCGCCCTGCTGGGTCATGCCGAGCGTAAAGCTGCCGAGCGTTTTGAACAGGTCGGGGAACAGCGTGTTGAGCAGGCAGCCCAACAAAAGCGGCACCAAGATATTGGCGCCCGGGATGGAGGACATCTTAAAGAACGGCTCCTTTGCCGCCGGCGCCTCCACCGCAGTCGATTCACTCATATATATCTCCTTTGGATGCATGCGAATCGTAGTCGCACGCGCCTATATCAGAAAGAAGGCGACGGTCCCGAGTCGCAGGAGCCGTCGCCGAACAATCGTCGTGGGGTATTACCCATCCAGGACGATGCCGCCGTCGCAGTCACCGATCTCGCCGTTCACGAAGCTGGCGAGGTCGGAAGCGAAGAACAGCACCATCTGCGCAGGCTCGCTGGCCTGGGCGGCGCGGCCCAGAGGAATACCGTTGACGATGCGCTGAGAGTTCTCGTCAGAGAGAATCGAGGTCATATCGGTAAGGGTGAGCGACGGGCACACGGCGTTGCAGCGGACGCCAAACTTGCCGCCTTCCTTGGCGACTGCCTTGGTTAGACCGTTAACACCTGCTTTGGAGCTGGCGTAGGCAGCAGTGCCGAGCAGGCCACCACCGATCTTGCCAGCAACAGAGCTCACGTTGACGATGGTGCCGGCGTGGGCCGCCTTAAAGTGCGGGTACACGGCATTCATCATGGTGAAGGTACCGTTGAGGTTGATGTCGATGGTGCGACGCCACTCGGTGTCGTCGATCTCGTCGAACTTCTTGGTGCTGATGACGCCAGCGCAGTTGATCAGGATGTTGGTTTGCGGCAGGTCCGTAAAAATCTGCTCGACGGTCTCGCGCGCCTTGGGCGCATCGGCAACATCGAGCTGGTAGAACTTGTTGCCCTCGCCAAGCTCGGCCACAGCGGCCTCGCCCTTAGCAGCGTTCCTTGCGATGAGCGCGACGTGTCCGCCGCCCGCAACGATGCCCTTGGCGATCTCGAGGCCAATGCCCTGAGTGCCACCGGTAACAATCGCGGTTTTGCCCGTGAAGTCAAATGCCATGACTCCATCCCCCTTGATTCAGGTGTCTCCTTGCGGGAAGTTGGAGCATCGCACGTGGCGATAAATGAGTCCCAGTCGTCATGGTGATGACAACCCCTCGCCTAACCGCGTGCATGATAATTCTTTGAAACGCTACAATTATTGAATGATTTTAAGTCTTTATACGCTCTTTATATTGACTGGCAGCCACGTAGATTTTTGGGACATGCCTCAAAATCTGCCGGTTAGGGTGCGCGTACATGGGTATCATCTTTCACTGAAAATAGTTTCTAGTGTTAGGGGTTTTCGTTGGAAGATACCGATTTCTATGAGCTTGGGCGTCAGCTCTTAACTGAGTTTGGCAGCATGCATCAGCGCATTTCGCGCTTTGCGGACAAAGCTCTCGGCGGCGAGATGGCTGTCATGCGCGCCCTCATACTCGCTGGTGGTTCGCTCACGCCGAGCGAACTCGCTGATCGCGCTTGGGTCTCGAGCGCCCGCATCGCCAACATCCTGCGCGCCCTAGAGGCCAAGGGCTGGGTCGAGCGCGAACACTCAAAGACCGACCGTCGTCGCGTACACGTCACGGTGACCGACAAGGGATTCCATGATCTCGAAATCAAGCGTCGGGAATTCGAGGACCGCACCGCGGCCTTCCTCGAGCAGCTCGGCGAAACAGATACCCAAGAGATGGTGCGCCTTCTAAGGCGTTTCAACGAAATTATCGACCGCAATCAAGAAAGGAGAGATGCCGAGTGAGGATTCTCAAGCTCTTTAAAAAGCATGTCCCAGCACTGTTCGCAGCTATCGTACTTATCGTAATCAGCTGTAACGCCGATCTGGCACTGCCTACCTATATGAGCGACATCGTCGACGTGGGCGTGCAGCAAGGCGGCATCGCCTCGCCCGTGCCCGACACCATTCGTGCCGAATCGCTCGACGACCTCGAACTCTTTATGAGCGCCAAGGACGCCAAAGCTGTGGAGGCCGTGTTTAGCAAGGCGGACAATAACGGCATTCGAGCGTACAAGGGCACCGAGGAGGAGCGCGCCGACGGCGGCAAGATTGCCGATATCATGAGCCTGCCCGAGACCGTCGTCCTTTCGCTCAACCAAGGCATCGACGCCAGCTCCATGGGCGACATGATGGGCGCGTCCAGCGAGAAAGACAACAGCGGCGCCCAAGCCATGCCCACGCCCGAGCAAATGGCAGCGATGACGCCCGAGCAGCTCGCCGAGATGCAGCAGAAGGCCGCAGCGGCGCAGAATATGCAAAAGCAGATTGATGCCGACGGCGGTAAGATCACCATGAAGAGCCTGCGCCTGGGTGTCGAGGGCGGTCTGGTAGACCAAAGCAAGCTCGTCGAGGGCGCCAACCAAATGGCGGACAAAATGGGCTCCATGTCGGGCTCCATCGTCACTCAGCGCGCCGTGAGCTATGTACAGGACGAGTACAAGGCGCAGGGCATCGACCCCGCTGACGTGCAGAACGCCTACCTGAGCCGCATGGCGACCACGATGTTTGGTCTGTGCCTCGTGTCGCTCGTCGCCACAATCCTGACCGGTGCCGTGGCCTCGCGCACCGCCTGTTCCATCGCCCGCGACCTGCGCCGCGAGACCTTCAACAAGGTTATGCACTTCTCGCCGGCCGAGGTGGGCAAGTTTAGCCAGGCCTCGCTCATCACCCGCTGCACCAACGACATTCAGCAGATCCAGATGGCCGCAACCCTGTTCATCCGCATGTGCCTGATGGCCCCCGTCATGGGCATCGTCGCTGTCATGCGCGTCCTGGCCAACCACACCGGCCTGGAGTGGACCATCGCCGTGGCCATCATCGCGGTCTCGGCCGTCGTCGGCGTGCTTATGGGCCTCACCATGCCCAAGTTCAAAAAGATGCAGAGCTTTGTGGACCGTGTGAACCTTACCGCCCGCGAGCTGCTCGACGGCCTTATGCCTATCCGTTCGTTCAACCGCGAGGAGCATGAGCTCGAGCGCTTTGACAAGGCTTCGCTCGACCTTATGACCACGCAGCTCTACACCAACCGAGCCATGAGCTTTATGATGCCGCTCATGATGCTCGTTATGAACTGCATCACCGTGCTTATCGTCTGGTTTGGCGCGCAGGGCGTGTCTGACGGCGTGATGCAGGTCGGCAACATGATGGCGTTTATCTCCTACACTATGCAGATCGTCATGGCGTTTATGATCCTCACCATGGTGTCGGTCATCCTGCCCCGCGCCGAAGTCGCAGCCGAGCGCGTGGAAGAGGTCATCACCTGTCCCACGAGCATCAACGACCCCGTCTCGCCCAAACTGCCCGCGGCCAACGCGCCGCGCGGTGAGCTCGCCTTCCACGACGTGAGCTTCCAGTATCCCGATGCCCGCGCCGATGTCATCAGCGGTGTGAACTTCACCACGCACGCCGGCCAGATGCTCGGCATCATCGGCTCCACGGGTTCGGGCAAGTCCACGCTTGTGCAGCTCATCCCGCGCCTGTACGACGTCACCGGCGGCAGCATTTCGCTCGACGGCATCGACGTGCGCGATATGACCCTTTCCGAGCTTCGCCGCCGCATTGGTTACATCCCGCAGCAGGGTCGCCTGTTCTCGGGCACCGTCGAGAGCAACCTCAAGTTTGCCGGCGACATGGTGGGCGATGACGACATGCACCAGGCCGCACGCATCGCCCAGGCCGAGGACTTTATCGCCGAGCGCGAGGGCGGCTACGACTCCCCCATCAGCCAGGGCGGCTCCAACGTCTCGGGCGGCCAGCGTCAGCGTTTGGCCATCGCCCGCGCCCTGGCCAAAAAGCCCGAGGTCGTGGTGTTCGACGACTCGTTTAGCGCCCTCGACTACAAAACCGACGCGCGCCTGCGCGAGGAGCTGGCCAAAAACGTCACTGACGCCGCACTCGTGGTCGTGGCCCAGCGCATCGCGACCATCATGCACGCCGACCAGATCATCGTGCTCGACGACGGCCACGTGGTGGGCACCGGCGCGCACGAGGAGCTGCTACGCAGCTGCCCGGCGTACTTGGAGATCGCACAGTCGCAGCTTTCCGCCGAGGAGTTGGGGCTTACCCAAGAAGAAATTGCAGCCGTCATGGAAGGAGGCGAGCGCTAATGGCAGACGAGACCAAGACTCAGATTCCCAAGCCCACCCGCCAGCGTGGTCCCATGGGCCGCATGGGTGGCATGCGCCGTGGCGAAAAGGCCAAGGACTTTAAGGGCACCATGAGGCAGCTGCTCGGCTATATCGGCCAGCACAAGATTGCCGTGTTTGCCGCCGTCGCCTTTGCCGTGTGCTCGGTCATCTTTAACATTGTGGGGCCCAAGGTGCTCGGCCAGGTTACGACTAAGCTGTTCGAGGGCTTGGTTGCCAAGGTCAACGGCACCGGCGATGTCGACTTTGCCTGGATCGCCAAGACGCTCGGCTTTTTGCTCTGTCTGTATCTGGCGAGCTCTGCCTGCAGCTTGATCCAAGGCTGGCTCATGACCGGCGTCACGCAAAAGATTTGTTATCGCATGCGCAAGGAGATCGCCGCCAAGATCGCCGTCGTTCCGATGAGTTACTTCAACGGCCACAGCAAGGGCGACGTACTCAGTCGCATCACCAACGACGTCGATACGCTCGGCCAGTCGCTCAACCAGAGCGTGACGCAGCTCATCACGTCTGTCACGCAGATTATCGGCGTGCTCGTCATGATGCTGTCGATCAGTCTGCCGCTCACCGGCGTCACCGTGCTCACGCTGCCGGCTGCCGCGATTATCCTTGCCGTGATGATTCACTTCTCGCAGCCGTACTTCCGAGAGCAGCAGCAGGTTCTGGGCACCGTCAACGGCATTATCGAGGAGGACTTTGCCGGCCAGAACGTCATTCAGGTGTTCGACCGCGCCGAGGCCTCGATCGAGGAGTTCGACCGTCAAAACGACCGTCTCTTTATTAGTGGCTGGCGCTCGCAGTTCCTATCGGGCCTGATGATGCCGCTTATGAGCCTGGTGGGCAACATGGGCTACGTGGGCGTCGTCGTGGTGGGTGCGCAGCTCGCGCTGACCGGCAACGCCACGCCCGGCGACATCCAGAGCTTTATCCAGTACGTGCGCAACTTTACGCAGCCGGTGCAGCAGCTGGGCAACGTGAGCAACACGATGCAGTCGATGGCCGCCGCCACCGAGCGCGTCTTTGAGTTCCTCGCCGCGCCCGAGGAGGAGCAGAAGGCCGACGCCCAGATTCCCGAGAAGCGCCCCGGCCACGTTGAGTTCGACCACGTCAAGTTTGGCTACACGCCCGACAAGACCATCATCCACGACTTTAGCTGCGAGGCACAGCCCGGTCAGACCATCGCCATCGTCGGCCCCACCGGCGCCGGCAAGACCACGCTCATTAAGCTGCTGCAGCGTTTCTACGACGTGGACGGCGGTTCGCTGCGCGTCGAGGGCGTCGACGTGCGCGACTGGGACCGCGCGGCACTGCGCGGCGAGTTTGCCATGGTGCTGCAGGATACCTGGCTGTTTAACGGCACCATCCGCGAGAACATCCGCTACGGACGTCCCGATGCGACTGACGCCGAGGTCGAGGCCGCCGCGCGCGCCGCACGCTGCGACCACTTTATCCATACGCTCGCCGGCGGCTACGACTTTATGATCAATGAGGAGGGCACCAACCTCTCACAGGGCCAGCGCCAACTCGTGACCATCGCCCGCGCCATTTTGGCCGACCGTCCGGCGCTGATTTTGGACGAAGCGACCTCCAACGTCGATACCCGCACCGAGGAGCTTATTCAGCGCGCCATGGATGCGCTGATGCAGGGCCGCACGAGCTTTGTCATCGCGCACCGCCTGTCCACAATCCGCAACGCCGACGTAATCTTGGTGATCCGCGACGGCGACATCGTCGAGAAGGGCACGCACGACGAGCTGCTCGCCCAAGGCGGCTTCTACGCCGACCTGTACAACTCGCAGTTCGACGAGGCGGCGTAGCAACCGGCGGCAAACAACCGCAATACCCAAAAACGGGGGCGCAGAATGAACTGTGCCCCCGTTTTTTGTTCTGCGGCCCTCGAACCGCCTCCCCCGGGACCTGATTAACGGCCTCCCTCAAGGCCCCGTGGACAAAAAAATGGCAAATATGAGTACTGTCACCTTTTTAGTAACAGCCAAAACTGCCCCAAACGACCTCTTTGCGGCCTAGATATGCCTTCAAATTGATCAAAATGCCCGGTAGCATGCTTCTGTGTGCCAACGTTAATGAACATATTTACTGTTGTGTCTATTATCTTGTAAGATCGATATGATACTACGCTAGCAACAGTACTCATATTTGCCATTTTTTGTCCACAGGGTATGCCGCAGAAGATCCAACTTGCTCCAGCGTGCCGTACGTTGGCCCTCCCCTTCCGGCGAGCGCCGACATTTCCCCAGATAAAACCGACCAAAATAAACCTGTCCCTTTTCGGCAGGTTTCGGGGTGACAAGGCTTGCACTTTAGCGTGCGACAGCGGATAATGCCGAGCATTCGAGAATTCGCCAATTGTTGCCGTTAATTGATAAAGGAGGCCCCATATGGCCATGGAATTCAAGCGCAGGTTGCCGATCCCCATGGAGATCCGCGAGGAAATGCCGCTTTCCGCCGAGCTTACCGCCAAAAAGCAGGCATTCGACGCCGAGGTCGCCAAGGTCTTTACCGGCGAGGACGCACGCAAAGCGCTCATCATCGGCCCGTGCTCTGCCGACCGCGAGGACTCGGTGCTTGAGTACATGAACCGACTGGCCAAGGTCGCCGAAGAGGTCAAGGACAAACTCATCATCATTCCGCGCGTCTACACCAACAAGCCGCGCACCAAGGGCACTGGCTACAAAGGCCTGCTGCACAACCCCGACCCCGAGGCGCCCGATGACCTGCTCGAAGGCGTCAAGGCCATCCGCCACATGCACCTGCGCGTCATCGAGGAGACCGGTTTCTTTACCGCCGACGAGATGCTCTACCCGTCCAACTACCAGTACCTCGTCGACCTGCTGAGCTACGTTGCCGTGGGCGCGCGCTCGGTCGAGAATCAGGAGCATCGCCTGGTGTCGAGCGGCATTTCGGTGCCCGTCGGCATGAAAAACCCCACCGCCGGTTCCACCACCGTCATGCTTAACTCCATCTACGCCGCCCAGGCACATCAAAGCTTCATCTTCCGCAACTGGGAGGTTGAGTGCGACGGCAACCCGCTCGCACACGCCGTCATGCGTGGCTACATCGGTCTCGACGGTCGCACCTACCCCAATTACCACTACGAACACCTGGAACGCCTGGCCGAGCGCTATACCGAACATGCCGGCTACGCCAACCCGGCGGCGGTCATCGACTGCAACCACGACAACTCAGGTAAGCGCCCGCTGGAGCAGTACCGCATCTGCAAGGAGGTGCTCGACAGCTGCCGCCGCAACGAGTCCATCTCCAAGCTGGTCAAGGGCTTTATGATCGAGTCCTACCTGGAGGATGGCAACCAGCCGGTCGATGGCGGTGTCTTTGGTAAGTCGATCACCGACCCGTGCCTGGGCTGGGAAAAGACCGACTACCTCATCCACGAGATCGCAGAGCGGGTTTAGTTACGTGGGTTTACCAACCCGCGTAACGGCTCGACGCTGCAAACCCGCCAGAGCGGCAATCTGCCTTTCAACTTCGGCGGCATGACCAGAAGGTCAATGCCGCCTTGTTTTAAGGCACCTTGCTCGCTCTGGCGGGTTTTCGCTGTCGTTGCCAAAACAACGGCATCACCTTGGCTGCACACTCATTGGGGGCGCTCATTGGGGACGTACTTAAATGAGTAGTCGTTGGGGACGCTCTTGTTTGCCTAGTCGTTTAAGAACGTCCCCAATGACTATCTCTCCGCCCCCGTGGAATCGAGGGTCGTCTGCCGAATGGTCGATACGGCAATCCTGCGTCCATGTCACACTCAGAGATGGCCTGACCCAACCTGGAAGGAGCCTCCATGAGCCTTGACAACGTAACTCTGCGCGCCGCCACGCTCGATGACTTGACCGGCATCGCCACCATTTACAACCAGCTGTGGTGCAACACACTACGCAACCGCGGCGACGTCGAACCCGCCGATTTCTGCGCGCGCTTTAACATCGCTATGCAGCTGCAGCGCTCCCCCATCGCACTCGTCGCCGAGGCCGAGGGCCGCACGATCGCCGCCTGCTGTATCGGCATCTTCGAGGACGGCAAGCCGCGCACCAATCCCACGTGGGAGCCCTGCTACGACGAGATGCTCGCCCAGGCAACCGAGATGGCAAAGACCGCCGATGCCAAGCTCGAGGGCTCGCTCTTTGGCGACAGTCGTGAAAAGGCCACGGCCGACCGCTTTGCCGCCACGGGCAACGAGTATGCCCAGGGCCAGCTCAACCTGATCATCATCGTGCCCGAGTGGCAGGGCAAGGGACTCGGCCGCACACTCATCGACCTTTCGCGCGCCGAGCTCGCCAAGGCAGGCTGCACCAAGTTCTTCCTGATGAGCGACTGCAACTCCGATTGGCAGTTCTACGAGCACCTCAACATGAAGCGCATCCTGGAGGATCACAGCCAAGACACCGGCGACGGCTTTATCGTCTACATGTACGGAGGCGACACGCAGGATTAGCCTGTGTGCCGCCTCACGGGCTTTCTCCAAGACAGTCAGCAATCAGCCAAGAGAGCTAACAGGGTGCGCTCTCCTCGACAGTAGGGACATTCATCCTGCGAAGCGTGATATAGATGACCGCGCGGACACTCAACCGTCTCAGACAGATACAGGGCGAGCAGGCGCGCCCATGTGCGCGCATCAAGGCGCTCATGCGCTTTGCCAAAGAGCGACCGGCGGAAAGCCTCGCCCATAAGGTTGCCAAAATCATCGAGCTCAAGAGCGTACTTTGGGACAACATATCCAATCATCGTCCCCACAAAGGAGCTGCGCCCATTGCACACGCAGCTATTGAGCGGAAGAGCCGGAATATCGTCGTCTAGGTCAAAAATTCTAGGTCCAGCTCGCCAGAACTGTACGGATGAATTCCGCGATTGAGCATCTTGAAGATATGGACCGCGAGTCCAAAGTCGTCCGTCTGAGGTGTAAACACCGGGGCATTCGTGGACGCCGCCAAGCTCTCGAAATCGCTGATGCCGGCTATCTCCATGAGCTAAAGCACTCGGAGGCAATATAGCCGGGAGCGGCGCATGCAGTCCTATGTGTCACATCCGAAAGCGTAAAGCTATACGAGCGCCTTGATCGTATCCATACCCGCACGCGCCGAAACCTCGCAGCCCTTCTGCCCGTTGAGCACGCACTCGAGTAGCGTATCGTATGCGCGCGGGGCTTCGGGGGCCAGGTGTGCCCTGTTAAACATGCCCTCGGGTCGCACGTTTCCCTTCGAGTCGATCATACAAGCCCCATTACAGTCTGAAATAGGCCATCGATAAATTTCGATGGCGAGCATTCGGCG
>UQZI01000048.1 GCA_900545555.1 uncultured Collinsella sp.
GTACCAACGGCGGCGGCTTCTTCGGCGTGAACTCCGCCCATCCGTATGAGAATCCCAGTGCCTTCACCAACATCATCGAGATGACCAGCCTGCTGCTGATCCCGGCCGCCTGCTGCTTCGCCTTCGGTATCGGCGTCAAAAACACCAAGCAGGGCAAGGCTATCTTTGCCGCCATGTTCATCCTGCTGGTGATCTTCACCGGCATCATCGCCGTCAACGAGCATGCGGGCACCCCGCAGCTGGCAGATGGCGGAGCGGTCAACATCGAGATGACCGACGGCCAGGCCGGCGGCAACATGGAGGGCAAGGAGAGCCGCTTCGGTATCGCCACCTCCTCCACGTGGTCGGCTTACACCACCGCCGCTTCCAACGGCTCGGTTAACTCCATGCACGACTCCTACACCCCGCTGGGCGGTTTTGTCCAGATGCTCCAGATGGCTCTGGGCGAGGTCGTCTTCGGCGGCGTGGGCTGCGGCCTGTACGGCATGATCGGCTTCGCCATCCTCACAGTGTTCATCGCCGGCCTTATGGTCGGCCGCACGCCCGAGTTCCTGGGCAAGAAGATCGAGCCGGGCGAGATGCGCTGGGCAGTTGTCCTGTGCCTGGCAACTCCGTTTGCCATTCTGGTGTGCTCGGCCATCGCCTGCATGGTGCCCGGTCTTGCCGACCAGCTCAACAATGGTGGCGCGCACGGCTTCTCCGAGGTGCTGTATGCCTTCACCTCATGCGGCGGCAACAACGGCTCGGCGTTTGCAGGTATGAACTGCAACATTCCCTGGATCAACGTCATGCTCGGCCTCGAGATGCTGTTCGCGCGGTTCCTGCCGATTGTGGGCACGCTCGCCATCGCGGGCTCGCTGGCCGGGAAGGGCAAGGTCGCCGAGAGCGCCGGCACGCTTTCTACCACCAATGCCATGTTCGTATTCCTGCTCGTGTTCATCGTTCTGCTGATCGGTGCCCTGAGCTTCTTCCCGGCCCTGGCGCTTGGCCCCGTTGCCGAGTTCTTCCAGATGATTGCGTAAAGGAGGGCGCAGATTTATGACTATACAAAAAGACATGATGGGCCGCGCGGTCCGCGACTCGTTTGCCAAGCTGGACCCTCGCGTCCAGATTCAAAACCCGGTCATGTTCCTGGTGTGGCTTTCAGCCGTCATGACCTCCGTTCTGGCCGTCGCTTCCATCTTCGGTGTGCAGGACGCGGGTGTGCCCACCTACTATGTGGTCGCCATCGCGGTCATCCTGTGGCTCACCGACTTGTTCTCGAACTTCGCCGAGGCGCTTGCCGAGGGCCGCGGTAAGGCTCAGGCTGATTCCCTGCGTGCGGCCAAGAAGGATGTCGAGGCCCATCGCATCGAGTCCGTTGAGGACAAGGAGCACTTCACCGTCGTTCCCGGCACCGAGCTCACGCGCGGCGACCTGGTGATCGTACGCGCCGGCGAGCAGATTCCCGGCGACGGCGACGTCATCGAGGGCGCTGCCTCCGTTGACGAGTCCGCCATCACCGGCGAGTCCGCCCCTGTGGTCCGCGAGGCCGGCGGCGACCGCTCTGCCGTTACCGGCGGTACCACGGTGCTGTCCGACTGGATTATCGTCAAGATCTCCAGTGAGCCCGGCCAGAGCTTCCTGGACAAGATGATCGCGATGGTCGAGGGTGCCGCGCGCAAGAAGACCCCTAACGAGATCGCTCTGGAGATCTTCCTGGTGGCCCTCTCCATCGTCTTTATCCTGGTCACGCTGGCCCTGTATTGTTACTCCTGCTTCTCGGTCGGTCTTAACGACATGGTCAACCCCACGGCCGTGACCACGCTCGTGGCGCTGCTCGTGTGCCTGGCTCCCACTACCATCGGCGCCCTTCTGTCCGCCATCGGCATCGCCGGCATGAGCCGTCTGAACGAGGCCAACGTGCTGGCCATGTCCGGCCGCGCCATCGAGGCCGCCGGCGACGTCGACATCCTCATGCTCGACAAGACCGGCACCATCACCCTGGGTAACCGCCAAGCCGCCGAGTTCATTCCGGTCGACGGCGTCGATCCCGCGGAGCTGGCCGATGCCGCCCAGCTTTCCTCGCTGGCCGACGAGACCCCCGAGGGCCGTTCCATCGTCGTGCTCGCCAAGGAGCAGTTCGGTCTGCGCGGCCGCACGCTCGAGGATAAGGGCATGGAGTTCATCCCGTTCACCGCGGCAACGCGTATGTCCGGCGTGAACTACGAGGGCAATGAGATCCGCAAGGGCGCTGCCGATTCCGTGCGCACCTATGTGGAGGCAGCCGGCGGCGTGTTCTCCCAGGAGTGCGACGAGGCCGTCGAACGCATCGCCAAGGCCGGCGGCACCCCGCTGGTCGTGACCAAGAACTGCCGCGTGCTGGGCGTTGTGTACCTCAAGGACATCATCAAGTCCGGCGTTAAGGAGAAGTTCGCCGACCTGCGCAAGATGGGCATCAAGACCATCATGGTGACGGGCGACAACCCGCTCACCGCCGCGGCAATCGCCGCCGAGGCCGGCGTTGACGACTTCTTGGCCGAGGCCACCCCTGAAGGCAAGCTCGAGAAGATCCGCGAGTTCCAGCGTGAGGGCCACCTGGTCGCCATGACCGGCGACGGCACCAACGACGCGCCCGCTCTGGCCCAGGCCGACGTCGCCGTGGCCATGAACACGGGCACCCAGGCTGCCAAGGAGGCCGGCAACATGGTCGACCTCGACTCCAGCCCCACCAAGCTCATCGAGGTCGTGCGTATTGGCAAGCAGCTGCTCATGACCCGCGGTTCGCTCACGACCTTCTCGGTGGCCAACGACGTGGCGAAGTACTTCGCTATCATCCCGGCTCTGTTCTCGCCGATCTACCCGGGCCTTGGCGCGCTCAACATCCTCGGTCTGGCAAGCCCGCTGTCCGCGGTTCTTTCGGCCATCATCTATAACGCGCTCGTTATCGTCGCGCTAATCCCAGCCGCGCTGAAGGGCGTTAAGTACCGCGAGGTCCCGTCCGGACAGCTGCTGACCCACAACCTGCTCGTGTGGGGTCTGGGCGGCATCGTTGCCCCGTTCGTATTCATCAAGCTCATCGACATGCTGCTCGCGTTCTGCGGCATTATGTAAGTGGAGGTTTGTATGTTCAAAGGTATCGCATCGCGCGCACTTGGCGTGTTCGCGCTGTTTACCATCGTCTGCGGCCTGGGATACACGCTCGTGGTGACCGGCGTCGCGCAGCTTGCGTTTCCGTACCAGGCGAACGGATCGCTTATTACGGTCGACGGCAAGGTTGTGGGTTCCGAGCTCATCGGCCAGAACTTCGATGACGAAGCCCACATGTGGGGTCGTATCCAGAACGTGTCAATTGTCGAAGGCGAAGACGGCGAGCTCATGGCGTATGGTGCCCCGTCCAACCTGTCCCCGGCGAGTGAGGAGTATCGGCAGCTGATAGATGCGCGTGTGAAGAAGATCCGCGCCGCCAACCCCGATGCCGATATGGACGCCGTGCCCGTCGACCTGGTGACGTGCTCGGGTTCAGGCCTTGATCCGGAAATCTCTCCGGATGCCGCCGAGTACCAGGTTCCGCGCCTTGCCAAGGCCACGGGCAAAAGTAAGGACGAGGTGCGCGACATCATCGCCGCGTGCACCAAGGGCCGTTTCCTCGGCGTATTCGGCGAGCCCACGGTCAACGTGCTCAAGGTGAACCTTATGCTGGACGGCGCGCTGTAGGTGAGGGAGTGGCGGATGAGATGAGGGTATGGCTGACTATCTGAGCCCTCAATTCCATCCCGCCCATCAGTTGCGGTGAAATACGGACTGTTTTGGCTGTCAAAGGCCTTATCTACTCCGTATATCACCGCAACTTTTTTGTGGGTCGAGCGGAAGCTGGGGAGCGCGTGCGGTCGGGTGCTGCGCGGTTGCTGATACGATAGACACATCAGCAACTGCCGCCGAGCGGCTCAAACGAAAGGAAGCCTGCATGGAGTCCTGTGCCTACCCGATGCTCTTTAGCCCGATCAAGGTCGGTACGACCGAGGTCAAGAACCGCGTCTTTATGCCGCCGGTGTCTACCAACCTGGCCGACCACGGCTATGTGACCGACGATCTGGTCGACCATTACCGCGCCCGCGCCAAGGGCGGCGTGGGCCTAATCATCACCGAGGTCGTGACGGTCGAGCCCACCTATACCTATCTGCCGGGCGACATGTGCTGCTACGACGACACGTTTATCCCCGGCTGGGAAAAGCTCGCCACAGCCGTCCACGAGTACGGCTGCAAGATCATGCCGCAGCTCTTCCACCCCGCCTACATGGCCTTTAACATTCCGGGCACGCCGCGCCTCATTGCCCCGTCCTTTGTGGGCCCGTCCTATGCCCGCGAGGCGCCGCGCCCCATCACGGTCGATGAGATCCATACGCTCACGCATCAGTTCGGCGACGCTGCCGTGCGCATGCAGAAGGCCGGCGTCGATGGCGTCGAGGTCCATGCGGCGCACGCCCACGGTATGCTCGGCGGCTTTTTGACCCCGCTCTATAACAAGCGTACCGACGAGTACGGTGGCTCGCTCGACGCCCGCATGCGCTTCTTGCTCGAGGTCATCGCCGAGACTCGCGAGCGTTGCGGCAAGGACTTCATCATCGACGTCCGCATCTCGGGCGATGAGTACACCGATGGCGGCCTGACCCTCAACGACATGATCTACGTCTCACGTCGCCTGGAGAAGGCTGGCGTCGACATGATTCATGTGTCGGGCGGCACCACCATCAAGCGCGGCTCTGCGATTCCCGCCGCCGGCACGCAGCAGGCCTCGCACGCCGCCTGCTCGCGCGAGATTAAGAAGCACGTCAACATTCCCGTCGCCACCGTCGGCCGCATCAACGAGGCATGGATTGCCGAGGAGCTGATCGAGGACGGCGCTGCCGACATCTGCATGATGGGCCGTGCCAATCTATGCGATGCCGAGTTCTGCAACAAGGCCGCTGCCGGCAACGCCGACGACATCCGCCCCTGCATTGGCTGCCTGCGCTGCCTGAACGGCATCATGTTTGGCAAGCGCATCTCCTGCACCGTCAACCCGGACGTGGAGCGCGACGAGGCCGGCTACGAGCCTGCCGCTGAGGCCAAGAACGTGCTCGTTGTGGGCGCTGGTCCTGCGGGTATGGAGGCGGCCTACATTGCCGCCAAGCGTGGCCATAACGTGGTGCTCGTGGATAAGCAGGACGAGCCGGGCGGCGAGATGCGCATCGCGGCCGTTCCGCCGGCAAAGCAGGAACTCACCCGCGTGATCAAGTATCAGTACCGTCGCCTGGCCGAGGCGGGCGTCACGTGCGTCTTTGGCACCGAGCTTACTGCCGAGGACATTCAGCGCGACTACGCGGGTTACGAGGTTGTCCTGGCTTATGGCGCCGAGCCCATCGCTCCGGCCTTCATGCAGGGCTTTAAGCAGGTTATGACGGCCGACGACCTGCTGGGCGGCAAGGCTTTCCCGGGCAAGAAGATCGTCATCGTGGGCGGCGGCACCGTCGGCTGCGAGACGGCCGATTACCTGGCCCCGTTGGTCAACGACCTGTCGCCGGCCAACCGCGATGTCACCGTCATCGAGATGACCACCGACGACGCCTGGTTCCGCGACACTGCCGCCACCTACGTCATCAACGGCAAGGGCGAGAAGCGCGCCAACCACTGGCACTTCAACGCCTACGGCGGCCTCGTCGACGGCCTGTACTTCCCGTGGGACAAGGACGAGCAGATCGCCCTCAAGATGGCTGAGCTCTCCGGCTGCCGCCGCTATCGTCCCGACGACATGATCCTCGAGGGCGGCTCCATCACCGTCGACGGCGAGGGCACCCTTGTCGTGACCGACCAGTGCCTGCTTTCTCCGGGCCGCACCTGCTCTGCGGTTCTGGAGGAGGAAGAGGATCCCGAGTCCATCTGGCCCAAGTACCGCAAGAAGTTTGAGCCCTGGAGCGAGGAGCTTCGCGAGTACATGAACGAGCACCTCAAGGATTACCTGGGTGTCGAGAAGGTCATCTGGGTCAAGGAGGGCATCGACCCCGAGGAGACCAACGGCCACATCGACGACGTCGCCACGTTCATCGCGCCGGGCGTCATGGCCTGCATTTGGACCGACGATCCCGAGTATCCGTTCTACGAGCAGTGCCACGCTGCCTACGAGACCCTCTCCAACGCCGTCGACGCCAAGGGCCGCAAGATGAAGGTCTACAAGCTCTGCATGCCCGTGAACCCGCTGTTCATGGACCAGGCTTCCTGCGACACCATCGACGCCGACGAGAACGCCGAGCCGCGCGTCCCCGACGAGCCGCTGATCGCCTCCTACATGAACTACCTCGTGACCAACCACGGCGTTATCGTCCCGCAGTACGGCGACGAGAACGACCAGCTGGCCGTCGACACGCTCCAGAAGATCTACGACGAGGTCTGGGGCGAGGGCGTCTACAAGTGCGTCGGCGTTCAGTCCGAGCAGGTCGTCTTCGGTGGCGGCAACATCCACTGCATCACTCAGCAGGAGCCGTCCGCTTAATCGTCTGACTTTCCGAGGCACCCCATCTCGCCGCTCAAACCGTCGCTCGCGTACCAAAGTACGCTTCGCTCCTCTTTCGCGGCGACCTGGGGCACCTCGAAAACCCAGCCGATCAATCGGACAGTCGGTGAATCGCACCGTGACCATCTCGGGGCATTGATGGTCGGTTTATTCGATGTCTTGGTCGGCTGGGTTTTTCTTTGGGCACTCCGTTGCCTCCACTTCGGAGTGCCCGCCTCTTTGATTGAGTACGCGTCTGATCTGGGATTTATTGCGGGTTAGGCCAATTGTTCGCTTGAATATCCCAGGTCAGACGCGTCTTCAATTGCCAAAAGATTCCGGTCGCAATCGCGGCCGTTTTGATCGGAGTATCTATGTACCAGCGTATCGTTATCTACACGCGCCTGTTCCGCGAGCGTTGGTCCAACAATTGCATCCTCTCTTCTCTTTGGGATGGCACCTGCACCGGTGACGCGGCCTGCAACCCTACCTTGGGCTGCGCCTTCGGTACAGGTGCCATCCTTTTTGCTGTAGGGGAAGCGTGCCATGGCAGGTAAAAAGTTCTCCCTGTTCGAGGTCATCCTCTCGGTTATCTGCGTTGTCTTTACCATCGAGGCGGCTGCTCCGGCATCTGCCATGGGTAACGTGCAGTTCTTCTGGTGGATCTTCCTTATCATTACGTTTTTGCTTCCCTATGGCCTGGTGGTGGCCGAGCTCGGTACGGCGTTCGATTCCGAGGGCGGCCTGTACGACTGGGTTCGCCTGGGCTTGGGAGACCGTTGGGGTGCACGCTGCTCCTGGTGCTATTGGGTCAACTTTCCACTGTGGGTGGCAAGTATCGCCTGCATGTTCCCCAGTGTCATCAATGCGGTATGGGGCATCGAATTTTCGCTTGGGGTCCGAATTGCCATCGAGCTTACCTTTGTGTGGGGCGTCACGGTCATGGCAATGCAGCCGGTGGCCGAGGCCGATTGGGTCATGGATGGCGGCGCCGTCATCAAGGTGCTCATTACCGCCGTGGTGGGAATCATCGGCATCTGGTTTGCCTGCAACAACGGCTTTGCCAACGATATGTCGTTTAAGACCTTTGTCCCCGATCTGGGAGACACTAACTCACTGACGTATCTTTCAATCATCCTATTCAACTTTATGGGCTTTGAGGTGGTCGCGACCTTTGCCAGCACGATGAAGAACCCATCGCGCGATATCCCCAAGGCGGTTATCGCCGGTGGCGTTGCCATCGCGGCGATCTACATTATCTGTGGCATCGGTATTGGAGCCGCGGTTCCCACCGAGCAGCTTTCACTCGATTCGGGCATTGTGGACGCGGTTGCCGCCATGGTGGGGCGCGCTCACCCGCTGACGATGGTCGTGGGCGTGGCCTTTCTGGTAACGCTGTTTGCCAACATGATCTGTTGGAGCTTTGGCGTCAACAACGTGGCGAGCTATGCCGCGCGCCATGGCAACATGCCGCGTCCCTTTGCGCTGGTGTCCAAGAAGACCGGCATGCCCAACGGCTCGGCACTCATTAACGGTTGTTTTGCCAGCTTGGTGCTGCTACTTCAGATTCCGCTGGGTGAAGGTTCCGACGTCTTTTGGGTCTTCTTCTCGATGAACGTCGTCTTTCTGCTCATGAGCTATATCCCGATGTTCCCGGCGTTTTGGCGCCTGCGTAAATACGACGACCGCCCGCGTGTGTTTCGCGCGCCCTTCGAGGGCAAGGTGCTTGCGGTAGCGCTTGCGGTGCCGGTGGTAGAGCTCGTGCTTTCGATTGTTGCGACAACCGTGCCGCTTAACAGCTCGCCCGCCGAGATGTCAAAGTTGCCGATCCTCATGGGTGTGGTGATCGGCGTGTTGCTGGGCGAGGTTTCGCGCCTCATATCGCGCCGCGGCCGCAGCATCGACAATCCCGGCGTTGGCGTGTGTGGAAAACGCAAATCGTGAGGGGGTTCGGTTCAGCAGTGCAGGACTCAAAACCGGAGTTGCTTCCGAGTTAACAAATTGCTGCGAGGATTACTGCGGCAATCGTGAAGGTTATGCTAGCGGTTGTGCTGCTCGATATCTGAGGAGAGCTTAGGCGCAAAGTAGGGGACATGGCCCAGGTAAGGGCAGCTGTCGTTGCGTTCATCAACGATGCAAGGAACGTCATCGTAGGTCATGGTCGAACCGATCTTGGCGATGGCCTTGGCGGCAGGCGCGACAATAATCTTGAGCGGTGCAATCGGTGCCATGGCCTCTCCTTTCGATCTTGGTATTCGTTCGATGTTTCTACCATAACCGTAATGCGGAATCAAGCTGGTTGTGCGCGGAATGAGGGTAGTATGAGCTTCGCATTCTTTATCTACACGATTCTTGTCATGGGCGTTGGATTGGTGACGGCCTCAACTGCACTCGTAATATGGCTCATGACTCGTCGACGCGATTGTTTGGTGGCGGCCGCGGGCTTCCTTCTCTATATCTTCGATATGTCGGTGATCTTCTTTGATGAGTACAACCGGCTCAAATATGACTATGTGGTGACGTTTAATGAGCCGCTTCAACATCCGTTACTGCGCTGCGCGCTGGGCGTGGCGATTCTTGCGTGCGTATGGCTTTGGGTAACGTTTCGCTTACACGATGAGGCGACCGTTAAGCGCGTTGCCGCATATGTCGTACCGATCGCCGTGCTTCAGCTTGCTCTGGTGCCTCGTACTGGCTTTGCGGGCCAGGTTCAGCAATATCTTTTTTGGCTTGCGCGCGATTTGGGAATGGCATTCTGCTTGGTATATGCTTACGCTCGCTATCGCAAGACGGAGAATAGGGCTGAGCGGCTCGATCTTGAGCGCACTCGGACGTTCTTTCGCATAGCCTGCGTGCTTACCGTGATGGTGGTTATCGAGGATACCTATATGATCCTATTCTGCACGCCTGACGTTGACAACGTGATGGTGAGCACCTTTTTATGGTATCTGGGCGAGCGGAATATCTCAGAGAATTTATTGTTTGTGGCTGCAGCCGTTCAGCTATTTAAACAGTTCAGTCATATCTTACGTGTGTTCTCGCGTCACCCTCGTGCCGATGAAGAGGTAGCGACAGAGCGCCGTGATGCACGGGAGGACCTTGTCTCGCGTGTTGTGATTTTCTCGGACGAGCATGGGCTTTCAAAGCGTGAACAGGAAGTGCTTACACTCGTATTGCGTGGACTCGATGTCCAAAATATTGCTAACGAACTTGTGATTAGTCCGGGTACCGTCAAGGCTCACCTGCATCGCATCTATGTAAAGAGCGAAGTCAAGGCGCGTGACGACTTGATTGAGACATTCTGGCGCTCGTAAGGCTGGAGTGGTTCGGCTGACGGCGTATCGCAGACCACTTGGCGTAATGAAGCGACGATAAACTTTGACAATAAAATACCTGCTCAGACGTGTAAACCTTCTTAAGCCGTCCGTTCGCTCGCTTCCATCTTGGCAGCTTGTGCAGGAGGTGCGTCAATGGGTGTTGACATGGGGCGTAGGGCGCTGGACAGACGCCCGACCGCTCGTAGGCACGTGTCATGTAGGGAGCGACAAATGCTCCCTCACTGATTGGGCGCGTCGTATCGTGGCGCTCATCCATTGTCCTGTAACGTCTGAGGAGGCTCATATGGACAAAGCGGATTTAGTCATCAAAAGTAATGCTGTGTTCACTGGTGACGGGCTGGCCCCGTTCAAGGGCGGCGTTGCCGTCGCAGGTGACAGGATTGTTGCGTGCGGCGAGGATAAGTACCTCGACGCTTTTATCGGGCCCGATACCGAGGTGCGCGACTATGGCGATAAGCTCGTCATGCCTGGCATCATCGACTCACACACTCACTATGCCCAGGGCGCCTTTGTGTCCGATCCCGATTTCGCCGTCAATCTCATCGATTGCACAAGCTTTGAGCAGTGTATGGAACGCGTGCAGGCGTTTGCCGAAGACCACCCGAACAACGAGTGGATCGTGGGCTATCAGGTTATCCAGTTCCAGTGGGACGTGCCCGAGATGCCTACGGCGGCAATGATCGATGAGTACATTTCGGACCGTCCGGTCTTTTTGCAGCAGGTTGACGTGCACACGTTTAGTGCCAACACCTGCGCAATCGAGAAAATCGGCATTACTGCTGAAACGCCAGACCCATCAGGCGGCAAGATTCTTAGGGATGAAGCTGGCAACCCCACTGGGGTCTTCTCGAACAACGCGGGATCCCTTTTCTTGGATGAGGTATACAATCCTGCCCCCAAGGTGGCTAGTGCTTCCTTTGCCAAGACCGCGCATCGTGCCAACGCTCTCGGTATTACGACAGTCGGCATGGTAAACCCCACTTTTGTGAGCATGGATAACCCCTATAAATTCCTCGCGGAGCTTAACCGCAAGGGCGAACTTCCGTTGCGCGTGTTCATGTACACAGACCTTTTTGAGAACGAGGCCATGACGCTCGAGGAGATTCGGGCGAAATACGACTTCCCGGGCACGCAAGTCGAGTGGCATGGCTTTAAGCAGTTCATTGACGGTGTGTGTTCCGATCATACTGCTTGGATGCTCGAGCCCTATGCTAATGCTCCCGAGACCTGTGGCGAGCCGGCTGAGGAACCTGAGCGTGTGCGCAAAGCCATCCTTAAAGCGCTTGAGTGGGGTGTCGACACGCGCATCCATGCCATAGGCGATCGTTCCGTACGCTTTATCCTGGACTGCTTCGAGGAGGGCGAGAAGCGTTACGGTCTTATGGGCTGTCGTCACTCCATGGAGCACAACGAGACTGTTCAACCTGAGGATTTGCCGCGCTATGCGGAGCTCGGCGTCTGTCCGGCCATGCAGCCGTGGCATATGCTGCTTGATATGGCAGACTTGGCAAAGGACGACGCCGTTGGTCCCGAGCGCGCGGCGCTCTCGTGGCCAATTCATAGCCTGCTCGCGAGCGGTGCCTGCGTGCATCTGGGCTCCGACTTCCCGGTCGTGGGGCTTGAGCCTATGGAGGAAGTCTATGGAGCGGTCTACCGCATGCTCGAGGATGGATCTAATCCTGAGGGTTGGTTCCCCGAGGAGCGAATCACTATGGCCGAGGCCCTGCGCGCATACACCTACGGCAGCGCCTACGCTATGCATGCTGAGGACCGCATCGGCACACTCGCCTGCGGCAAGCAAGCCGACATTTGCGTACTCGACCGCAATCTCTTTACCTGCGAGCCGGCAGAGGTGCTCGAGGCTACCGCGGCCCTTACGATGATCGCCGGCAAGGTGGTCTTTGAGGCCTAGCGCCATCGTTTGGTTGGGCGGCTTGGCGCCAGTTGTCAGCCGCCTGACATCCATTCAGCACTACTCTCTCAAGGAAAGGGGAGAACAATGGCAGAAGAAGTAACCGCTGCCGTGGAGGAGGAGCGCGAGCTCGCCTCCCAACCGATTCCCGGTCTGGTGCGTAAGTACACCATCGTCACCGGCCAGGGCATGCTCGCCCAGATCATCATGGTGGTCCTCGAGGGCCTCGTGATGGGTTGGGGCCTGGGTGCCCACGGCCTGGCCTGCGTCTCGATCATCATGTCGGTCGAGTACATCAACCTGGCCTTTGGCAACCTGTTTGGCACCGGCGTGCCCGCCGTGGTGGGCAACCTTTTGGGTGCCGGCGACATTAAGGGCGCAAGCAAGGCTTTTAGCCAGGGCTTTTGGCTCACCACGATTGTGAGTGTGCTGCTTGCTGTGGTGATGGCCGTGTTTACCGAGCCCATCTGCGCATTCTTTGGCGCCACGCCCGACATCATGGCCGATACCGTTGCCGGCGTGCGCACCTTCGCCGTGCTGCTGCCGCTCACGGTCATTGGCCAGATGGTCACCGCTGTGATGCGTGTGGACGAGAAGGTTCAGGTCCAGGCCAACCTCATGACCGTTTCGGCCATCGTTGCCATCTGCTGGCTCGCGCTTTCTACGTTTGTGCTCAAGTTTGGCGTTATGGGCGCCGGCGTGTACTACGGGCTTTCCATCGGTATCTGGGCCATCGGTATCTTCTGGTTCATCGGGGGCAAAAAGTCCCAGCTCCAGATTAGCCTGGCCGACCTTAAGCTCGACCTCGCCGTCTGCGGCCAGATCCTCAAGATCGGCTTCCCGTTCTTCCTGGTCCAGGGCGCGACCTTTATCTTTAACACCGTTGCCAACTCGCTTTTGGGCTCGCTCGGCGGCGACATGGGCTCGCTCTACATCGCAGCCTTTGGCGTGATCAACGGCTACATCCTCTACATCACCATGATGGTTGCCCAGTGCTTCTCCTATGGCCTGCAGCCCATCGCTGCCTTCAACGCCGGCGCAAAGGCTTGGGCGCGCCTTAAGGAGACGCTCTCTTGCACGCTTAAGTACCAGGTTGTGACGCTTGCTGCGGTGTCTGCTGTGCTGTGGGTGGCCGCAACGCCGGTCTGCGCCTTTTTTGCTGGTAGCGACCCGGCGCTCGTCGAGGTTGCCGCCAACGCCACGCGCATCGTTATCCTGGCCGTGGCCCTGGGCTATCTTGCCATGACCATGTCGATGTACTTCCAGGCGGTTGAGAAGGTGGGTATCGCCACGTTCACCGGTCTGCTCCGCTACGTGATCTGCTCCGTGCCGCTTATGTACCTGCTTGGCAACATAATGGGCGTTCAGGGTGTCTGGTTTGCCTTGGTGGCGGCTGACGCCATCACTGGTCTTATCTCCATCGCCCTCGCCGTCCGCGAATCCAAGCGACTTGCCACGCTCTAGACTTGGACACGGCCGGCGCGCGATAGTCGAATAAGTCAACTCGCCTGCAAGCCACCACAATGGGGACAGTTCCCATTGTGGTGGTTATTGTTATTTAGGGTCCGAGATATCGGTTCTATAAATAACGCTTCTGAACTGGGCTACTATAAGATTGTGGAAAACACTACTACAAGATTATGGTAATTACCGAGGACCTTTTATTAGATTTCATCCCTTTAGGGTCTCAGGTTTTTCTGCAAACAAAGGCTGCATGTTGATATCCGCTTGGCCGATAACAGTTGGTCAACATCATCTGTTATCGGCCAAGTCATTTACAACTGGCTCATCCGCCGTTTATAAACCAAAGTGGATCCATGCTGTCCCGAGGGGGAGTGCACTACGGCTGCAGCAGCGCCATGAGACCCATGCGGTTTTTGACGCCGAGTTTGCGGTAGATGGCGTTGACGTGCTTTTTGACGGTCGACTCGGAGATATAGAGCTCAACAGCTATTTCGTGGTTGGTCTTGCCGGTGAGCATGAACTTGAGGACCTCGGCTTCGCGGGGGAGCAGAGCGGCCTTGATGGCAAGCACGCTGGCGGGGCTTTCATCTGCGCCCTCGGCATACCCGTGTGGGAGCAGCTGATGCAGGTGCAAGCTCAGGTGCCGGGCAATCTGGCGGAGGATCTCGAGCTCCGAATCGGTAAAGTCGCCGTCTTGCTCGGCGCGGAACAGCGTAATCGAGCCGAGCGGCGTGGCCTTGTGCGCCAGTGTGGCCGTGCAGCCATAATAAATTCCCAGGGGCTGCATCCATTCCAGGTAGATGGGCGTGCCATTGCGGCGCTCGACATCCACCAGGTCCAGATCGCGATATACATCGACCACCCGCGTGTCAAAGCTCCAAATGGTGTAGTCATACGCGGCGTAGCGTTCGTAATAATCATCAAGCGCCTGTGCGGACATTCCGTATGCGACGGGGCGAACAAATTGCGTTTGTCCGTGAGCCCCCGTCTGGGCGATATCGAACATCGAGACACGGTGCACAATCACGTCTGCGATGCGTTTGAGTAGGCCTTCCTGCAGTGCACTGAGCGACCCCTGCTCATGTGTCCACAGTGCGCATTCGTTGAGAGCGGCCCAATCTTGAGCAAAGAGCTCAACGTTCTGGTTATCTGCGTTGTTCGCATGTGTCATGGGGAGTCCTTTCGTGCCATCTAGCCAGTATGGCATGCGTGCCGGTCCACTAGAACTTTAGGTCAGTGAACGGTCGACTTTTGGCTGCCGAATGGGTACCCAAGGCCCATTGAGACGCCGTTGTCGCCGCAGCACAATGGGGGGTGTCATCAAACAGGTTCGACCCAAAGTGAGGAGCCAACATGAAGACCATTTACGAGAGTGAATCCACGCCTAAGAAGGACGGGTTCTATATGCCCGGCGAGTATGAGGAGCAGGAGCGCACCTGGATTCTGTGGCCGCACCGCTCCGACGTGTGGCGCTGCGGCGCCAAGCCGGCGCAGAAGGTCTTCACCGAGATCATTAAGACCGTTGCACGCTTTCAGCCCATCACGGTAGGCGTCAACACCGAAGACTTCCCCGCGGTGTGCGAGATCTTCGACGGTGTTGAGAACGTGCGCGTAATCCACATGGAGTACAACGACTCCTGGATTCGCGACCCCGGTCCGGCGTTCCTCGTAAATGACAAGGGCGATGTGGCGCTATCGCATTTCCACTTCAACGCGTATGGCGGCTTCATTGACGGTCTGTACTTCCCCTGGGACAAGGATGCGAGCATCGGCCTACAGGTGGCACAGCTTGAGCAGGTTAACCGTTATCGTCCCGAGGACTACATCCTCGAGGGCGGCTCGTTCAACTGTGATGGTCAAGGCACCGTCGTGACCACCGAGATGTGTCTGCTCAACGAGGACCGCAACCCGCAGTACACCAAGGAGCAGATTGAGGAGAAGCTCTCTGAGTATCTCGGTATCGAAAAGGTTATCTGGATCAAGGACGGTATCGATCCGTACGAAACGAACGGTCATGTGGACGACGTCGCATGCTTTAGTGCGCCCGGCGAGGTCTGCTGCATGTGGACCGATGATCCCAACCATAAGTTCTACAAGGAGTGCCAGGAGGCGTACAAGACGCTCTCCGAGTCCACGGATGCCAAGGGTCGCAAGCTCAAGATCCACAAGGTGATCATGCCTGCGACTTCGGTATATATGACCGAAGAGGAGGCCAGCACGATTGACCCCGTCGAGGGCGTGCTGCCGCGTACCCCCGAGGATGCTTTCGAGCCGAGCTATCTCAATTTCCTGCCCATCAACGGTGCGGTGCTTGTGCCGCAGTTCGGCGATCCCAATGACGCCCAAGCGCTCAAGGATATCCAAGCTGCTTATCCGGACCGTGAAGTCATCGGTATCATGACTCGCGAGGTTATCTACGGCGGCGGCAACATCCACTGCATCACCCAGCAGCAGCCCAAGGCGCGCCACAAGTAGTAGCTCCTTGGTAAACAGGGTTTGATTATCCGTAAATAAAAGTCCGCCGGCTTCAATGGCCGGCGGGCTTTTTGTGTGGCGGTTTCAGCTGAACGGCGGGCCGTGCGGCTTGGGTGTGCGGGCTCACAATCTGGGGAAACCAAACAGATTGGGGGGGG
>UQZI01000049.1 GCA_900545555.1 uncultured Collinsella sp.
TGCCGGCACAAAAGGAACGTCCCCAAGTGCCAAGTGCATCAAGAGTGTCCCCTTTGACCAGTCGTTTAAGAACGTCCCCAATGACTATTAAACGACTAGTCAAACAAGAACGTCCCCAATGACTACCAATGTGCCAAGTGTTACGCCGATGTTTTGGCACCGACAGCGAAAACCCGCCAGAGTGAGCAAGGTGCCTTGAAACGAGGCGGCATTGATCTTTTGATCATGCCGCCGAAGTTGAAAGGCAGATTGCCGCTCTGGCGGGTTTGCAGCGTCAACTGGTTACGCGGGCTGGTAAGCCCGCGTAACCCTAATAATTGGCTTCGTAGCCGTTGCCGTCGCCGGTGGGCTCTTCGTAGTAGTCCGAATCGCTCGAATCGCTTGAGTCATCGGAATCGTCAGAGCTGACCGATGAGGTTGCGGTACCGTTTGCGTAATCGTCAGACGTGTTGTTGTTCAGGTCGCCGATCGTAGAGCTGGAACCGTCGGAAAGACCCATGGTGTTGGGACCCTTGGGATCCTTGCCAGCATCGACGCGCTCCATCATTTCCTTGAGCTCGTCCTCGTAGACAAAGACGTAGCTCACACCGTCGATCATGGTGCTGTCGTCGGCGTACGAGGGCAGGTTGGCCGAGTAGATACCGTCGACATCCATACCGCGCATGGCGTTGACCGTAGCCACGATATCCTGAACGCTCATATCGGTTACGAGCATATCGGACAGCGAATTAACCAGGCCAAAGATCTTCGTGGCATCGAAGTTATTGAGAATCTGGTTGGCAAGGGCGCCAAGCACCTGACGCTGGTGGCGCATGCGCGTGTAATCGCCGTCGGCATAGGTGTAGCGGCAGCGGGCATAGGTAAGGGCGGTGGCACCGTCCATATGCTGCTGGCCAGCGGTAATCTTAATATCCAGGTGCTCGGGGTCGTCAACATCATCGGTTGCGTTAATGTCGATACCGCCAACCGAATCAATCAGCGCCTGCATACCGTCGAAGCTGACCTCGGCATAGTGGGAAATCTGAACACCGCACAGCTCGTTGACCGCCTCGACCATGGCCTCGGCGCCGCCAACGGTATGGCAGGCGTTGATCTTCATGGTCTCGCCCTTGTACTCGACCTTGGTGTCGCGCGGAACGGAAATGAGCGTCGCCTGCTTTTGCGTGGGGTCGATGCGTGCCAGGATAATCGAGTCGGCACGATACGTATCCTCGCCCGGACGGCCGTCGGTACCAAGGAGCAGCACGTAGAACGGATCCTTTGCCTCATCGGTGTCAACCAGAACCCGACGCAGATTGTCGGTAATGACATTAGAATCGCCGAGCTTGCCCATAATGGTGGCAAACCACAGGCCGGCAGCGGTAGTGGCACTCAACAGCACGCCAAGCACGACAATGAGCGCGACGTGACGAATCGTGTGGCTACGACGACGTTGGCGAGCGCGCTCGGAATAGCGAGCCACGTTATCGCGACTGTAGATCTTGGCCTGCGCACCAGTTGAGGGTCTTCGGGTGGTGGTATCTGCGAGGGGCTTTTTATTAAACATAGGCAACCTGTATTAGTAGATGACGGGATCGGGGACGGTAGCATGCTCGACATGCGCGCCGAGCGCCTGCAGCTTTTCGACAAACTGCTCGTAGCCGCGCTTGATGTGATGGATAGCCGAAACCTCGGTCGTCCCGTCGGCGATCAAGCCCGCTACGACGAGGGCCGCTCCGCCGCGCAGATCGGGCGAGGTAACCTGTGCACCCGAGAAGCCCTTGACGCCATGAATCATGGCATGATGGCTCTCGATACGAATGTCGGCACCCATGCGCACCAGCTCAGAGGCAAACATAAAGCGATTCTCGAAGATGTTCTCGGTAATAACGGAACTGCCGTCGGCAAGGGCGGAGAGCACCATAATCTGCGCCTGCATGTCGGTCGGGAAACCGGGGAACGGAAGCGTCTGGATGTCGACCGGCTTGATACGCTCGGCACGGTTCACATGGACGCCATCCTCGACGCGCTCGCAGTCGATACCCATGAGCTCCATCTTCTTGAGCACCATGCCCAAATGAATGGGGCAAAAGCCCGTGACATCGACACCGCGATCGTCGGCCATCAACGCACCGGCAACGATAAAGGTACCGGCCTCGATGCGGTCGCCTACTACGCGATGGGTAACAGGATGGAGCTCTTCCACGCCTTCGATAGTCACGACGGGCGTGCCGGCGCCAACAATCTTGGCGCCCATCTCGTTGAGCATGTTGGCGAGATCGACGATCTCGGGCTCGCGGGCGGCATTGTCGATAACCGTGGTACCCTGTGCGCGCACAGAGGCCATAATGAGGTTCTCGGTCGCACCGACACTGGCAAACTCGAGCGTGACGGTGGTACCGCGCAGACCTTGGGGCGCATTAGCGTTGATGTAACCGTGGGCGGTATCGAACTCAACGCCCAGGGCCTCAAGACCAAGAATGTGCATATCGATCTTGCGAGCACCCAGGTTGCAGCCGCCCGGCATGGCGATCTTGGCGCGATGGAAGCGGCCCAGCAGGGGTCCCATGACGGCGGTGGAAGCACGCATCTTAGCGACGAGCTCGTAGGGGGCCTCCCAAGAATCGACCTGAGAGGTATCAATCTCGAGCGTGTGCTCGTCGAGAACATCGATCGTAGCGCCCATGCCCTTGAGCACCTTGCCCATCACGTGAACATCGGAAATATCGGGCACGTTCTGCAGCGTCGTCTTGCCCGGCGCCAGAAGCGTTGCCGCCATGAGTTTGAGCGCGGAGTTCTTGGCACCCGAGACGGGCACGGAGCCTCCGATGGCGTGGCCACCCTCAACGCGGATAATATCCAAGGTCTACCCTTTCAAAAAGCATGCCCGGGGTGGCTGGGCCATCCCGGGCATGATGTGTTCGCAAATGGTCGAACGCTAAATCGTTTGACTATTGGGCAAGCTTGAGCTTACACCATGCGATTTCATTATAGAGGTAGGCGCGGCGTGCATCATCCTCCGACAAATTACCCAGCTTCTCTTCAAAACCTTGAATATCAGCTTTAAGCTTGTCGGCATCGACGGTCGCCAAATCGCAAGCGCGCTCGGCGAGAACGGTCACGACATCGTCCGCAACCTGGGCATAGCCGCCGGCCACGGCAAACGTGTGGTCGACAGTGCCCATGGCCTTATCGGAAACGCGAACGTAACCGCGGTCGATCGTGCAGATCTCGCTGGAGTGAGCAGGCAGAACGCCAAACTCGCCATCCGTGGACGGAATCGACACAAACGCAGCGTCGCCCTCATAGGCGCAGCTCACGGGGCACACGATGCGGATACGCATAACCTACTTCTCCCCCATCTTGCGGGCGCGCTCGCGCACGTCCTCAATCGTGGAAGCATAGCGGAAAGCCTGCTCGGGCAGGTCATCGGCCTTGCCGTCGACAATCTCGGCGAAAGAGCGGACGGTATCCTCGACGCGGACGTAGACACCGGGGTTGCCGGTGAACTTCTCGGCGACGTGGAAGGACTGCGAGAGGAACTGCTGAATCTTACGGGCACGGTTGACCGTAAGGCGCTGCTCCTCGGACAGCTCGTCCATACCCAGAATGGCGATGATGTCCTGAAGGTCGGAGTACTCCTGCAGGAGCTCCTGGACCTTGACGGCGACACGGTAGTGCTCCTCGCCGACGATCGAGGGATCGAGAGCGTCGGAGGAAGATGCGAGCGGGTCGATAGCCGGGAACAGGCCAAGCGACGAAATGCTACGCGAAAGAACCGTGGTGGCGTCGAGGTGCGTAAACGTCGTGGCAGGCGCCGGGTCGGTCAGGTCGTCTGCGGGGACGTAGACAGCCTGGACGGAGGTAATGGAGCCCGTCTTGGTCGAGGTAATGCGCTCCTGGAGGTCGCCCATCTCGGTTGCCAGCGTGGGCTGGTAACCAACGGCGGACGGCATACGGCCCAGCAGTGCGGAAACCTCGGAACCTGCCTGGGAGAAGCGGAAGATGTTGTCGATGAACAGCAGAACGTCCTGGCCGCGATCGCGGAAGTACTCAGCGGTGGTAAGGCCGGCCAGACCGATGCGCAGACGCGCTCCGGGCGGCTCGTTCATCTGACCATAGACCAAGCAGGTCTTGTCGATAACGCCAGACTCGCTCATCTCGAGGAACAGGTCGGTGCCCTCGCGGGTACGCTCGCCGACGCCGGTGAACACCGAGGTGCCGCCGTGCTCCTGGGCGAGGTTGTTGATGAGCTCCTGAATCAGAACGGTCTTGCCGACGCCGGCGCCGCCGAACAGGCCGGTCTTGCCGCCACGGATGTAGGGCTCGAGCAGGTCGACGGCCTTGATGCCGGTCTCGAAGATCTCGGTCTTGGTGGTGAGCTCGTCAAAGCGGGGCGCTGCATGGTGGATGGGGTAGAACTCCTCCACCTCGGGCATGGGCTTGCCGTCGACGGGCTTGCCCATGACGTTCCAAATGCGACCGAGCGTCTTGGGACCAACGGGCATCTTCATGGGCTCACCGGTATCGGTGGCGATGAGGCCGCGCTGCAGGCCGTCGGTCGAGGACATGGCGACCGTGCGGACGACGCCGCCCGGAAGCTGGCTCTCGACCTCGAGGATCGTGCTCAGATGACCGATCGGGGTCTCGGCCTCGACCGTGAGCGCGTTGTAGATCGGGGGCACCGCGCCGTCAAACTTGACGTCGACGACAGGGCCGATGATTCGCACGATGCGACCATCACCGGCAGTCGTCTTCTTGGTGGCTTCCTCGACCGCAAGCTTTACGGTGTTATTAGCCATTACTGTTCCTCCAATGCTGAGGCTCCGCCGACGATCTCGTTAATCTCGGTCGTGATCGAAGCCTGGCGCACGCGACTATACGTGCGGGTAAGGGTCGAGATGATCGCGGTGGCGTTTTCCGTCGCGGAGTGCATGGCCTTGCGGCGTGCACCCTGCTCGGCAGCCGCCGAATCGATCAGGGCCTGGTAGATGACCGTCAGGATATAAGACGGCACAAGCTTGCCGAGAACATGCTCGGGAGAGGGCACGAACTCGAACGTGGACGAGATGCGCTTAGGGGCGTCGGTCTCGTTCTTACGCGGACCGTGGGCCATAGCGATCATCTCGGGGTCGAGCGGCAACAGATGCTCGACGCGAAGCTCCTGATCCACGCGGTTCTTGGCGTGGTGGTAGACAAGCTCGACACGGTCAAGCTCACCGGCACGATACGCATCGCAGATATGAGAGGAGATCATGCGGGCCTGATTGAAATCGGGCTCAGAGGAGTTGCCCTCAAAGTGCATGACGACGTTTGCGCGGTCACGGAAATACGTGGCCGGCTTACGCCCGCACGCGATGATCTCGCACTCGATGCCGTCGTTCGCCCAAGAAGCGGCGAGCTTTTCGGCCGTGCGCTCCACCGTCGTATTGAAACCGCCGGCAAGGCCGCGGTCCGAGGCAATAACGACAATCAGGCCATGCTTGACGCTCTCATGCTTCTGCAGCATGGGATCGGTGCCCGAACAGGAGGCGTCGCCGGCGACCGTCAACATGACGTCGGTCAGCGCCTCCTTATAGGGCTCGGCCTGCTTGGAGCGATCGAGGGCACGACGGATCTTGGCCGTAGAGACCATCTCCATCGTGCGCGTGATCTGCTTGGTCGTGGTAACCGAGGAGATTCGCTTCTTAATGTCGCGAAGGTTGGCCATGGGGCTTAGTTCTCCTCTGATCCAGAAACATCCGAATGATGCTTGGCCATGAACTGCTGCTTGAAGTCGCCGATGACGCGCAAGAGCTCAGCCTTGGTGTCATCATCGATCTTCTTGGCGCGAACCTTGTCGAGCAGCGAACCAAAGCCATTGTCCATGTACTCGATGAGCTCGGCACGGAAGGGCAGCACGTCGGCGATCTCCAGGTCATCCAGGAAGCCCTCGTTGCCAGCGAACAGCGTAACGATCTGCTCGCCAACCTCAAACGGCTTGTAACGCGGCTGCTTCAGGAGCTCGGTCATGCGAGCACCATGGGTCAGCTGCTTCTGAGTAGCCTCGTCGAGGTCGGAGCCGAACTGCGTAAAGCCAGCGAGCTCCTGGTACGAAGCGAGGTCCAGGCGAAGGTTGCCGGCAACCTGCTTCATAGCCTTGGTCTGCGCATCGCCACCGACGCGGGACACGGAGATGCCCACGTCGACTGCCGGGCGCTGACCCTGGAAGAAGAGCTCGGACTGCAGGTAGATCTGACCATCGGTAATGGAAATGACGTTGGTCGGAATGTAGGCCGAGACGTCGCCGTCCTGGGTCTCGATGATCGGCAGTGCCGTCATGGAGCCGTAACCGTTCTTCTTGGACATCTTGACGGCACGCTCGAGCAGACGAGAGTGCAGGTAGAAGATGTCGCCAGGATAGGCCTCGCGTCCGGGCGGACGATGCAGCGTCAGCGACATCTGACGGTAGGCCACAGCCTGCTTGGACAGGTCGTCGTAGATGACGAGCACGTGGCCGCCGGGGTTGGTCTCGCTGGCGGGCTTGCCGTCCTCGCCGTTGTACATGAAGAACTCGCCGATAGCGGCACCGGCCATAGGCGCGATGTACTGCATAGGGGCGGAATCGGCAGCGGTGGCCGAAACGATGATGGTGTAGTCGAGCGCACCGTGCTGAGCGAGGGTCTCGCGGATGTTGGCAACCGTGGAGGCCTTCTGGCCGATGGCGACATAGATGCAGACCATGCCCTTGCCGCGCTGGTTGAGGATAGCGTCGATGGCGATGGCGGTCTTACCGGTCTTACGGTCGCCGATGATGAGCTCACGCTGACCGCGGCCAATAGGCACCATGGAGTCGATAGCGAGCAGACCGGTCTGAACCGGCTCGCACACCGGGGTACGATCGATGACGCCGGGAGCCTTGAACTCGATGGGGCGACGGTGCGTGGCGACGATGTCGCCCAGGCCGTCGATGGGCTGGCCGAGCGGATTGACGACGCGGCCGAGCATGGCACGGCTCACGGGGATATCCATAATGCGGCCAGTGGTGCGGCACTCGTCGCCTTCCTTGATGGAGTCGACGGCACCGAACAGAACGGCGCCGACCTCGTCACGGTCAAGGTTCTGGGCAAGGCCGAAGACGGTCTCACCGGTATCGGAGCTCTTGAACTCCAGAAGCTCGCCTGCCATGGCGCTCTTGAGGCCGGAGACGCGCGCGATGCCGTCGCCTACCTCGTCGACCGTTGAAACCTCATGCGTATCGACCGTCGCGGAGAGGCTCGTGAGCTGCTCCTGCAGTTTCTTGGCGATATCCTGGGCATTGAGGGTTTCGGACATTAGGCTTCACCTCCGTACGAATTAGCAGAGTTTGCGAGGGTCTCCTGCGCGATGCGCAGCTGCGTCTTGACGGAAATGTCACGACGCTCGCCGCGGGCCTCGAGCACCAGGCCGCCCACGATAGACGGGTCGACCTGCTCGATAAGGAATACCTTGCGGCCGAAGTCCTGCTCGCATTTCTTAGTGATGGTTTGACGCAGCTCGTCGTCGAGCGGGATCGCCGTGGTGACGGTCACGCCCACTACATCCTCGTCTTCCTCGGCAACATACTTAAAGGCAGCTGCCACCTTGGGAAGAAGGTCGAGCTGGTCGCGCTTGGACATGGTGTCGAGCACGGCGATGATCTCGGGGCTGGCGCTAGCCAGGCGCTCGATCATCTCGAGGTCCTCGAACACATGGTTCTCGGCCTTAGCGGCTTCCAAAAGGGAGCGCGCGTAGGTCTCGAGCACCTTGTCCTGATAGCGGCTAGTCGGCATTCAGGCTACCTGCTTCCTGGATGTAGCGCTCGATGAGCTTCTTCTGCTCGGCCTCGTCGTCGAGTGCCTCGCCCACGATCTTGGTGGCGACGGCAACGGACAGGTCGGCGATGGAACTCGCGGCACCGGCGTAGATGGACTTGCGCTCGTCCTCGACGGTCGTGTGGGCCTTGGCGATGATCTCCTCGGCCTCCTTGTGAGCAGCCTCGATGATACGGGCGCGCTCGGACTCGGCGTCCTTACGGGCCTCGAGAACGATGTCGGCAGCCTGACGACGGGCGTCGGTGACGATCGAGTCGGACTCAGCGCGCTTGGCGATAGCCTCCTGCTTGGTCTTCTCGGCCTCGTCGAGGCTCTCCTCGATCTTCTTGCCGCGCTCCTCCATGGTTTTCATGATGCCCGGCAGGGCGACCTTGGCCAGCACGATCCAGATGATCAGGAAGGCGATAAGCGCCGGGATGAACTCCGCCATCTTAGGGATGAGGATGTCCGCACCGGCAGCGCCGTCCTCGGCGAACGCGGAAACCGGCATGAGCAGCGCGGCCGCGGACGCGGAGAGTGCGATCGCGCTCTTCTGGGATGAAAGATTCATACTTGACGCTCCGTGCTATTTAACGATCAGCGCGACAACGAAGCCGATCAGAGCCAGAGCCTCGCCGAAGGCGGAGCCCATGATGAAGACGGTGAACACGCGGCCCTGGACCTCAGGCTGACGGGCCATAGCACCCGTAGCACCCAGAGCAGACAGGCCGATAGCAAGACCAGCGCCGATAACACCGAGACCGTAACCGATAACTCCCACGATTCCTCCTTTGTCGTGCGTGTCTTATTTCACGCAGGATAACCTTTTTATAACTGCCGGGCTCCATGGGTACGGGCACCGGCGGTTTAACGAATTACCTTACCTTTAAGGCGCGAACGGAAGACTACTCCTCCTCCGCGACCTCCTCTGCCTCGGAGACATACACGGCGGTAAGGACCGTGAAGACGTAAGCCTGGATGGCGCCGACCACAAGCTCGATCGCATAGATCAGGATGAGGATGGCAAGCCAGGCCAGCGAAGGCAGGGCGCCGACGGCGTGGGCCGCGGAAACCTGCTGAAGCAGCGGCTGCATGAACATGCTCGCCATGATGGCGAACGAGCCCATGACCACGTGTCCTGCGAACATATTGCAGAACAGACGGACGGCAAGCGTGATGAGGCGCAGGAAGGTCGAGAAAAGCTCGACGACCCACACGAGCACGTTCATCGGGAAGCTCACGCCCTGCGGGGCGAGGCTCTTGATGTAGCCGATCACGCCGTGAGCCTTGCATCCGTAGTAGATGAAGTACACGAAGGCGAAAATGGCGAGTGCGGCGGTGGAGCCGATTGCGCCGGTGCCGGGCTTCATTCCCGGGATCAGGCCGATCATGTTGTTAATCAGGATGAACAGGAAAAGCGAGCACAGGAACGGGAAGTGCTTCTTCCAGTTCTCACCCACGACGCCCTTGCCGATATCGTTCTCGACGTACTCGATGATGTACTCGAAACCGTTGACGAAGAAGCCCTTGGGAACCAGGGTCTGCTTCTTCTTGAACACGGCCAGGACGATCAGGAGCACGATCGTGGAGACGATCAGCCAAAACGAGTACTGCGTGATGCCGCAGCTCAGATCGCCCACGACAGGGGTGGAGCTGAACTCGCTGACCAGATGATTAATCTCATCAGGCAGCTTTTCAAAAATTTCCACGACTTACCTTTCGACCTCATGAGGATCTCGCAGCGCCTTGGCGACGCGAACCGTGCAGGCGGCCATAAAGGCCACGAAGCCGATCGCCTCGCCCAGGAGGAACATGCGAAATGCCTCTCCGAACAACACAAACACAACCAAGGTAAAGACGAGCAGGGCGATTGCCGAGACCGCCAGACTCACCATACCCTTGAGCATGTCCGCATTCTGTCTATCGTCAAGAACCGGCTTGAGCGTAAAGACAAAGGGAAGGAAGGCAATTGCGCCCGCGATGGCGCCTGCAACGATAGCGAGCAGATCGGCTATCTGAAACACTGGCGTCCTCACTTTCCTTTTTAACGCCTCACAGAACAGTTCCCGCCAAACATTGGTGACTATTGTACGAGCCAATCGCTAAAGTACAACCGAAAAAGCATCGGTTAATACGCACCTGTTCGTTTTCTTAAGACCTTCTTTATGCCGCAGGTACGGTAATACGTTTTTCTCGAACCCTGCAGGGCAAAACGTCCGTTAACAGGAGTGCGCGCGGTCGCCTTTTGTTCGTCCGCGCGCACCGTTTCTTCGTATTTGCAGCCGCGGCCGTCTTAGCCCAGCGACTAGAGCGTGCCGTAGATGCGGTCGCCGGCGTCGCCCAGGCCGGGAACGATGTAGGCAGCCTCGTTGAGATGGTCGTCGATGGCGCAGGTATAGATATGCACATCAGAATCCTTCTCAGTCAGCGACTTGAGGCCCTCGGGGGCCGCGACGACGCACAGCATGCGGATGTCCTTGACACCGCGCTCGCGCAGGTAGCTGATGGCCATCTCGGCCGAACCGCCCGTGGCGAGCATGGGGTCGACAACCAGGCAGATGCGCTGGTCGATATCCTTGGGCATCTTGCAGTAATACTCGTGCGGCTCGTGGGTGACCTCGTCGCGCTCCATGCCGATGTGGCCCACGCGAGCGGAGGGCACCAAGTCGAGAATGCCGTCGACCATGCCAAGGCCCGCACGCAGGATGGGCACGATGGCGAGTTTCTTGCCGGCGAGCCGTTTGAACGTGGCGGTAGTGATGGGGGTTTCGACCTCGACGTCTTCCATAGGCAGGTCGCGCATGGCCTCGTAGCCGTCAAAAAGCGCGAGCTCGCGCACGAGCTGGCGGAACTGGTTGGTGCCGGTGTTTTTGTCGCGCAGGATCGACAGCTTGTGCTGGACGAGTGGGTGATCGACAAGCGTCACACGGGACGCATCGTAGGTGACGGTCATGGATTGATTGCCCCTTTCGTTGCGGCCGCAAAACGGCCTTGCTGACAAGGCGTGCAGCAATGTTGCCGCCGCACGCCATGCATTAGTTTAGCGGTTTGTTGTATCGAGCAGCCCATCGCAGCCCTACTGTGAGGTGCTGAGCGAGCGCCTGACTGCATCACGCCAGCCCGCAAGGTTTTGTTCGCGGCGCTCGGCGGACATGTGGGGAAGGAAGGTCCTAACGATCTGGGCATTTTGCTCCAGCTCTTCCAGGTCTTCCCAATAGCCGACGGCAAGACCCGCCAAGTACGCGGCACCGATTGCCGTGGTCTCCACCGTCTCGCATTGCAGCACGGGGATATCCAGCAGGTCGGCCTGGAATTGCATGATGAACTCGTTGCGCGAGGCACCGCCATCGACAGACAGGCGCTCAATCGAAAGCCCCACGTCCTGCTCCATGGCGCGCAGCACGTCGTAGCTCTGATATGCCATGGATTCGCAGGCGGCACGTACGATGGTCGCACGGCTCGAGGCGCCGGTCAGACCGCACACGATACCGCGAGCATGCGGGTCCCACCAGGGAGCACCCAAACCCGCAAAGGCGGGAACGAAGTAGCAGCCCTCGTTGTCGCTAATCGAAGCGGCGAGTTGTGCCGACTCGCTCACGCTCGAGATGATGCCCATGTTGTTGCGAAGCCAGTTCATCGTTGAGCCGGCGGCAAAAATAGAGCCCTCGAGCGCATAGCTGACTTTGCCGTCCGCAGCGATACCGATGGTGGAGACCAGGCCATTCTTGGATTCGACGATCTCGTCGCCGGTGTTCATGAGCATAAAGCAACCCGTGCCATAGGTGTTTTTGGTCTGGCCGGGATAGAAACAGCAGTGGCCGAACAGCGACGCCTGTTGGTCACCCGCCACGCCCATGATGGGCGGCATGTTGGTCATGATGTCGCTCGCGACGCGGCCGTAGTCGCCCGAGCTCCAGCGAACCTCGGGCATCATGGAACGTGGAACGTCAAAGAGTGCCAGCAGGTCGTCGTCCCAATCGAGCGTATGGATATTAAAGAGTGCCGTGCGGCTGGCATTGGTGTAGTCGGTAGCAAAGACCTGGCCGCCGGTGAGGTTGTAGATGAGCCAGGTGTCGATGGTGCCAAACATGAGGTCGCCCGCCGCCGCGCTTTCGCGTGCGCCGTCGACGTTGTCGAGAATCCACTGCACCTTGGAGGCCGAGAAATACGGGTCGAGCGTGAGTCCCGTGCGGGAGCGCACCAGCCCTTCTGCGCCCTGCTCGACAAGCTCGTCGATCAGAGGTGCGGTACGGCGGCACTGCCATACGATGGCGTTATAGATCGGCTGACCGCTCACGCGGTCCCAGACCACCGTGGTCTCGCGCTGGTTGGAGATGCCGATGGCGGCAATGCGGTCGGAGTGGATACCGCTCTTAAACTGGACTTCCATCATGACCGCGATCTGGCTGGCAAGGACCGCCATGGGGTCTTGCTCCACCCAGCCGGGACGCGGGAAGCTGGTTTTGACGCTGCGACGTGCCTGCGCGACGATGCAGCCGTACTCGTCGACGATGGTCGCAAGTACCGAGGTGGTGCCGCAGTCGAGCGCCATGATGTAGGAACCGCCAAAGTCAAACGAGGCATCTTCCATGCCCAGGCTGCCCAGATTCAACGACATCGCTTAAACCTTTCTATTGCATCGGGTCGGACAGGACCCGTTCGATCTCTGATGCGGGAAGTGCGCCTTGGCGCAGGATCTGGAGCTCGCCGTGCTGAAACGACACGATGGTCGAGGCGTCGCGACACGGGGTCTCACCGGCGTCGACGGCAACATCGACCCCCTCCAGGATGCGACCCTCCACCGTGATAAAACTTGCCGGCGCGGGCGCGCCATGCGTGTTGGCGCTGGTGCAGGCAAGGGGGCTGCCACAGGCGCGAATGAGCGCCTGCACCACGGGCGAGGCCGAAGCGCGAAGTGCCACCGTGTCATCGGCGGCGCGCATAAAGGTCGGCACGCAGGGGGCTGCCTTGACCACGATAGTCAGGGCTCCCGGCCAGCATCGTCGCGCGAGTATGCGGGCATCTTCCGGGATATCCACGCCATAGCGGTCGAGTGCTTCGACGCCATCGACCAGCCAAGCGACGGTTTGCGTGAGTTCACGTTGCTTGAGAGTGAAGATACGGCGATAGCCGGTGCCGAGCGCAGGAACTGCGGCGCCATTGACGGCAGCCTGCGGATCGCGCGGCCACGATGGGAATTCGCTTGTATCTTGGGGCACGGCGTCCGAGAAGGCGTTGACTGCCACGGCGACACCGTAGACGGTCTCGGTCGGGATCAAAGCCAGGCCGCCGCGGCCGAGCACCTCGGCCGTGCGCTCGACGGCAAGCCGATGCGGCTCGCGCGTTCCCTCGTATACCCGATAGACCGTCTGCATGTGTATGCCAGCCCCTTACGCTCTGGTGCAAGTTTGTTTACTGTGGGGCATTCTCGCACGAAACGTTCAACCTATTTGCCCAGAGCGCATGTTGGTTTGGTGAGCGGCTCTAGTAGTCGGTGAAAGTGAGGGGGTTATTGGACTGCGACGAACTTCTTTGGCCTGCCGGCGTGGCGTTCTTGGGCGGCGTAGCGCTCGATGCTGTCTATCGTTATCATCCGACGGCCGTCGACGAGTTCAACATCGAGCTTTCCGGCTTTGACCAGCGCGGTAATCCGCGGAGCGGAGACTTTGAGGTCCAGCGCTGCGTCTTTAAATGTTCGGCACGCCGCTTCCCGAGCGTCCTCGTGGTCGATTTCGACTGAAAGGGCCACGACCTCGGCCGAGCGTTCGTACCCTGCCGGAGTCAAACCGTTGTTGAGGTCGTCGGCCAAAAACGCCATCAGTGCCTCGGTAGCATGGGCAATCGCTTCTTCGCGCGTATCGCCATCGGCAAAGGCGCCGGGAATCTGCGGGAAGCTGGCGCAGTAACCGTCGTCTTCTTTTATGAGAACGCAGTCATAGGTAAATCGCTGCCTCATTTTGCCTCCAACTACCATCCAGCTTGGCGACGAATACTTGCCCACGTGCCCTTCTTTGGTCGATCACCACCAGAGCCGTTCACGGTGACAACACGGTCACCAGAAACATACTTAGCATGACTACCGACTTGCGCGACCTTCACGAATCCATCGTGCTTGAGTAGGGCAATGATTTCCCGAAAGGTAGGAGGTTGCATGGGCCGACCTCTTTCAGCCGTCCTAATTATAAACTAATTTATAATTTTTGCTAACCAGTTAATAAATATTACTGGCGCTGTTTGGGCTCGGTGACGATGGCTCGGACGATGCGGGGGCGATCGGTGAGGTCGTGGACGATGCGCACGTCCGACAGACCCGCTTGACGACAGAGCTCGGCCGCGGCGTCGAGCGCGCCCTTGTAGAGCTCGCAGGCAAACAGGCCGCCGGCACGCAGCATATAGGGTGCCGCATTGAGCAGGCGGCGGAAGATGTCCAGGCCGTCGGCACCGCCCTCGAGCGCCAGGTCGGGCTCAAAGTCCTTGACCTCGTGCGGCAGCGAGCGCATGACATCGGTGGGGATGTAGGGCGGGTTGGAGACGAGTACGTCAAAGGTGCCCCACTCTTCACGGGGAATGGAGCTCACCAGGTTCGTGAGGCTGAAGGCGACCTCGTCGGACGTGAGGCCAAGCGCATCGCGGTTTTTGGTAGCAAGGTCGATGGCGCGCGGCTCGATATCGGTAGCAGTGCAGGTGACGTGGCCGCGACGCTCCCAGGCGATCGAGAGCGAGATACAGCCCGTGCCGCAGCCGACCTCGAGAACGCGGGCAGTGCGGGGCTCGGCTGGGGCAGGCGCAGCGGCATCCTGAGCTGAAACCGTCTCCTGGTCGGCGCCCTCGATGGCGATGTCGTATTCGTCGAGCTCGGGCTCGGCGGCTTTTGCGGCTTCGGCTTCTGCTGCTTGCGCGGCGGCTTCCTCGGCCTCGCGATCGGCAAGCTCCTCGGCATAGGCGCGGCTACCGAGCACGTCGCTACCCAGCGCAGCCTCATCGGCGGCCGTCAGGTTGGCAGCACGGCGCTCGGCGGTCGCGCGTTCGCCGGCCAGCGCCGCCTCAGCTTTGCGGGCCTGCTCGACCTCATCGTTCCAAGGCAGCTCAACACGCTGACGGGCAGCGGCCTCGGGGCTCAGCACCTCGGTATCCAGATAGTTCAGGACTTCTTCGACGAGCATCTCGGTCTCGGGGCGCGGGATGAGCACGCCGGGGGCGCACGCGACGTCGATCATGCGAAACTGCGTGCTGCCCGTGATGTATTGCAGCGGCTCGCCCTTAGCGCGGCGGACAACGGCCGCATGCATGGTCTCGAGCTGGGCCGCGTTAAGCGTCTCGTCCATACGCATATATAGGTCAATGCGCGCCAGGCCCGTGGCGGCGCACAGCAGCCACTCGGCAGAAAGACGGGGGTGCTCCTCGCCGCGCTCGGCCAGGTACTCCTTGGTCCACTCGAGACAACGCTTGATGGTCCAAATCTCGTTTGCCATGGGGCCCTCCCCTCTTAAGCGCCGGACGGCGCGCGAATGTCGGAGCAGATTGTAAGCGAGGCCAGCGCTTGGCAAGGGGCGATTGAAGGCGATTATCGAGAATCAGCCCAGAATTTTGCACCGAGCTCGCTCAAAGTGTTCATTCGCTGACGTCTAAATCTGCATCCGTCAAGTTTTTGGCAAGGTTGCCCCAAAACTGACCAATATCTAACCAAGAACTTGCCAAATCACTTGACGCGCGACCCATCAAAAATCGCTCCGCGACTTCTTGAACGATATTTTGAGCAATATTTTCGATAGCGGACTTATGCCGTCAATTACCTTAAGCAGGTAAGCAGCTCAAATGACATCACAGCCGACTGAATAAAATATCAAGGCAATGTCACCAATGACTCCCTACGGATCATTTGACAACCAAGGAAACGCCGATGTTTTGGCAATGCCAGCGAGCGCCACCCAGAGCGAACAAGTTGGCATGAAAAAGGCAGGGCATAGACCTTCTGGTCATGCCTTGCCTTTTGAATGACAAATTGTCGCTCTGGG
>UQZI01000050.1 GCA_900545555.1 uncultured Collinsella sp.
ATAAGGTCGCCTGCTCGGACAGTCCTGACTCGCACGGAGAGCACATTAAGTGCTCTCCGGCTCGTGCGGAACTCGCGATCGACCTTATATATTTGCCCTCCCCGGGGCTCCTGCACAACGGGACCTCAGTTGGGTTCTGTCCCGGTTGCAGTTGCTTCGCTCCTGCACCACTTGGCTGGTACGGCGGTTTGGCATTGGAACGGTTCTTTTTCTGATATATGCTGGTTGCGGCTCTTCTTTTGGGAGGGGCCGCTTTTTTGTTGTGAGGGGGATGGCCCGTGGCTGATGGTGTAATTCAATCTGAGCTTCTTTCTGCGGATTGGAATGGCGAATGGATGCGTCTGCAGGCTGATCGGCATCGGGCTGATGATTGTTTTGAGTGGGATAAGCGGGCTCGGCATTTTCGTCCGCTGGAGACTGCCCCGTATGCTCGGGATTTTATAAAACTGCTGGCGCTTGAGCCTGGCGAGTCGGTGCTCGATATGGGGTGCGGGGCTGGGTCGATTGCTATTCCGCTTGCTCAGGCTGGGCATCCTGTGATTGCTGCTGACTTTTCCCCTGCTATGTTGAGCACGCTTGATGCTGGCATTGAGTTCTATGGGCTCGAGGATCTTATTACGCCGCTTGAGCTTGCTTGGGATGATGATTGGGATTTGGTTGCACCGGTTGTGAAAGCGGTGGATGTTGCCTTTGCCAGTCGGTCGGTTACGACGACCAATCTAAAAGGTGCGCTTGCCAAGCTTGATCGTACGGCTCGTCGGCGTTGTGCTGTCACGATGGTCGCCAACTCCAGCCCGCGCTATGACCTGCACCTGATGAACGCCATCGGCGTCTCGGTTACCCGCAGCAACGGATTTGTATATGCCTTTAACATCCTTATTCAGATGGGTGCGTTGCCGCAGGTCACGTATTTTGAATCGCCCCGCCGCGACACCTTCGATAGTCTTGAGGCGGGCGTGGCAGACTTTTCTCGCATGCTCGAGCATGGCAACGAGGATAAGATTGACCGCCTGCGCGACTATATCGCCCACCACATGATCGAGAACCCCCATGCCGGCGAGCCGGGATCCAAGGGCGTACCGCAGGGACGTTACATGCTCGACCACATCCGCAAAGTCCGATGGGCGTTTATCGCCTGGGAACCGGTCTCCGTACCCCGCCCGTAGCCCATCTAAAGCTTGCATCGTCTTCCCGCCCGGCATCCGCATTCTTTGCGAACTGGGCAAACGCGCTCCACACCACGCCGTTCCTGCGCTATCGTGGGACAGCTCACGTAGATTAAGGCCCCATTGCGGGGCGCCCCATACATAGAAAGCGAGAACCCATGGCACTGACAGGAGCCCAGGTCAAGCAGCTTCGCAGCATGGCCCATCACCTCAACCCCGCCATCATCATCGGTAAGTCCGATGTCAACGAGGGCACCGTCGAGCAGACGGTCGCCTACCTGGAGAAGCACGAGCTCGTTAAGTGCTCCGTGCTGGACGGCTCCAGCCTTTCTGCCCGCGAGGCCGCCGAGGAGCTCGCCGAGCGCTGCCACGCCGACGTCGTTCAGGTTATCGGCCGCAAGTTCTCGCTGTATCGCGAGTCCTCGCGCAAGGACATCGAGAAGATCAAGCTCGTCTAAGAGCCAATGATCCGGCGAGCCAACACATAGCAAGCTTACGGGTGCCCAAGTACTTCGGGCGCCCGTTTTTTATCGCTCGACCAGCACGCGATTGAGCCGCCCCTCCACCAAGCGCTCGTATAGACGCCGCGTCTCGGGCTCGGGCACGCCATTGACCTGCTCCCTCAGGTGGTGCATATGCCCGCTGTACAGCTCGACGATATCGCGCCGCCGCCCCGCCGCGCTGTAGACGCGCATGGCGCAGCGCACCATATCCTCACGCGCCGTTTCCTGTCGAAGCCCCGACTCCGCCAGCCAAATCGCCGACTGCAGGTCGTTTTCTTCTAGAGCGGCATTTGCTCCCTTAATCATGCAATCGATGTACTTTGACTGCATAATGCGCCTCATGCGCAAAAAGTAGGTTGGATTACAGCCATTGGGAACATACAGCGGTCCGGCATAAAGCTGCTCTATCTTAAGGCACAACTCGACCAGATGGGGCCCGCGCGCACCCGTGCGATTTCCCAAAACCTCGCGGCTTATCTGGTCAAACAGCCGTACATCGGTCTTGACGTAGTCGCCGTTGAGTCCGATGCATTCATTTTGGATGAGCACGCACGACTTGCCATCCGGCGTTGGACCCAAAGCCGAGCGCAAGCGCGATACCGTCGAATACAGATTGTTGCGCGCGGCGCTAAACTCGGCATGGGGCCACAACTCCATGGCGATTGTCTCGCGGTCGACCATGGCATCCATGCCCAACGCGAGCCGCTCGGCAAGTGTTGCCGCCTTTTTGCGACGCCACATCTTATCCGTGATGGGAAAGCCGTCGCGCTCGGCGCGAAATGTGCCAAACATGCGCATCTCAATATGGCCGATCGTATCGACAGCCTCAACCTCGCCCGCCTGGAACAGGTGCTCGCTTTCGCCCTCAAAATCATCGCGTAGTGAATACCGCGACAGCTCACGCACCGGAAGCTTCTTGCGAATCCTGACGGCAGGCTCGCCCAGACAGTGCATCGCAAGACGCGCAAATAGCCGATACGATGGGTCTAAAATCCCCGAGCGATTCATAGACATCCAGGCGGCAAGATCGCTATCGCGGCCCGCAGCGGCCAGGTGCAGCGCCACGATCCAGGCTTCTGAGCCACCGGCCTGCGTCTTGCTAATGTCGAGCAGCTCCGCCTCTTCGCGAACCGATACCAGCGACGTATTGCGCAGGTACGCCACGCGCTCCAGCAGCAACGCGTTTTCGCGCATGTACGCAATCGATTCGTCGGCGAGCTTGAGCACCTGAACCGCGCGGAACTTCGCGTTGACCGGCCGCCCCTCCGCCAGCGATTGCCAACCCTCCAGCAATAACCCAAACAGCTGAATTTGATTGTCACGAACACGCACCGCAAAGCGGTCGAGCTCGCCAAACGCCACATCGTCGGTCACGGGCAAGCCCGCGAGCAGGCGCCGCGCCGCGAGCACCATACGCAGCCAAATGGACGGCGCCTTAAGCCCGCGGATATCGAGCGCCTCGAGTATCTGCGCCATCTTGTCATCGCGCTCGTCGGGTTTAGCAAACGAGCCGTCGAACAGCTCCACCAGCATATGGTCGGCCTGTATAACAATCCCCGCGATGTCGAGCTCACAGTCGTAGGCCTTGCTCGTTTTGAGCTGCTGTAGAACGCCGCCGTCATCTCCCCGTTCGGTCAGGCGGCGCTTGACCTCGATATGCGCGGACAGCATGTCGAGTGCGGTGTGGGACGTCTCTATTTCTGGCACGGCCAGGTTCGTAGGAAGCCCAAGCCCGTTGTCCCCATAGCAAACAGCCGTCAGTGTCCGGGCCACCGTCCATGAAACAGGGTCTATTTCACAGGCCGCCCGTTCGCCCCCGCGCTCGATAACAGATGCCATATAGCGAGCGAGCTTTGTATTGGACACGCTGACCGCTGCCAGATATACGCCGAGCGCCTCGGCAGGCGTTGGCTCTGGAGCCGGATCGTCGGCATCGATCGTGCCCAGCGCTGCTCGGCAGATATCGGCCCCGTGCCCCGTCAGAGCCAGATCGACCCCATACTGCCCAGCAAGTTCAAGGACCGCTTCACGGTCCAAAAAGGCGTCCGCCAGGCCCATCGCCGCATCGCATCTACCCGCCTTAAGCAAAATCCGGGCCGCCCTCGGAACAAGGTCGGGGCGAACCTCGGCCACCAACTTACGCAAACGCAAGCGTCCGTTATCCTCCGTGCCCAGACACGTAAAACTCCGCTCGGCGGGATCCAAGCCAAAGATCGGGTAGTCGCGTACAAAGTAGGACTGGTCGACCATCGATAGCCTCACCCCGCAAGCCTCGAGTTCTGCGATATTGCCCTCGCCAATCAAAATCATGAGACATGCCACGCAAAACAGTGCATTATTGTCGAGCGAAGCCAGATCGACAAGTGCCGCGCCATATACGTTGACAATCTCGTTTTCGAGCAGACCGGCTACGTCGCCTTGGCCATACAGACCCGTCTGCAATGCCGAAACGAGCTCGGGCACGCCCTGCGTGAGCTGATAAAAGTCGAGCGATGTGCTGATCGAAAACGCCGATGCCCACGCCGAATACTCATAGGCATGCACCTTGAGCATCTGCGCATTGATCTTAACCGAATCGCCCAGCCCATGAATCAGTTGACGATTTGAAGGACGGCAGGAGATAAAGACCCCTACCCCCATAGCGCGCAGGCCGCGAATCCTGTCGATGAGGTCTTCGGTATCGCGCTGATCGAGGTTTGGCACATTATCAATCGCGATAAGGGAGTGCGGTTTGTCTTTGAGTTCTTCGGTGACCACCTCGAGCTGCATAAACACCTCGCGCCCAGTGGCGCGATCGGCCTCGATAATCCGCACGGGGCCTCGCGTCGGGTCGCATTTAACCTCATGGGTGTACTGCAGCAGCACCGAGGTCTTCCCAAACCCGTCGGGCGCATAAAGAACCACGATGCCGGCCTTTCGGCCCTTGGCGATAAGCTCATTCATCAAGCGTTCGCGTCGCACCATATAGCCTCCGCCCAGCGGCATCAGCTCGAGGTCGTCCATACTGCCCAAATCGTTTACCATGCCCGCTCCTCAACTCGACCATATGGACACCGTAGCTGCAGGACCATATGAGCCGCCCCGTGAATAGCGCGACTTAGAGTTTTTAATTGTCTGCCGGTACGTGTTTGGCAAGTTTTTGTACAGCGAGGCCCGATGGTATCTTATCCCCCGACCAATAGGTCTTTGCGCAGGTCAATGCGCTTGCCAGCATGTCCCATCCCATTTGCAGTGTAGCGCAGTCGGCTATTTTTATTTGAGTTGCGCAACTCGCCTACTCCTCGCTACCGCCTGCGACTCTATGGTGGCAAATGTGCATAGAATCTGCTATAGAATGAATCACAAAAATTTAAAACCCTCCAGTCAAGCACGCGGCAAGGTTTCCGTCATGTATACGCCACGGCGTATGTCCACTAAAAAGGCCCCCGCAAAGCGAGGGCCTTTTGGAAAGCTATGCAAGATCGCTTGGTCGCGTTACTCGCAGAGCGAAAGAGCGGCCTCGTCAGCAACGACGACGCAGTTGGTGTGCAGTTGCAGGATCGAAGCCGGGCACTTGGGCGTAACCGGACCATAGCACATATCGTGCACGGCCTGAGCCTTGGCCTCGCCGTTGGCGACAACCAGGATCATGCGGGCATACATGATGGTCTGGGTACCCATGGTGTAGGCCTGACGGGGAACGTCGTCGATGCTGTCGAACAGGCGGCTGTTAGCCTGAATGGTGCTCTCGGTCAGGTCGACGCAGTGCGTACCCTTGGAGAAGTGGTCATCGGGCTCGTTGAAGCCAATATGACCGTTATTACCAATGCCGAGCAGCTGCAGATCCGGGTAACCGGCGGCAGCGACGATCTTGTCGTACTCTGAGCAGGCAGCAGCGGCATCGGGGTTGGAGCCATCGGGCACGTGCGTGTTGTTCAGATCGATATTGATGTGATCGAAGAAGTTCTCGCGCATAAAGTAGTGATAGCTCTGGGGATCGTCGTGCGAAAGACCACGATACTCATCCAGGTTATAAGTGCTGACCTCGGCGAAGTCGACGTCACCCTTCTCGTACCAAGCGGCGAGCTGCTTGTAAGCGCCAATCGGGGTGGAGCCGGTGGCAAGACCCAGCACGCAATCGGGCTTGAGGATAACCTGGGCCGAGATGATATTAGCGGCCTTGCGGCTCATATCCTCGTAGTCTTTAGCTTTAATGATCTTCATTACGCGTCCTTTCTCGTACAAGAGAGGCAAGGCTCCCCTTACAAGCACTTGCCCGCGGCCCGCGTCGGCCGCAACCAACGTGTGCGGCCACCAGGGCGAGGTCGCGTAATGTATGTGTCTCGTGTCTAACCGCGTCGAGGCCCCTGCCCGTCCACGGTGACCCAAAGCTGTTTAGCTTCGGACAATCCCCATCTTGCCACGGAGGGCGTCCTCTTTCAAGGGCGCCCTCCGTAAACGTGATTGAATTGTAGGCTAAAGGCCAAGCGGAGCGACTAGCGCTCGCGAGCAACGATGAGCTGGTCCATCTCCTCGACATGCTCGCCAACGGAGCCCTTGATGCTCGAGAACTCAACAGAGTTGCACACCAAGATGGGAACCGTCACATCGTAACCCTCGGCAGCAATTGCCTCGCGATCGAACTCGATGAGGACGTCGCCCTTATGGACGACATCACCCACCTGTGCATGCACGCTAAAATGCTTGCCCTCAAGCTGGACAGTGTCCAAACCAACATGGATGAGCACGTCTAGACCATCGACCGTGTTGAGCGCAACGGCATGACCCGTGGGAAAAATCGCCTCGACCTTAGCGTCAGCCGGAGCAATCACACGTGTACCCGTAGGCTGAATCGCCACGCCCTGGCCCAAAAGGCCGGTAGCAAACGTCTGGTCTTTGACCTCGGATAACGGAATGACGTCGCCCGAGATGGGAGCATCCAGCGTAAGGACTCGACCACGCATACCAAAAGACCTCAGGACTTTAGTGAACATGCTCCCCCTCGGACATACCAATCAATCAAAATAACTTTAACAGTTTACCACTTGGCACCCGTTTTTGACCATTAGGGAAGTTCGCGCTTGACAACCTCGACGATGTCGTCAACCACACGCTGGGTCAACTCGTGCGTCTCGGCCTCGGCCATCACACGGACCAGCGGCTCGGTGCCACTCGGACGTACCAGAATGCGGCCGCGACCGTTGAGCTCCTTCTCGGCGGCAGCGACGGCGTCCCAAATGGGCTGACAATCGTCCAGGCCGGCCTTGTTGTCGGAATGCACGTTGACGAGTACCTGCGGATACTTCTTCATGATGCCGGCAAGATCGGTGAGGGTACGACCGGTGCGCTTGAGCACGGCCAGCAGCTGCAGAGCCGTCACCAGGCCGTCACCGGTGGTGTTGTGCTCCAGGAAGATGATGTGGCCGGACTGTTCGCCGCCGATGACGGCGCCATCCGCGAGCATGCGCTCCAAAACGTAGCGGTCACCCACGGCGGTCTGAACCATCTCGAAGCCCTGCTCCTTCATAGCGATGGAGAAGCCAAGGTTGCACATGACGGTCGAGACGATCTCGGAGTTGGCGAGCTTGCCGCGGGCGGCGAGGTCAGAACCGCAGATAGCCAGGATGTAGTCACCGTCGATCTCATTGCCCTCGCCGTCGACGAACAGCACGCGGTCGGCGTCGCCGTCGTGGGCCAGGCCGATATCGGCGTGGGTGCGCAGCACGAGCTCGCGCAGGGGCTCAAGGTGAGTGGAGCCGCACTCAACGTTAATGTCGGTGCCGCAGTAATCGGTGTTGATGGCATGGACCGTGGCGCCCAGGCGCTGCAGCGCAGCGGGCGTGGTCTGGCAGGAAGCACCGTGACCGCAGTCGACGGCAACAACCAGGCCATCGAGCTTAAGGCCGTCGAGCGTGCTGATGGCGTGGTCGACGTATGCCTTGCGAGCGTCCTTCATCTTGATAATGTGGCCCACGCCGGCGCCAGTCGGCAGCGTATCGGCAGCCATGGCTTCCTCGGACATGACCCAGGCGCTGATCTCTTCCTCGACAGCATCGGGAAGCTTCATACCCTTGCGGCTAAAGAACTTGATGCCGTTGAACTCCGGCGGATTGTGCGAAGCGGAGATGACGATGCCGCCGTCGAGCTCGTTCTGAACGGTGAGCAGCGCCACGGCGGGCGTGGGGATGACGCCGCAGCAGTGCGGACGGCCACCCTCGGCCATGATGCCGGCAGTCAGAGCGCTCTCGAGCATAGTGCCCGAAAGACGCGTGTCGCGGCCGACGCAGATATCCGGACCAAGAAACTTGGTCGCCGCGCGGCCCAGGCGAAACGCAAGGTCGCACGAGAGGTCGGCATTGGCGACGCCACGGACGCCGTCGGTACCGAAGATGTTCTGGGGCATAGGATCGCTCCTTCCCTAGCAGGCGATATGCAACCGCCCACCCTAGTCGAAAAAGAAAAGCGGGACCCGCCGAGGAATCGGCAGGCCCCGCTTGTACATTGTATCTCGAAAGGAGATAAAACCTTAGCGCTTGGAGAACTGGGGAGCGCGGCGGGCCTTCTTGAGGCCGTACTTCTTGCGCTCGACCACGCGAGCATCGCGCGTAAGGAAACCGGCCTTCTTGAGGTCAGCACGGTAGTCGCCAGCGTTCAGAAGAGCGCGAGCGATGCCCAGGCGCAGAGCGCCGGACTGACCGGAGATGCCGCCGCCATCGCACAGAGCGATAACGTCGAACTGACCGGCGGTGTCGGTCACCTTGAAGGGAGCAAGGGCGTTCTCAACGAGCTGATGACGGCCGAAATACTGCTCGGCGTCACGCTTGTTGATGGTCACCTTGCCGGTGCCGGGGACGAGACGGACGCGGGCGACGGCGTTCTTACGACGGCCGGTACCCTGGTAGACAACGGTGTTCTCAGCCATCTTTAAGCCTCCAGCTCAATCTTCGTGGGGTTCTGGGCAGCATGCGGATGCTCGGCACCAGCGTAGACCTTAAGCTTGGTCATCTGGGCACGGCCGAGGGTGGTCTTGGGCAGCATGCCGCGAACGGCGCGCTCGATGACCTTCTCCGGGTGCTTCTCCATAGCCTGGCGGAAGCTCTCAGCCTTGAGACCGCCGTTGTAGCCGCTGTGGCGATAATAGGTCTTCGTGTCGGCCTTGTTACCGGTAAGCTGGACCTTATCGGCGTTGATGACGACAACGAAGTCGCCGCAGTCGCTGTTGGGCGTGAACTGGGGCTTGTTCTTACCGCGCAGGATCATTGCGATCTGGGTGGCAAGACGGCCCAGGACAGCACCATCGGCGTCGACGAGAACCCAGTTGCGCTGGACCTCGCCCTGCTTGGCGTAGTGAGTCGATTTCGAAATCACTTAGACTCCTCCATGTACAGTACGTGTTGTTACAGAGATTCACGGGGCTCTGCAAGTAACCCGTCCATATTACCCCGCTCGCCGTACGAGTCAACAGGTATTTTGGCTCCGACCAGAGTTTCTGCACATGTCATCCACGAGCCGTGATGTCGCAGCGTTAACGCTCGACAAACGCCTCGATATCTCCCAGCAAGCGCTTTGCCTCCTGACGGCCCTGGATATACAGGTCCAAAAGCTTTGCCGGATCGTGCTCGACATGGCCGACCTCGACCGGCTTTTGCGGAGCAATGACCAGCGCGCGGCCCTCGCGCTCATACTTCCACAGGTGCATGCGCTGGAGGTTATAGCGGTCGTGGCGCGTCTCGATAGCCTCGAGCAGATAGGGGTAGTCGACATAGCGGGCGCGCGCGGCAGGCATAAACTCGTAGGGCTTTTTCTCGTACGAGCGGTCCTGCGTGACAATGACAACCGCGCGATCGAAGCCCGCCTCCTCCAGCACGTGCTCGATGGGGACCGAATCGGCTACGCCGCCGTCGACGTATTTGTGCCCGTCGATCTCGACCGGCGGCGTCACCAGCGGCAGCGACGTCGAGGCACGCACGGCATCGAGGTCGAGCACGGCGCTTTTGACCGGCAGGTAGGCAGCGGTTCCAAACAGCATGTCCGTCGCGACGGCGTACATCTCGATAGGGCTGGCGTCGAACGTCTCGTTATCAAAGGGATCCAGGCGGTCCTGGATATCGTTGAAGATAAAGTCGTAACCCACGATGGAGCCCGTGGATGCGAAGGATGCGGCACCCATGTAGCGGTTGTCATTGCAGAAGGTCAGGTTGATGCGATTGACGCGACCGATCTGGTGCGACTTGTAGTTGACGCCGTTGAGCGCACCGGCCGAAACGCCGTACACCGCCGGAATTTCGACACCGGCCTCCATGAGAACGTCGAGCACGCCGGCGGTAAACTGCCCGCGAAAACTGCCGCCCTCCAAGACGAGCGCGACCTTGCCGGCGTTCTTTGCCTTATCTTCTGCAGTCATATTGACCTCCTGCGATTGTGTTTTGGCTTTCTTCTACCCAGTTTTGGAATGGAGGGCGCGCAGGTTTTTTGAGGCGGCAGGTGAAGCGGAAAGTGTATCCCGGTCTGAGCGCGGATTCCGGGATGAACTTTCCGCCTGGGCTGCCGTTGGGAAAGCGCGTCCCGCTCTACGGCTCGATTCCGGGTTGCAGTTTCCGCTTGAGGCGACATCCGGAAAATGAATCCCATTCCGAGCTTAGATTCCGGGATGCGCTTTCCGCTTGAGCTGCCATTGGGAAAGCGTGTCCCGGTCTGAGTCACTGAGGCGTTTTCTTTACGCCCGCGCCCTGCACAGAGTTCGATTCTCCGCGGTATCTATAAGTAATAAAAAAGCAGGTAGGTGCGTTTACCTACCTGCTTGTAACTATTGGTGGAGGCGCGGAGAATCGAACTCCGGTCCACGAAAGCCCCCTGATTGGCATCTCCAAGCTCAGTCGCTGGTTTAGTCTCGGACGCTTTGCGCGCAGCGACACGCTCGCGGCGTCCTAACCGGTTCGGTCTTAGCCTGCGCCATACCGATTACGTGCGCAGGAGCATTCCCCTAAAATGACGTCGCGCCGGTGTCGGGGAAATCACCGGGTTGACGCGCCGCTATAAATTAAGCAGCGAGAGCCATAGGCTCAAAAGAAGAGTTGTTGTCAATTCAATTTGACGGTACCCCTGTTTAACGAGGCGAGGAGACCTCGGCTTGCTTCCTCTCTCAGAGCTATCGTGTCGAAACCAGTCGCCCCCGAATGTCGGGAAAGTCTGGATGGTATCGGGCCTGCAAACACCCGATAACCGTCGACTTTTCAAGGAACATACGGGGCGAGCCCCGCTTGTGGAGTGTTATCTTACCACGTTCTGAAAGCGGACAGCTGTTCTATGCACGAGCTGTGAAGACCCTAATGTGCACCACACTTCGCACTTTTGCCACCGAACGCGTCACGTATATTTCCGCCAAGCAAAATTGACCCGTCGAAAGGACCGTTATGGATACCAAGCAGCAACTCGTCAATGCCCTCGCAGGCCTGGGCTCAACCATTACCGAAGCTATGGATGTCATCGAGGGCTTTGTCCCCTGCGGACATCCCGCCCTCACGGTATCGAACGCACTCGTCGCGCTGGACGTTGACGATGATGCAGTTCTCGCCCAGCAGCTTGAGACCGTCGAGGGCTTTATCGACCACGTGAGTGAGAACCGCGGCGTGGCCGCCTACCACGGTATCGAGGTCGAGCTCGCGGGTCCCAAGGCCGATCTGTTCGCAGCAATCCGCGAGGTAGGCGCCCTTATGCAGACCGCAGGCGTCAAGAACACCCAGGTCAACGAGTGGGTCTACCGCAGTCTGGCAGCACTCGACAGCTCCAACGAAAAGGCAGCCGAGCAGCTCGCAGAAAGTCCCACCATCAAGGCCGAGCTTTTGTAAATAGCAGACGCGGGCCCCTTGGCGCATCGTCGTCCAAGGGGCCCGCGAACAGCTCGCGTCAACCGATAGCCGTGCCGCCGCGTTTGGCCAAAGCCAGGATCGGCATCATTTGACGAGGTGTCTTTGCTGCAAGATCGGCATGTTCGAGCAGTTTTCGATCGTTGGTCACCAAGTAATCAACCTGGGCGCGTTTGCATGCGGCGAGTACCAAGTTGTCCTCGTAATCGCGATGGAGCGCTAAGTATTTGTCGGCCAGCCAAAGGTCCGACGCATCTGCACCCACGGCCGTGGCGTTTTCGGTCATGTTCCGAACAAACGCCAGCGCCGCATCGCCAATCGCGCGGGCAGAAGCCTCGCCGAGCGCTCCCCCGCTGGCAAGAACGCTGCGCTTCAGTTCGTGCTGTACAACATACAGTACGTCCTTGGCGATATGCACCGGAAAGAACAGCAATGCCCCCGCCTCCGTCACCTGCCCAATAAACGCGCGTGCGGCAAGCGACTCGGCATGGTCGGCGCAAAACGAATCAACCCATACGTTGGCATCCACCATTATTTTGAGGGGAGCCCCGCTCACAGGATCATCCCCTTTTGGCGATAGCGCTCATCCATGGCTTCGGAATAGATTGTGTCCCAATCGCGATCGTCGGATACGGGCGACGTAGCGATGCCAAGGTCCGCGTAAAGCTGATCCGCCGCCGCCCATGATGCGGCGAACGGAGTATCGGGCGCGACGGTCCGCTGCCGGTCGTCGACGGCCGCAAGCACTTCCTCGCACTGCCCGCCACCCTGCGCGACCTTGGCCACCACCTTTTTGATGAGCTCGGGCAGTGACCCGCCCGAAAGCCGCAGCACCTCCTCGGCACGGTTCTTGACCTGGCGATCCACGCGAACGTTCACCTGCGCCATGCCGCTAACAGCACCCACGTCGATTCCGCTCCCTTCAATTGCTAGCACCGCTAGCAACACTATATAGAGAAGCTAGCACATGGTCAAATGCAAAAAGCCTGCGCCTGGACGACACCGATGCCGTCTGGGCGCAGGCCAGATAACGTGGGCGAACACGTCTGCTAACGCAGGTACGCCTTCGCGTTGCTCAGGCTGTAGGCAATCGTCGAGCCGTTGTGCAGCAGCGACGACGCCTGCGGGGTTATCGTTCCGGTAATGCCCAGTGCCAACAGCGCTGAGTTGGTGAGCATCACCTTAGAGTAGGAGCTCGTCAGACGATCAACGAGGCCCTGACTCATGCGGCGCAGGCGCACGATCGCGGCGAGATCCGTGTCGGCCAGGATGATATCGGCGACCTCCTTGGCGATGTCGCTTCCGCCACCCATCGCCAAGCCCACGTCGGCCAAACCGAGCGCCGGCGAATCGTTGACGCCGTCGCCCACCATGGCAACATGGCGCCCCTCGCTCTTAATGCGCTCCACATAGGCGTACTTGTCCTCGGGCAGAAGTTCGGCCTTAAACTCGTCGACACCCGCCTCGCGCGCGATGCGCTCGGCCGTGCGCTCCGAATCGCCCGTGAGCATAACGACATGCTTGATGCCCAGCGCATGCAGGTCGGCAATAGCCTCACGGACCCCGGGCTTGAGCGGATCCTCAATGCCGAGCACGCCGACGACCGTGCCGTCGACCGCCAGATACAGCGGCGACAGGCCCTGCATCTGGGACTCGATTTGCTCTTGCGTCTCTGCCTCTAGCTGGGCATGCTCGTCCTCAAACACAAAATGCGCCGAACCGATGATTGCGCGACGATCCTCGATGGACGAAGCGATGCCGTGCGCCACGATGTACTCGACGGCAGCATGTCGCTCGCGATGCTCGAGGCCACGCTCGCGGGCGGCGTTGACCACAGCGCGTGCCACCGGATGCGGAAAATGCTCCTCCAAGCAGGCGGAAAGGCGCAGGATCTCGTCCTCGCTCCAGCCATCGGTCGTGAGCACGCAAGCTAGACGCGGCTGTGCCTCGGTGAGCGTGCCGGTCTTATCAAACACAATGGTGTCGGCCTTGGCAAACGACTCAAAGTACTTGGCGCCCTTTACCATCACACCCATCTTGGCGGCATCGCTCATGGCAGTCATGACGGCGACGGAACCCGTGAGCTTGAGTGCGCACGAGTAGTCGACCATCAGCGCCGCCGAGGTCTTAATGAGGCTACGCGTGGTGAGAGCGACAAGGCCCGCGAGCAGGAAGTTCCACGGGACGATCTTGTTGGCGAGGTCTTCCATGTGCGACTGGCCCTCGGACTTGAGCGAGTCGGCCGTCTGCACGAGTGAGACAATCGAGCGCAGCTTGGTCTGTGCCGTGTTGGCGCGCACGCGCACCAAAATGCTGCCGTCTTCCACGACGGTGCCGGCGAACACGTCGTCGCCTGCGCTGCGCTCGACGGCCAGCGGCTCGCCGGTCAGGGTCGCCTGGTTGACCATGGCGCTCCCCTGCTCGACAACACCGTCGATGCAAATGGACATGCCAGTGCGCACGGCTACCAGATCGCCGGGCTCAAGCTCGGTCGCGGCAACACTTACCTCGGTGTCGCCGACGACCTTTTGCGCCTTGTCGGGCACATCGAGCAGCGAGTTGATGAGCTCATTTTCGCTCATGGCGCGGGTGTAGTCCTCGAGCAGCTCGCCCACGTTGAGCAGGAACATCGTCTGGCCCGCGGTGTCGACATCACGCTTGACGAACGAAATGCCGATGGCCGAAGCGTCGAGCACGGGAACGGTCAGGCGCGGCTGCGCGAGCTCACGGAGAGCAGCGCGCAAAAATGCCATGTAACCGGCCACGACAAACACCGCACGCAGAGGCGTCGGCAAGAACCAGCGGCGCGCGTAGTGGGCGCCGATAAGTGTGGCAAGATCCATGACGAGCTTGTGCTTGCGTGGCTCAAGCTGCATCACGTAACCCGTCTTTGCGTCGGCGATGGCCTGAGCGTCGAGCGCACCGACGGCGGCCAGCACGGCATCGCGACACGGCTCATCATATTCGAGCGCTAACTGGCCAATACGGCCATAGACGCGCACCTTGCGCACACCATCGATTTCGCCACTGAGCTTTAGAAGCGCATCGAGATCGCTCTCTGGCACAGGACCCGCCAACTGGAGGCGGGTCCTGCCGGGGATCTCGCTGATAATCGAGAATCTCATAGTTTGTGCCTAGGAGCGCTACTCGGCTGCCTTGTCCGCGGCGGCCTCGCTTTGGGTGATATAGGCCGCCTCGGCAACCATGTCGTCGACCTCGGCCTTGGCCTGCTCGACCATGTCCTGGTAGCCGTTCTTGATGCGCATGCCGCACGCGATACCCTGCACGCAGGCATTCTTTACCGGAGCGCTGGTGAGCAGCTTGATGCCGGCCGTACCGAGCAGAAAACCGCCACCGACAAGCAGGGTATTGAACGTCGACTTCTTCATGTTGCTTCTCCCTTTTGCCGCATTGGACGCGGCATGGTGCCTCAGCACCCGAGTAAACAAGTTTGCTCGAGCACGCTTTTGAAAAATAGTTTAGTTTATCTAACTATTGAGGTCAACAAAGGTTAACTTTTTGGAAATCTTGGGACGCGATGTGACCAAGGGGCCGCCCCTGCTTCACATCCACAAAAAATGAGGGCGCCAACGGCACCCTCATTCACCAAATTCCATTCAGCCCCGCCTGACCCGAACGGCCGAGTCGTTGCAGGACCCGGGAGCCCCGGCAGGGCGGGTGCTTGCTCAAAATGAGTTCCGCACGCAAAGAAGGCCACTTAATGTGGCCTTCGTCTTGCGCAGGACTGT
>UQZI01000051.1 GCA_900545555.1 uncultured Collinsella sp.
GGCTCCCGCGCCGGCCGTGCCGGCGGTCGCGATAATCGTGGCAGCTATGGCAACAGCCGTGGCGGCAAGCGCGGTAGCAGCTCCCGTCGCCCCGGCGACGGCGGCGGCAAGCGCAAATAACATACGCATCGCGCGATAAGGCGAGATGAGTTTGGGCCCCGAGCAGACTATGCTCGGGGCCCTTTTTGGTGCAAAGAGGTCAGGTTAATCTGCACCAACGTCTTGAAGTTGCGGTGGAATACGGACTGTTTTGGCCTTTTGAGCGGCTTTTCAGTCCCTATTTCACCGCAACTCATGATTGGTGCAAAGTAACCTGTCCCCCATGCACCAAACAAGGAGTGTCCCTAAGTGTCGCTTAAATACCGTTTATCGAAGAAAAAATACCGTTCGCCGGTCATAATGATTGTTCTGGCTTTGGGCTTGTCTACAATAGCTCCCGTAAAAAGAAATGCGGAAGGTTACCGAGTCCCTCGGACGTGGGCCTAACCAAAGTCTTTGAACGGATGTGTCTCTATGGACGCATTCGCTTGATTTTGGTTGGGCTATATTTATGAAGGGACATGCCACCATGGGTTTCTTTTCTCGCCTGATGGGCGGTTCGGATGAGCAGAAGACTGCAACTTCCGAGTTCGAAATCCTCGCTCCTGTTTCCGGCGAGCTTGTTCATCTAGAAAATACCAATGACCCCGCTTTTAGCAGCCGTGCCGTGGGCGATGGCGTTGCCGTGGTTCCCCAAGAGGGAACGGTGTGCGCTCCTGTTTCCGGTACCGTCGCGGCGCTGTTCCCGACCGAGCATGCACTGGGCATCATGTCCGACGACAGCTCTGCTCAGGTGATGCTGCATATCGGAATCGACACTGTTAAACTTGAGGGCAAGGGCTTCCATGCGCTTGTTGCCCAGGGTGACCATGTCGACGCGGGCCAGCCCCTCGTCGAGGTCGATTTCGAGGCGGTTCGCGCCGCTGGCTTCGACCCCACGGTCTTCGTTATCGTGTGCGAGCGTTCGGAGAACTCGACTCTTCGTGAGCATGCTTCCGGCCCTGTTGCTGTTAAAGAGCCTGTCGTCTGGCTTTCCGAGTAAATTCTTGTGGTGGGTACCGTGGTTATCAAGCGAGTTTTCAACAATAACGTCGCAATGGTCACTTCGGACGATGGCTCCGAGCTTATTGTCATCGGTCGAGGCCTCTGCTTTGGCCGTCATGCCGGCGACGCTATCGATGAAGCATCGGTCGAAAAGACCTATGCGCTGCAGGAGGGCACTTCTCAGGATTCGCGTACGATTGACCGCTTGGCACATCTTTTGGAGTCCATTCCCACCGTCAACCTCGTGATTTCCGAGGACATTGTTCAGATGCTTCGTCGAGAGCTCAATGTCGACATCAACGACAAGATTCTCATTGCTCTCGCAGACCATATCAGCCTTGCTTTGGAGCGCGAGCGCAAGGGCGTCTCCTGCGAGAATCCGTTGCTGCTCGAGATCCAGCAGTTCTATCGCAAGGAGTATGCGCTCGCTGGTCGTGCGCTGCAGATTGTCAAGGAGTATATGGGCATCCAGATGAGCGAAGAAGAGCAGGGTTTTATTACGCTGCATATCGTCAACGCCACTATGCCGCAACGCTCCGACCGCCTCATCATTTCGGTCCAGCTTGTTCGCGACGTGCTCGCAATTGTTTCCGAGCGCTATGCTACGACCCTCGATGACACCTCGCTGCCCTATGAGCGTTTCGTCCGCCACCTGCAGTTTTTCGCACAGCGGGCGCTTGACCCCGCGGCCGGGCAGATCAATGACGATGCACTGTTCCGAATCGATGAAACTAAGTATCCGTGCGCGTTCTCGTGCGCGGACGCCATAGCCGCCCACTTGTCGTCTACCTATAACGTTGTCGTTACCGATGCCGAGAAGAGTTATCTCGCATATCACATTGTTAACCTGCTTGGAGAACCTGGTCTCTAGGCATAACGTGCCCATACATCGATTGATATAAGGCAAGGCTCACGGTCTTGTCCAGGGCACATCTGTCTTAATTTGCGGAAAAGGAAGGGGAGTACCGCTATGACCGCAAAAAAGAAGTTCAATTTCAAAGCGCCGTTGGAGGTGTTCGCGAAGTCGATCGTTCAGCCGATGATGTATCTCTCGGTTGCCGGCATTCTGCTCATCGTGGGCATCATTCTGACCAACAAGACCATTTGCGCCTTGATCCCCGTACTGGGCTCCGGTCCGTTCCAGCTTGTGGGCGCCGTTGTCTATCAGTCGCTGATGTTTATCATCAACAACCTCTCGATTCTGTTCTGCGTGGGCATCGCCGGCGCCATGGCAAAGAAGAACAAGGGCCATGCTTCGCTGATTGCCCTGATGTCGTTCTTCCTGTTCCTGCAGGCTAACAACATCGTGCTCAACGCCACCGGCTCTCTTGCCGAAGCGAGCGGCATGCTCGGTCTTACCGGAACCGGCCAGAGCACCGTTATGGGCATTCAGGTGCTCGATACCGGCGTGTTTGGCGGCATCATTCTTGGTTGCATCACCGGTGCCGTGTTCAACAAGTACTCGAACAAGCAGTTCCCCATTGCCCTTTCGATGTTCTCGGGCGTTCGCTTCCCGTTCCTGATCATGATCATCATCTCCTGGATCATGGGCGCTGGCTTCTGCATCGTTTGGCCTCCGGTTCAGGGTGCCATCTCCTCCGTTGCCGGCATCATTAAGGAATCGGGCAACATCGGTCTGTTTATCTACGGCATGCTCAACAAGCTGCTCGTTCCCACCGGTCTGCACCACCTCATCTACACCCCGTTCCAGTTCTCCGATGTGGGTGGCACCCTGACGCTGGGTGATCAGGTTATCGCCGGCGCCTATCCCATCCGTGTCGCCGAGATGGCAATGACGGGCCAGCCCTTCTCCGATAGCACGTATTTCAACAGCTACACCTTCAACAACCTGTGGCCCTACATCGGTATCGGTCTCGCCTTTATCTTCACCGCCTACAAGCAGAACAAGGACAAGACCAAGGCCGTTATCATCCCGCTGATCATCACCGCCGTGCTCTCCTGTGTCACCGAGCCCATGGACTTCCTCTTTGTCTTTGCCGCTCCCGTGCTCTTTGTCGTTCACTCGGTTCTTTCCGGCATCTTCCTGGTCCTGCTCAAGGTCCTCTCCGTGCCCGCTTCGACTGCAGGCGGCATCATCAACATCGTGGTTTCCAACCTGGTCCTCGGTGTCGATAAGACCAACTGGCCGGTCATGCTGGTGCTTGGAGTCGTCAACGCCGCTCTGTACTTCTTCCTCTTCACCTTCCTTATTAAGAAGCTCAACCTCCACACGCCTGGTCGCGAGGAAGAGTCCGAGCTCGCCGAGTCCGTTGCCGAGGGCGAGGCCGCCGCGTCTGTCGCGGTGAAGCAGGGCGCTGTTGCCGCAGCTCCCGCAGAGGGCGTCGATGCAGGTATTGCCGACCTGGTCGCAGGTCTTGGCGGCAAGGACAACATCGAGGAGCTCGAGAACTGCTTTACACGTCTTCGCGTGAACGTTAAGAACCCGGACCTCATCGATGAGGACCTCATCAACCACGTGCCCAACAGCGGCATCAACCGCAACGGCAACAATATCCAGATCATCTTTGGCATGAAGGTCGCCGAGATGCGCGACAAGGTCGAAAACGCAATTGAGAAGGAGCAGTAAACAATGATCATTACTCTGTGTGGTGGCGGATCCACCTTTACCCCCGGCATCGTCAAGTCCATTGCCCTGCGCAAGGACGAGCTCGACGTTGACGAGATTCGTCTGTACGACATCAACGAGGAGCGTCAGCGCAAGATCGGCGTGCTCGTGGACTGGATTCTGCACGAGGACCTTGGCCTGGACATCAAACTTACGGTGACCACCGACAAGGAGACGGCTTTTACCGACGCGAGCTTCGTGTTTGCCCAGATGCGCGTGGGCGGCTATGCCATGCGCGAGCAGGACGAGAAGATTCCGCTGCGTCACGGCTGCGTGGGTCAGGAGACCTGCGGTTGCGGCGGCCTTGCCTACGGCATGCGCACCATCTTCCCCATGGTCGAGCTGATCGATGACGTTGAGAAGTACGCCAAGAAGGATTACTGGATTCTCAACTACTCCAACCCTGCCGCCATCGTCTCCGAGGGCTGCCGCGTGCTGCGTCCCAACGCTCGCATCATTAACATCTGCGACATGCCGATCGCGATCATCGACGTGGTTTGCGCCGCACTCGATATCGACAAGAAGGATGTCGAGTACGATTACTTTGGCCTCAACCACTTTGGCTGGTTCACCTCGATTCGCCACAAGGGCGAGGAGGTGCTCCCGCAGCTGCGCGAGTACATCAAGGAGCACGAGATTCTGCTGCCCGATTCGTACCTCAAGGGCATGGGCTCGCTGATGTCCAAGAAGCCCAAGGAGGCCACTGACGAGCACCCCGAGCAGAACCGCCACACCAAGGGCAGCTGGTACTACGTCTGGAAGGGCGAGTACGAGATCATGGAGTGCTTCCCGGAGTACCTGCCCAACACGTATCTGAACTACTACCTGCAGCAGAAGGAGTTCGTCGAGCATTCCAACCCCGAGCGCACCCGTGCTAACGAGGTCGAGGAGACGCGCGAGAAGAACCTCTTTGATGGCATCGACCACTACGAGAAGACCGGCGAGATCGACGAGAGCACGTTCTATGCGGGCAGCCACGGCGACTGGATTGCCGATCTGGCTATCGCTCTGAAGAACGACACCAAGCAACGCTTCCTGGTCATTTGCGAGAACAAGGGCGCTATCCCCAACATGCCCTACGACGCTATGGTCGAGCTGCCTGCCTACATTGGCAAGAATGGCCCCGAGGTCATCAGCCGCGACAACATTCCTCTGTTCCAGCAGGGCCTCATGATGCAGCAGCTGAACTCCGAGAAGCTCGTGGTCGAGGCTACGATCGAGGGTTCGTACGAGAAGGCACTCAAGGCCTTTACGCTGAACAAGACCGTGCCTTCGATGAAGGTCGCCAAGGAGGTTCTCGACGACATGATCGAGGCCAACAAGGGTTACTGGCCTGAGCTTAAGTAAAGACAGAAAGTCACTGGCGTAAAAGGCCGCTGGCTGCATAGCTTGAGCAATGCCCCGTTCGCGTATTTGCGCGGACGGGGCATTGCCGTTTGGTGCGAAGGGTTGATATGGGGGTGGGCAGCGCCGTCGCGTCGAGATCGCTCGGGCCCTGCTGTGCCCGGGCGGCGCGGTGATTCTGGACGAGCCCTTTACCGGCTTGGATGCCGCTGCGCGCGATGCGTGCGCCGAGGTCGTGCTCGACTTGCTCGATGGCCGCACGCTCCTTCTCGCCGCGCACGACGCCACCGACGCTCATGCCCTCGATATCTCGGATACCATCACGTTCTAAGTTCTAGCTCAGCAACAAAATGATCCGTTTTCCTCCGTCCCCAAGGGATCAGGTGTGCTATTCTATCTGCGGGGTAATACTTAGGAATACCAAGTAATACCAACGCCGTAGAAACAAACTCCAGATGCGGGCCAATCGGGTTGCCTTCACAGCCCGTCGCCCAGCCGCGTGGCCCGCATCTATCCGCACCACCGTCGTTTCAAAAAGGAAGCGCCATGGCAGAACACATGACCCCGGTTGTAGCGAAGGTCTTGCCTGAGGAAAAGGCGGCCTTCGCGGCGGCAACCCAGCTCGTAGGCACCACGCCGTCCAACGCCATCCGCATGTTCATCGCCGCCTTCAATCACTGCGGCACCTTTCCGTTCGACATTTCGCCCAGCGGGGCCTTTGGCACTGTGCCCGATTCTCATCAATAAGTGATCCGTTTTCCTCCGTCCCCATGGGATCAGCTCTCTGCCGAGTTGTGGTAGAACTAGGGAACGGTTTTGAGGAGGTTGGCATGCTCAATGCGATGGCGTGGGCGCTTGCATGTTTTGGCGTTGTCGCTGCCGATATAGCCCTGAGCGTGGTTCTGTTTTCGGTTCTCGATGCCGTATCGGTGCTGACGGGCTATCCGATCGACAATCTCGATATCCAATGGTTCCAGGCTGCCGCTCAGACGGCGTCGTTTTTGATGGCGCTGCTGTGGTGGCGTTATCTGTGGCCCCGCTCCTTCATGGCGCGCCGGCAAGGTGAACGTCCGCTCGGCGGGGGAGCAAGTGCTGCATGGAAGCGCATCGCTTGCGTTGTCGTGATTGGCCTTGCCCTGCAGGTGCTCGTTGGCTACGTGACCGACGCCGTGCTGTCGCTGTTGCCCGACGCCGCGGCCGACTACAGCGAGCTTATCGAGGAAACAGGTATGGGCGACACCAGCTATCTCGCCGTCCTGACTACGGTGCTCGGCGCCCCATTTTGTGAAGAGCTGCTGGTGCGCGGCATTATTTTTGAGTTTTCGCTCCGAGCGTTTAATCCGCAGTGCCGCCCACTTTGGAAGCGCCTGCGTCGTGCGGGTGCGCAGGACGGCGCCATGGTGTCCTGGGCGGCCCCGAGCACGTGGGGTATCGCCGCGGCGGTCGTGCTGCAGGCGGCGATCTTCGGTTTTATGCACATGAACTGGGTGCAGGGCTGCTATGCGGGCGCTGCCGGCCTCATTTTTGGCTGGGTGCTCGTGACGACCGGAAAGCTCCGCTACACGATTCTGCTGCACTTTGCCTTTAATGCCGGGTCGTACCTCATGATGTTGCTCTGGTTTGTGAACACGCCGCTCGACGTAGTGATCACGGTTGCCATCGCCGGCTTTGTGCTGGTAGAGGCGATGCGGTCGCTCAAACTGACGTGCCAGACGGATCGTCCCTACCAGCAAGCGTGATTCCCCTAAGGAAAACACGGCTAGGCGTGTCTGAGCGTGTTCCCCCTAGGGAAATCACGACTGGAGACAGCCCAAGCGTGTTTCCCCTAGGGAAAACACGCTTGGCCGATGAGGAGACGCCGACTGGCCAAGAGACGCCGGCCGGCCCTCGCCACGCTAGTTGCGATGCCCGCCTCCGTTGGCGCCCTGACGCCCCTGGGCCGCGCGATTGCGACCGGCAGTGTTCTGCGCACGCGACATGCCGCCGTGCCCCTTGCTACCTTTGGGCCCCTTGCCGGCGGCACCACCGTGGGCCTTGCCACCCTTCTTGTCGGTGCCATGCCCACCGCCAGCAGACGTCTCGCCCGGGCGCGGCGGCACGGGACGAATCAGGCAATGCTTGGTGTAGCCAATCAGATCGCGGCGGCCGGCCTTTTCCAGCGCCTCGCGCACGAGCTTGTAGTTCTCGGGCTTGCGATACTGAATCAGCGCGCGCTGCATGGCCTTTTCGTGCGGATCGCGTGCCACATAGATCGGCTCCATGGTGCGCGGGTCTACGCCGGTGTAGTACATGCAGGTCGACATGGTGGACGGCGTGGGGTAGAAGTCCTGCACCTGCTCGGGCATGTAGCCCATGTCGCGCACGGCTTCGGCAAGGTCCACGGCCTCCTTCATCGTCGAGCCGGGGTGGCTCGAAATCAGGTACGGCACTACATACTGCTTGAGTCCGTATTCGCGGTTCAGGCGTTCAAATTTACGACAGAACGCATCATAGACGGCGCGGCTCGGCTTGCCCATTACGGAGAGCACCGCGTCACTCACGTGCTCGGGCGCTACGCGCAGCTGGCCCGAGACATGGTGCTCCAGTAGCTCGCGCAAAAACTCGTCCGAGGCGTCGGCCATAGTGTAGTCAAAGCGGATGCCGCTGCGGACGAAGACCTTCTTGACGCCCGGCAGCTGGCGCAGGTCGCGCAGCAACTGCGTGTAGCCGCTCTCGTCGACTACCATGTTCTTGCATACGCTCGGCCACAGGCAACGCTTGTTCTTGCACACGCCGTGTTTGAGCTGCTTGTCGCAGGCCGGGCGGCTAAAGTTGGCCGTCGGTCCGCCCACGTCGTTGATGTAGCCCTTAAACTCGGGGTCGTGTGTGAGCAGCTCGGCCTCGCGCATGATCGAGTCGTGGCTGCGCATCTGCAGCACGCGGCCCTGGTGGAAGGTCAGCGCGCAAAACGAGCACTCACCAAAGCACCCGCGGTTGGAGCTGATTGAAAACTTGATCTCGGCAAAAGCCGGCACGCCGCCCGCTGCGTCGTAATCGGGATGCCAATCGCGTGCGTAGGGGAGTTCGGCCACCTCGTCCATCTCGTCGGTGGTAAGCGTCGCGGACGGCGGGTTCTGCACCACATAGACGCTGTTGGGGTAGGGCTCTACCAGGCGATGTCCGGTGATGGGGTCCATATTCTGCTGCTGCACGTTAAAGCTGCGCGCATAGTTGAGCTTGTCGGCGGTAAGGTCGTCCCAGCTGGGCAGCAGGTCGTAGTCGTAGACCTCGTCGAGCGAGTTGGTGCGGTAGACGGTGCCGTTGATATAAGTGATCTGATCGACGGGCAGTCCCGCGTCGAGCGCGTCGGCGATCTCGACGATCGCGTGCTCGCCCATGCCGTAGATGAGGATGTCGGCGCCCGAGTCGAGTAGTACCGAGCGCTTGAGCTTGTCCTGCCAGTAGTCGTAGTGGGCCAGACGGCGCAGGCTCGCCTCGATGCCGCCGATGATGATGGGGGCATCCTTAAACGTCTGGCGGATGAGGTTACCGTAGACCGTGACGGCACGATTGGGGCGGTGCCCCTCCTCGCCACCAGGGGTATAGGCGTCGGTGTGGCGGCGGTGCTTGGTCACCGAATAGTGGTTGACCATGGAGTCCATGTTGCCGGCGCTGACGAGAAAGCCCAGGCGCGGCTCGCCGAGCACCGTGATGCTGGCGGGGTCGGTCCAGTCGGGTTGGCAGATAATGCCCACCTTGTAACCGTGTGCATCAAGGACGCGGCTGACGATGGCCATGCCAAAGCTGGGATGGTCCACGTAGGCGTCGCCGCAGATGTAGACGAAGTCGCACTGGTCCCAGCCGCGCGCGTTCATGTCGGCGCGGCTGACGGGGAGGAACTTATCGCGACCCGGACGCCAGGGGCGTGAGGGCGCTGCCTGGGTGTGCGTGGTGTGCCCACCCTGCGCCTTACCGCCGCGCCTTTGCTGCTGGCCCTGTTTGCCCTGCTGACTGCGCTGGTTGTTCTGAGCGTGCTGAGGCTTTTTTGCCACGATCCCTCCCGGTGTTTGTATGCTGCACGTAATTGTAACCAGTCTTTTTGGGACGGGGCTAAAAAGACTGGTGGAGTACATGGGCTGGCGGATCGGCGTGTCGATGCGGGAGCCGTTTGTTTCCAGACTGTGTATCCCCGTGTCGAAGAACCCGTCTCGCGCGCACGCCATGTTGTCAATGGGTTACAGTATGAACGGCGGCTATGTTTCCGCCAACGCACGAGAGGGTCGTCAACAAGGAGGATGCACGACGATGCAGCGTGCCAAACAGATATCGGAGTCCATTGAGCTGGGCATTATCTTGGCGCTCGCCGGTGGCTTTATGGACGTGTATTCGTACATTGGGCGCGATCATGTTTTCGCCAACGCGCAGACGGGCAACATCCTGCTCGTGGGTGTAAGCATCTCGGAGGGCAACTGGGCGCTGGCGGGGCGCTACTTCTTCCCCGTGGTTTCGTTTGCTGTGGGCATTATGCTTGCCGACCTGGTACACGAGCGTTTTGGCAGCGTGATCCACTGGCGTCAGGTGACGGTGTTCTTTGAAGCCGTCATCTTGCTGGGCGTGAGCTTTATCCCGGGCGGCGATTTCAACCTGCTTGCCAACTGCCTTACCTCATTTGCCTGCGGTATGCAGGTCGAGAGCTTCCGCAAGATCCACGGTCACGGCATCGCCACGACCATGTGCATCGGCAACTTGCGCAACGCCCTGCAAAACGTGGACGACTATATCATCACCCACAAGCGCGGCTTTTTGGAAAACGGCGTACTGTACTTTGGCGTGATCTTCACCTTTGTGTTTGGCGCCGTGCTGGGCAACTGGTGTATTGAGCGCATGGGCCTGCACGCCATTGCGGTGGCGAGCGTGCTGCTGTTTATCGCGTTTGCCATCATGTTCATCGACCGTGAACGCGATTTGCACAGGAAATGGGCCCGCATCGTAGCTGACTGGCAGACCACGAGTCTTAAGCGCTAAGGTGCATGTTCGTAATGACAAGATTTGACGTCAGCAAGGCGTGCTGCTTGAGGCTATAGAATAAAAATGCCATCTTTCTAGCTATAATTATTAGTTGAGGGGATGGACATATGCCAGAGCTTTTTATTCAAAATAAGACGACAGTAATCAAGTTGATGGTGCTCTGCATTTTATCTGCCCTGGTAGAGCTGTCTGTTGTTAAAGCTGAATCGTTGATTATAGACTATGGCCTGCTTCGCTCTAATTATCGTAACGTTTTATACATTGGGTTAGGCCTGCTAGTATTGCTCTCAGTTGAGCTGGTGACAAACCTGTTCAGATCAAAATATGCGGAGCAATTGGCTTCCGATGGCGCTAACTGCTTCTATAGATTGCTTGCCCGCCGCGCTTTAGAGCGGCCCTTAGTTTTAGCAAAAGACAGTGACTACCTGTTATCGCGCATTGAAGAGGCTGGGAACCTACAGCCGATGATTGGAATATTTACAACTGCGTTTCTTCCGTGCTTAGTGACGGGTTTGGCATCGTTTGTGGCGCTATCTAATATCTCTTTGTTGCTTTTGATCCCTGTTTGTGTTTCGGCATTGTTTATTTCGCTTCTATATCCGTTCGCTCTTAGTAAGCTATCGACTAAGAGCGAAAAGGCATTGGAGGCCCAGGCGAGGGGTTCTGCTTATTTAGCCCAACTAATAAATTGTCGACTTTACATTCGAATTTCTCGTTCAATTAACTTGGAATTACTTCGCTATAAAAAGATGCTTAAAGCCTGCAGGAACTCTCGAGTTGAGGAGAGTGTCTTTGCGAGATTGGCAACTGAAATAGTTAACGCTGGCAACATCATTACTGGCTTGCTTTCAGTTCTGCTGCTTATTTTCCTTGTGTTAAAGCGCGGGCTGACGGTCGGGATTGCGGTGCAGAGTTATCAACTTGTGCTTCTATGCTATTCTCCTTTTCCTCTTGTTCTGAATTGTTGGGCTCAGCTTCAACCGTCGTTTAGGTCGTTGCGCCGTGTCTTGGAATTACGTCGTCTTTTGGAAGCTGGAAAACCTAATTTGATATGCTTCGATCACGCTGATCGAATTAGTTGGAAAGGAATCAGTCTCTCGTTTTCGTCGAGCGAAACTAATGAGAGGATAACAATTCCAGATTGCACGATACAGGCACCTTGTCTGGTTTTAGTAAGCGGCCCTAATGCATGTGGCAAATCTTCATTTCTGGAAGTATTGAATGGATTATTGTCGCCAGTTGCCGGCAGACTGTGTGTTAATGAGTCTACTGTCATTTTCGATGGCTTGACTTTAATCCAGCTACCCTGCGCAACTATGCCGCAAAGACATTTGATAATGGGGGGAACTTTCAGGAAGGCTCTTTACTATGGTCTTGTAGATATTGACTCTGAAAAACTCATCTATCTTTTGAAGGGTTTTAGCCTCGATAAATTATTTGAAGCCAATCCCATCATTGGAACTAGGGGACACAATTTGTCTGGCGGAGAACTGGCTTCTCTATTACTTTGTAGGGCCTTTTTGAGCAGCTATTCTATTATTATTTTGGATGAGCCTTGCAACAATTTAGATAATGCTTCGATATCCTTTTTGAAGGCGGTGGTTGCACAGGAGATGAAAGAGCGTATCGTCATCATTGCGGATCATGGACATGGTTTTGAACAATTTGCAGACTATGTAATACAGTTTCAGGAGCCAGAAAAACTATCTAGCTCCTGAACGTTGCTACCAACTGCTATTTGCGAGTTATTCGAGATGCTCTTCAATCCGAGCCCTCAGAAGGGCAATGGCTGTGGGTATGCCAATTGCGGCAGCTAATTCGGCTTTATCCAAAACCTGTATGCTAAAGCACGATTGTTTATCACATTGAAGAACGGTAACTGAAGATACCCTCACTTCCCGTTGGCTGAATATATCGTAATCTCCAAAAAGGAAGTTACCTTTTATTGAGTAATTCGGTATGTTCGTTATGCACTTCATCTCAAGTCTGTTTAGGCCATAATCGAACACCGCAACTTCCTTGTGTTCGATGACGAGCGCAACCCTGGGCATGTTACTAAAGCCACCGTCGACGACAGTAAAGAGCTTTTCATTTGTATCGTCATAAACGGTGTATTTAAGACTCAATAGCTGTCCTAGTGGACCCGTGAACCCATGTCTTTTGATGTTGAGGTTGTCTCCCACTGGGTTGGTGAGAGCTAGAGCATGCGGATAAGGGTTACCTTCAATTGAGATTCGATATTCGTTTGTAGCTGTCTTGCTCGATTTAGGACCAGTAGCCACCACGCGTCATCGCCTCAATCGCATTGGAACCGACTTCTGCTTCGTGCGGAGAATTACGCAGTACGTTGCAGTACATGCAGCTGCAATAACCGCATGGGCAATTTCTAATAAAATGAATGACGCTATTTACTGCATGCATGTTAAATGGTCGAATACTTCTCATGATTTGCCTTTCATTGTTCGATTGTTTCTGACTGTTCTATTACCTTCTTCACCTCCTCAACACTGTTGAACCCTATGTTTTCAATCGACGAGTACTCAACGTAAACAGAAAACCTGCTTTCAAGAAAAATTAGCAGTCGAACTAGATCCGATGAGGACAAGCTGAATGGGGAATTGGTCAATCGTTGATTTCTTAGATCTTGATCAAATTGAGTCAAATCCAAATCTCTAATATTGCTTATTGCTTTTTCGATTTCTGCGTAGATGGTTTCATCTTTACAATATGCTGTCATTTCAGTACCCCAAGATCGAAATCAAACAACTCGTCCTCGATTGTCTTGCAGCATAGTAATGATTCTTCTGGATCTAAGCTGGCTGAGAAACTGGGTATTCCTCTTAGTCGAAGTTCTCTTGCTGCTTGAATAGCTTTATCGCTAGATGAATAGCTTATTTGAAATTCATGCGTCTCCAACCCCTCTGTGGCGTCAAGTACTTCGTTTGTAATTTCAAATTGAACTATCTCTGCTTGCGTAAGCGTTTCAATTACGGGCATGAGCCCTAGCATTATGTCGTAGTCGGCTATCGTGTATGGGATATTGATAATGGCTAAGTCAGGGCAGAAAGCTCGACATGCAGCAATCGACCCCAATCCGTAATCTCCGAAAATGTGGTCGTTGTATTTCATAAGCACATTGGGCGTCTCTAATAGAGCTAGGTCGGATTTATCATTCTCAATGATGAGGTTGATCTGCTCATTCATTTTGATGACGGCAGATTGGCCACCATCAAAACTAAGGGTGTTGCAGCCCCAGATTTCATTTAAAGGATTGAAGCTCAACGCGCATAGATTGGGATGGTGCTTTCTCATCTCGCTAACGATGCTACTGAACGTTATTGTTGAATTGGCGGGTGTATATAGATTCCCGACAACAATTTTTGGTATCAGGGCTAATTCCTGCATGTCGCTTTTGCTAGACTCGATTCGTTCAGCGGCGAGTTGGCTGACAACCGTCTTATTTACAGAATGAGCGTAGGTTTCAGCGTGTTTACTAAATTCTACGAGTCCTGCGGCGCTTTCTTTCGTCGATAAAACGACAACCAGGTCTGATTCATCGATTGTCGTTACATAGTTAATTCGATTTCTTATGCCAATTTCCTTGCAATTAACAAGGTTGGCGACATCTAGGCCGTCCGGTAGAATGCCGCATGGCGTTGATACCCGGATATTGTAGCCATTTCCTAGCAATCCAATCAGAAGAGGATAGTCAGCTCTTGTGAAAGATATAAGTCCGATTGTCTTCATGATTTTTATCGCTTGTTCCTTTTTAGAGCTGTTGCAATGGACACTTCATGTCTATGAAGCTCAAAGCGAAGTATTTTCTGATTAAGTCGGTCAAAGGCAATTCGTTTTGAATTGTCGCATGCTGTTCGCTTGTAATCAGGGCTTATTACTCCTTCGCAATCTGCGCTTTTTATGCATTGGGTGCACAGCTGAAATGCCCAACATTTTTTACATGAATCGCTGGTCAGCTTTGAAACATTGATTATCTTTTCAATTTGACCTAAATCAAATCCTGAATCCAATGTGCCGATATACATTTCCTTCGTTGTTTCGCTGACCCTTTCGCAAGGAAGAAGCGCTCCTGCTGTTGTCACAAATAGACGCGTAACCCCTGGTTCGCATGGGCCACCGGGTATAGCTTTTGCTGGGATGTTCGAAGGTGCAAATCGCTTTATGTTTTGGTTGATGTTTGCAAGCGTATATGAAGCGAGCCTATCGTTGCGGTTTCCTTTTTCGATTTCGCGCTCATCCATAATTCTTGCTTTAAATAAGGCGTAATTTAGCTGACTTGAGAACTCGTCATTGTAGGGGGCGATACGTCCGTTGCGTTCCAGGTAGTTGAATTGAACATCGCAATCTTCGATATCTTTATCATTTATAAAGGAAGAGACTGTTTTATAGATGTTGTTCGTGTCGACTACGGCATTAAAATGAACATATTTGTTGCGTTCAGGATGGCTGTCTAAAACCATATGAACATTGTCTATAACTGTTTGGTATGAGGACTTGCCATTAGCGTAATGCCTAGACTTATCATGGATTTGCTGCGGCCCGTCAAGACTGATTAACAAATAGAATTCATGCCCAGAATCGAAGAAGAATTTAACCATTTCTTCAGATAAAAGAGAGCAATTAGTTGTAATTCGAAATGAGATGTGTTTTCCTTCAAATACCTGCTCTGCATATTGAGTAATTAATCACAAATCACTTGTGATTAGTGATTGTTATTGGTGTTGCCTAGAACGATTCTAAGCACATGTTTAATTTTAAAGTGGGCAATTATCTTTAAAATGTCCTACAATGATTCAATAAAAGCATGGCTGCTAGTGAAACTTGCGACCATGCTTTTAAAAATACTTAATGGGGTCCCGAGCGCTTTAGCTCCTTGGAAGCTGTCAGTAGTATACCTAATAATTTATCTACATTCCCT
>UQZI01000052.1 GCA_900545555.1 uncultured Collinsella sp.
GGCGGCCTTCCATAATGCGGCCGGTGAACTCGTCGACGATCTTGACCTCGCCGTTGGTGACCACGTACTGCTTGTCGCGGTGGAACATGTACTGGGCCTTCAGCGCCTGCTGCAGGTGGTTGACCAGTTGGCCGGAGAGATCGGCATAGATGTCATCGATACCCAGGCGGCGCTCGATCTTCTTAAGACCGCGCTCGGTGGCAGCGATGGTGTGCTTGGCCTCGTCCATGACGTAGTCGCCCGTGGGTTCAACGTCCTCGGTGGCGGTGAGCATGTCGTGCGAGACGTCCTCACCGCGCTCAAGGCCGCGCACGGCGCGCGCGAAGTCCTTGTAAGTGCTGGCGGACTTGGTGCCGGCGCCCGAGATGATGAGCGGCGTTCTGGCCTCGTCGATCAGGATGGAGTCGACCTCGTCGACGATGGCGTAGCTGTGGCCGCGCTGAACACGCTGCTCGGGGCGGGTAACCATGTTGTCGCGCAGATAATCGAAACCGAACTCGGAGTTGGTGCCGTACGTGACGTCGGCCTGGTAGGCGGGGCGCTTCAGCTCGAGCGGCATGTTGTTCTGCAGCAGACCGACGGTCATGCCCAGATACTTGTAGATGCGACCCATCCACTCGGAGTCGCGCTTGGCCAGGTAGTCGTTGACGGTGACGACGTGCACGCCCTTACCGGCGATAGCGTTGAGATAGCCGGCCAGCGTGGAGACGAGGGTCTTGCCTTCGCCGGTCTTCATCTCGGCGATGTGGCCCTCGTGCAGCGCCATGGCGCCGATGAGCTGTACATCAAAGTGACGCATGCCCATGGTGCGCTTGGAAGCTTCGCGCACGGTGGCAAAGGCCTCGGGGAGCATGTCGTCGAGCGACTCGCCGTTGGCGTAGCGCTCACGGAACTTATCAGTCTGGGCGCGGAGCTCCTCCTCGGTCATCTTCTCAAACTGGGGCTCAAGACCGTTGATCTTGTCGACGATCTTGTAGTAGCGCTTCAGGTCCTTATCGGATCCAAAGGACAGCAGCTTTGACATGAATCCCATGTGGTTTTCCTTTTGGCCATCGCCCGCGGCATGAAACCTTGGACGAGTTAAACACAGATATTTGTACTTTAGCCAAACAAGGCGCCGCCTATGCGGTCGACACGCTCGACCACGTAATAACTACGACAGCCTGCCAAAAAGGGACTGGTTTATTTTGACAACTTTTATCTGGGAAAACGCTGTCTCTCTGCCATTTGGTGCAAATCAACCTGCCCCATTCGCACCAACCTGGTGCAATGGGGACGGGTTAGCTTGCACCAATAAAAAGAAAAGGGCCGCGCACCCAAATGGATGCGCGGCCCTTATGCCATGAATGCGAGTGTTTCCGCGGCGAGCTATTTACTCAGCAGCCTCGGTGGTCTCGGCCTCGGCAGCGACCTCCTCGACGGGAGCCTCTGCGGGAGCCTCGGCGGCCTGCTTGGCAGCCTCCTCGGCAAACTTAGCGGCACGCTTAGCCTTCTCGGCAGCCTTAGCCTCAGCGGCGGCCTTGCGAGCGGCCTCGGCCTCAGCAGCCTTGGCGGCCTTGGCAGCCTTGGCCTCCTCGGCCTTCTTGAGCTGAGCGGCAGCGGCGCCACCGAACTTGTCGGCGAAGCGCTGGACGCGTCCACCGGTGTCGACGAACTTCTGCTGGCCGGTGTAGAACGGGTGGCACTCGTTGCAAAGCTCAACCTTCATCTCGGACACGGTAGCGTGCGTCTTGAAGGTGTTGCCGCAGGAGCACGTCACCGTGCACTCGACATACTGGGGATGGATACCCTGCTTCATGGTAGGACTCCTTATTGGTCAGGCGCTGGTTACCGATCAGCGCATAAGGCGTCTTGGTTTCCGACCAAGACAACAAACTCGGCTATGGTACCACGGCGCCGAGCGTCCCACAAAAGGTTCACGGTCTTTTCGGAACGACACGAATCTGACCCATCGAAACACATCTCCACCGTTCCTTCAACTGGGAAAATGCCGTCCCCGGGGCCTGAGAAGGGCCCCGGGGACGTTCGACTGACTGCGGGAACGGCCTTTCCGCTCAATGTGTTCGGCTGAGATCGGAAATCAACCGTTTCATGTCATTCACCTCCCTCGTATGTATCGAGGTATTCCTGCTTGAGCGTCTGCGAGGACGACTTGATCTTTTCCACGAGCGTGCCGGCCTCGATGAAGTAGAACGAGTCGGTGAGGTCTGCCAGGTCGTCGAGCAGATGGCTTGAAATGAGCACGCTGCGTCCCCGCGCCACCTCGCTGCGCATCGCGTCGCAGGAGGTCTTCCGCTTTCCCGGATCGAGGCCGTTCAGCGGTTCATCGAGGATGAGGTACGGGCAATCGGTCGCTATCGCCATGGCAAGCTTTACCTGCTGCTTCATTCCCGTCGAGAGTTTACGGGTCGGCTTGTCGAGATATGGGGAGATTCCGAGGGAGTCGCAGAGCGAGTCGATGTCGGCGGCCGATTTCCACGCCTCCCTAACGAAAGCAAGGTGCTCGATGGCCGATAGCGTGGGATAGAGATCCGCGCTGCCCGAAGAGCTCAGGTAGACGAGTTCTGCAAATTCGGCTGATCGACGTTGGCTGATTCCGTCTGCCGCCAGGCTTCCCGAGCGGATGCGGGTGGGAAATTGGCCCGACAGCGCTTCAAGAAGGGTGGTTTTCCCCGAGCCGTTGGGAGCAACGAGGCCCGCCGCCGTTCCCGGGCTCAGGAAAAGCGACCCGATTGAAAGTATCGTCGTGCTTCCGTATCCCACGCTCGCGTCCAGAAGCTCGAGCCCATGGTGCTTTTTCGCGGGTCCAGGCTGTTTGGGCGAACGTGTCGCAACGGCGCCGACCGCAAAAAGGACCGCGACGTATGCCAGGGCCACGGCAAGCATCGATGCGCTGCCTGAACCGGAGCCAATGAATTCTGTCGGGAAGCATCCTACGTAGCCCGTTGCCTCGATAGGCGAGAATACGGCCAGCGGCAGGAGATTGAGCGCGGCGTTATGCTCCAGTGCCGAATCGGACAGTAACGGGAATGCCGGGGCCGCGACAAGCAGCGCGGAGGCAAGGGGGCCCGCGAGGACGCGCCTCGTTGCGGTCGATAGGACGGCGGAGCAAACGGATATCAAGGTTCCGCCCGCAAGCAGCGCGAGAAGCAGGGCTGTGAAGACGTTTCCCGCGGTCGTGGTGGCAAGCGCGCCGTCATGGAAGAAGGCGATCGGGTACCCAATTTGCCCGAAGCCGTTTAGGGCCAAGGCGTAAATGCCCCCGGGTGCGAGGCCGGCGAGGAGCATCGCGGCCCCCGCGGCGATTATCGAAAACACGATCTGGATAAGGCGCCGGAATTTGGGCACGGGCGCCTTCGCCGCCAGGGTCCCGGGCCTTGTGGCGCCGAGCACGAGTATCGACGAGAGAAGGAAGGGGATGAAGGGAAGGAAAGACGGCACCGCGGCAATGGCGTAAGGCAGGAAGGAAAGGAATGGCAGGTCGCTTGCGGAGGCCGGGATATCCGTGATGCCGGAACTGCTCAGGGCACGGCAATATGCGAGCGCTGCGTCATTGGTCTCTCGGTCTCCCACGATGGACCCGGATTGGAAGCCTTCGCCCATGAGCGCGTAGTAGCTCTCGGCAGAATCGAGAAAGGCGGCGTCGGTTTGAGCGGCAAGGGCGGCGTTCGCGTATCTTGCAAGCTCCGCGTCATTTTGCTGCTCTGGAGATAGGTCTGTGCCGCTGGCCTGGGGTGCGCGCATATTGAATGCGTCGACAAAGCTCTGCATGCCCCATTTCATAAAGAAGGGCCCGTAGATGGGTGAATTGAACGCAATGGGGACGGAAAAGGCTGCAGCGAGAACGAGCGTACAAATCCATACGGCCTTGTCTCTTAGGATTAGTTTGAGAAGAAGTCGACAGTACATTTGGAAGCACCTACGTTCCTCAAAGAATTGTTAGATTAAAAGTAACAGACCGGATGAAGATACGTGCGACGGGGGCGAGGCGAATGGCTGAGCGGTATCGATATGCGGGTTCAACGGTATCACATTGGCCACATAGATTTTTAACTTGCATTTCTACCCGCCCTTTTCGTAGAGTCGCCGATACGTGCTTAGCGCACCCTCGGCGCGTCCGGCAGGCTTTGCGAAATGGGATCCAGGAGACTTCGGCGCAGCATCATCTTGCGGAATGCTTCTAATGAGCCTCCCATCCTTCAAAAACAGAATCTCGTCGCACAGCCTATCGACCGAATCCAAGATGTGGGATGACATGATGATGCACGTACCAGAATCGGCCAGCTTCCTGAGAATCTCGGAATGCAAGTCCACCCTGCTGGGGTCGAGCGCGTTCATGGGCTCATCTAATAGAAGGTACCGCGCGCCCGTCGCATACGCAATCGCCAGGGTAAGCTGCTGCTTCATGCCCTGGCTCAGAGTGCGGGTCCTCATCTTCGCGAACTCGCCTATCTGCGTTTGTTCCACTATCTCTTCGATATCGCGAGCATGCGGCCACATATCGCAAACCATCTTGAGGTGATCTTCCGCACGCAATCCGGGATACAGCAGCGTCCCCTCACCAGGTGCATAGAAGATCATAGAACGGACCTCTCTCGCACCCGTACCCTGCACCTCATCCAGAACGATGCTCCCGTCCACGCGAGGACCCGGCAAACCTGCCATCGCACGCAGCAACGTCGTCTTTCCATGCCCGTTCGGAGCGACGAGACCGTAGACCGTACCCGGGGCAAACTCAGCGTTCACCGAATCTACGAGCACCTTCTTTCCATAAGAGATCGTCAGCGTTTGAAGGTCAATCATCGAGATCATCCCCTTTCGATCTTTGGAACACTCAGGCGCACCATCAACGGAGATACGGCGCCCAAGACCACCAGCAGAGCGCCCGATGCGCCGACGACCTCTCCAAAAGGCATCGCGTTCGTCCCTCGCCCAAGGAACCCAATCGTCCCCACCTGGGAAGCGGGATCAAACGAGGCGAATGGAGCCAGCAGCGCGACGCCCATGCCCACGCTTTCAACATGAGCGCTCAACGAACCCAACACCAAGAGAACCGCGCAAACCATTCCGGTGACAACGGGGTTGCGGCTAATCGCTGCTGTCAACGCAGCGACGACGGAAATCACGCCGTATGCCATGACCAGCAACGGAATACTGCACAACACCGCCTCCCCCACCATGGACGTTGTCGAAGCTCCCGCCCGAATGAGAGCGACGGGATACTCCGATCCACCCGCACCGTTCTTAATCACGGACACAACGACAGCGGGAACCATCGACACCAAAAGCAGCACCAAGCCAAGCAGGAGAGCCAGCGCAACAGCCGTCAGAAAACGCACATGCGCTGTTGCGGGGATCTGGAGAACCAGAAGGGAACGACACTGCAGGTGGGTGCACGCGAGCGATGTGACAACCACGGGCAACAGCAAAAATAAGGAGGGAAGCGCTGCCTGGAGATACGAAAGGAGGATTAATGGGGGCATCTTCGTACTTAACTCGTAAACCTTGGGGTCCGGCAAGCTCGCGATCGACTCAAGCAGAAGGGCGCGCGCCTCCGCACGAGAAGGAGTCTCCGGCTCGATTCCGATCGATTGCAGGAGAGTCGCATCTGCCGCGCCCAGCTCACCTCGAGCGCGCTCGTACGTCGCAAGGCTTCGAAACCCCTCCGCAGGCATAGGCGCGTACACGAAACCCGAAAGAGCATCCCGCATGTCTTCCAGGGCCGCTTTGCCCTCGACGTCCATATTCGCAGCGTTCTGCTCTAGATACCGATCTATTGAACGGAGCTCCCCATCCCTATACCGAACAGCGGAAACGTTATCAGCGTCAGGAAACATCTCGACCAGAGCCGGGGCCAGCATCGTCGTCGACATTGCAATCGCGCATACGGCGAGGGTAGGAGAACGCAGGAGCAGTTTCCCCATCGTTCTTACGTATGCAACGGCGGAGGCACAAGCGCTCGAACGAGTTGCCGTTCTCGATGCAGTGAAGGAACCTCTCTCAAGACAAATCGGGGATATCGGGCACGCGCAGCCGCTCTTTCCAGCAACGCAAAGCAGGCTAATTGCCAGCACCTCGATCCCGATTGCGCATACGAGGGCAATCGCGCCACGCTCGAAGCAAAGTCCAGGCAGATTCACTATCTGCGTTGTCGGGTACGGGCTATAGGCGCCGACGGTCAACTCAGTGTTCGCATACGTAAGGGGATTCAACAGGGCGAACTCACGTAAAGCGATGGATCTTCCGTAATACCCGGGAACCATCGTCACCCCCATCAGGGCACATACGAACACGATTCCAAGCGTAGGGTTATTGGCAATCTTCACGGCAAGGAGAACGACAAGCGAGATGAACGCTGCCACCAAGAATTGCAAGATGGCCGTCTGCGCGAACACCAGCCAAGCCGGTTTGATAACCGGAGTCGCATATTGAATGTAGCCTATCGGATAGAACGGCGAGCCCGGGCCATTCTTCACAAGCGCGGCGATTATCCCTGGAAGATTGATGGCGAGGACGGCAAGCATTGCAAAAACACTCGCCCATACGCTCGATGCAACAAGTCTACCCAGCTCGCCCATCGGTGCCTGGATGATGAGCTTTTCACGTTTGTTAAGACGCGCGGCAAGAAACGAGACGGCAACGGCCGTTGCGACCCATAGCAAGTACTCCTTCGATCCGTCATAATAGGTGTACTCTCCATCCGATATCTGCAGAAACGGAAGTAGGGGAGAGAGCGGTGCCAAGATAAGACGTCCCGCGGCAAGAGGGTACAGAAGCGCGGGCATGCTTGATGAAGAGGTATAGACACCGTCCTCCCCCGCATTCACAAGCGCATCCGCATAGGATGCTGACAATTCCTGCTCAACACGGGTTATTCCCGACTCGAGGTATTCGACCCGTCCGTCGATGCCAGCCGCGCTCCTGAAGACGGGCAGAGCACAAAGAACCATCAACGCAACAACGACAACACAGAGCGACCTGGAGGAGAGAAGCGACCTAAAGATCGCCTTCGAGATTTTGAGCATATTCATCGCCAACCTTAACCTCATCCAGTCGGAACAGAGGGGCCGAACAAAATGCTCGGCCCTTATTACTTGCCGGCAAAGTCAATTTAACATAAACTGTTAAAAAGTAACCTGAGTTTTTTAAATTCTTCGGAGGTTATCATGAGTTCCGACAATCGCACTCCCCGGCTTCATTCCTTCCGCATCGCATGTGCGATAGCCTCTGCGACCCTTTGCGCCACCGCCATCGCACAAGTGGCGTTCTCCTTAAAGCCAGCAATCGAAGTGCTCGACAACCCTGTAATTGCAGACTCCCCCGCGTATCCAGCCCTTGCGATCTCGACATTGGTCCCTGCCGTCATCGGTATCGCTACGACCATCCTCAGCGCCGTTCTCGTGTGGACGATCAAGAGCGGAGACCCCTTCAAGAAAGGGTCTGCGACATGCCTGAAGGTGCTCGGCATTCTCTTCGTTGTTCAAGCTGCCACCAGCCTCTACGCCGGCTCACTCAAAACCTCCGTTTCGATGTTTGGCGGCGAGGGGGCCGTCGGCGCCCAAGAGATCGCTTCATCATTCGATTGGACCTCTCTGGTTCTCGGCATCGTCCTGTTCATGCTTTCCCAGCTCTTCTTGTACGCCCGAGAGCTGTACCTCGACTCCGACGAGATTGCGTAAGGAAACGCCATGCCCGTAATTGTTCGCCTCGACAAGATCATGGCCGAGCGAAAGATTTCCTCGAACGAACTTGCCGAAAGGATTGGAACCACGCCCGTGAACCTGTCCCGTATTAAAAAAGGGCATATTCGCGGCATTCGCTTCAACACACTCGAGCAGCTATGCCTCGCCCTTCGTTGCCAACCCGGAGACCTTCTCGAAGTCATGAGCGAAGAGGATGCCCGAAAGGAGTTCGGACTCGATTGGTCCGCCGAGGATTAGAGGGCGGTCGTACTCGCCCTGCACACGGGGATGCGAATCGGCGAGGTCTGCGGCCTTCGGTGGTGCGATGTGGATTTCGAGACGGGCCTGATCTCGATCAGACACTCGGTGGCGTACGCGAAGGGAATGGGTTCGTTCATCAAGGACACCAAGACCCATGACGCCAGGGGTATCCCCATCGACCCGGTCGGCCTACTCCCCTTCCTGAAGGAGACCCACGAGATCGACTGCGGAAAGCTGCGCTTGCGCGGCCTTACCGGGGCGGTCGAGATCGGGGACTGCTACATCCTGTCGGAGCCGGGCGCGACCTTCGCGACGACAAGCTATATCCGCAGGGCGTTCAAGACGTTCTCGGAGACCAACGGCCTCATGGGCACCAACGACGAGCTGATCACGTTCCACGGCCTTCGCCACACGTTCGCAACGCAGTGGATCCGCCAAGGCGGCGATATCAAGGCGCTCCAATCGATCCTCGGCCACAAGGACGCCATGGCGACGCTCAACGTCTACGCCGACATCGAGCCCATCTCCAAAATCCATAACATGCTGCGCGCCACGCCGTGCCTTTGGCGCGGGCACCTCGGGCCGAGGGTCGATCCGGGTCCCATGTTCCAACAGAGGATCCAGGAGTCCATCGAGACGCTCCAGGCGTTCGGCTACGGCATCACCGAGCCGGACGACCGAAATATCGCCATACGCGACGTGAAGACGAACAGTTGGCTCTAGCTCACCGAGTACGCGGCAGTGCTGGGCCCATCCCAACTGAGGTCACGGTGGTCCGATAGGGGCGCCGCCCGCGGCATGCGCCGCGGAGCGGTATCCCCTACCGAAGGGCGGGGATGCCCTCCGCTTCCAGTTCGGAATCAGCCGTCGGAGGCGTTCGGCTGACTGCGGGAACGGCCTGTCCGCTCAATGTGTTCGGCTGAGATCGGAAATCAACCCAACACGAGCCGGACACGCGCCAGACGGCTCTTCCCCGTACGGCCTTCCCCCTTACGCTCATGTTGCAGACGTGTAACGCCGCTGTAAGCGCACCTCTTTTGGCGCCAGACAGGTACAATGATGAACACTGTACCGTAGCGGAGCGCCCCGCGCGCGCCGCAACCACGCGAAAGGGTTTCCCATGGCCGAGATCTCGTCCTCCCGTATCGTCATCACCGTCCTTGGCAAGAACCGCCCCGGCATCGTCGCCGGCGTCACCCGTGTCCTGGGCGAGGCCAACGTCGACATCCGCGACATCACGCAGTCCATTATCGAGGACATCTTCACCATGACCATGCTGGCCGATACCGCCGAGTCCAAGCTCGACTTCGCTGAGCTGCAGAAGGCCCTGGCCGAGGCCGGCGAGCTTTCGGGCGTCAACGTGTCCATCCAGCGCGAGGACGTCTTTAACTTTATGTACCGCCTGTAGCGAACAGGCCGTGCAGGAACAGGCCGGCGCATCTGCACTCAAGCACGCCGCCCCCACACGGCCCGGAGAGGAGCGCACATGGCCTACGACGCCAAGAAAATCTATTACCGCTTCGATGACCACTTGAGCCGACTGGTTCTGGATTACGAAGCAAGCCGCCAGATTTCGTCTGAGAGCGAAAGCCTCTACCACGGCCTGCCGACCGACCCTTATGACGAGGACCTGTTTGTCGAGCACAATGTCAAGCGCGGCCTGCGCAATGCAGACGGTTCGGGCGTGGTCGCGGGCCTCACTCGCATCTCGGATGTGCATGGCTACAACAAGGTCGACGGTAAGGTCGTGCCCGATCAGGGCAAACTCACGCTTCGTGGCTACAGCATCGAGGATCTGGTCAACAACGCCCAGGCCGAGAATCGCTACGGCTACGAAGAGGTCGCTTATCTGCTCATTACGGGCTCTCTGCCCACCAAGGAAGAGCTTGACGGTTTTTGCGAACGTCTGGGTGCTTTTAGGCACCTGAGCGACGAATACGTCCGCGAGTTCCCCATGACCACGGTGTCGTCGAGCATCATGAATGTGCTTCAGCGCGCCGTGCTGCTGCTCTACGCCTTCGACGCCGAGCCCGACGCCATTACACCCGAGCACGAAATCGACGTCGCCATCTCCATGCTCGCCCGTCTCCCCCGCATCGCCGCCTTCGCACACATGGCCTCGGTTGCCAAGCTTCGCGGCTCCGAGGTTCACGTGCCACACCCCACGCCCGGTCTCTCCACCGCCGAGACCATCCTACAGGTCTTGCGCGGTGGCATGGCGTTCACCCGCGACGAAGCCATGCTGCTCGACGTGATGCTCATGCTGCATGCAGAGCACGGCGGCGGCAACAACTCCACCTTCGCTTGCCGCGTGCTGTCCTCCTCGGCCACCGACCCGTATTCCGCTTATGCCGCGGCTATCGGCTCGCTCAAGGGCCCGCGCCACGGCGGTGCCAACGCCAAGGTCGTGTCCATGCACGAGGACGTCCGCGCGCATGTCTCCAACTGGGAGGACGAGGACGAGGTCGCAGCCTACCTGGGCAAGATCCTCGACAAGCGGGCCTTCGACGGCACGGGTCTCATCTACGGCATGGGCCACGCCGTCTACACGCTGAGCGACCCGCGCGCCGAGGTGTGCCGCCGTTACGCGCGCACACTTGCCGCCAAGAAGGACCTGGGCGATGAATTCGCGCTCATCGAGCGCATCGAGCGCCTGGCACCGCAGGTGATGCGCGACCACGGCATGACCAAGCCCATCTGCGCCAACATCGACCTGTACACGGGCTTTATCTACAAGATGCTCGGCGTACCCGAGACGCTTTTTACGCCGCTATTCGCCGTCGCCCGCATGGCCGGCTGGTCGGCACACCGCATGGAAGAGCTCTTCTGCGCGCACCGTATTATTCGCCCGGCCTATCGTCCGGTGATCGAGCCGCTAGCGTACAAGCCGCTCGCCGACCGCTAGGACGCGAACCGTTATAGAACTCGAGCGTGGCCAGGGCATCGCCGCCCTCGGCCACGCTTTTTATGCCAGCAGAAAGGGCTGCATCAAATGATTGTGTTTTCCGATATGGACGGAACGCTGCTGACGAGCGATAAGCAAATGAGCGATGCCACCTGGTCGATGCTCGACGAACTCGCTCGACGCGGAATTGAATTTGTGCCCTGCACGGGACGTCCGCTGTCGGGCATCTTTGAGCCCATCCTCGCCCATCCTGCCGTGCACTACGCGGTCTGCGCCAATGGCGCCAGCGTCTGGCAGCTCGACGACGATGTGCCCAACGATGCCTCGCGCGCCACGCGCATTTTGAGCCGTCCGCTCGATCGCGGCATTGCCCATCGCGTCCATCGCATCGCCGCCGGCCACGATGTGACCTTCGATATCTTCGCGGATGGGCAGTGCTTCCTCCCCCGCTCGCTTTACGGGCGCCTGGATGAGTTCTGCGGCGGTGACCCCCACATCGCGGCTTCGCTCAAGCGCACACGAACACCGATCGACATGGATATCGACAGTAAGATCGACGGGGTCGAGACGCTCGAACGCATCGCCATGTACTGGCACGACCCGGCCGATCGCGACGCCATCGCGGCGGAGCTCGACACGCTCGGAGGCATTGAGGTCACGCGTTCTTACGCCATGAATATCGAGGTCATGGGTGAGGGCGCCACCAAGGGAACGGCCCTCACGTGGCTATGCGAGCACCTGGGCGAGCGTCTCGCCGACGCCTGGGCGTTCGGCGACAACATCAACGACATCCCCATGCTGCAGGCAGCGGGCCACGGCATGGCCATGATCAACGCCGAGCCCGAAGACCGCGAGGCCGCCGACGCCGTCACCGGATACGACAACGACCACGACGGCGTCGCCCACACCATCATGGCCGCCCTTGCCTAGTCATCGTCTGGTCATTGGGGACGTTCTTGAATGACCAGTCGTTGGGGACAGCCTTCACGAAAAAGCTGCAAGGACTGTCCCCCACTGTCGGCAGAAAAGGAACGTCCCCATCTGCCGGATTAGGAGAGACTCTCCAGCACGCGACGGAGCTCCTGCTGGACGGCGTGGTCACGGTTACAACCCACCACGCGATCGGCCACCGCCTTAAGCGCGGGGCGCGCGTTTTCCATCGCGCAGCCCGTGCCGACAAAGCGAATGATCTCGTAGTCGTTCATCGAGTCGCCAAACGCTATGACCTCGTCGCGATCAATGCCGTAATGCTCCGCGAGCTGCGCGATACCCGAGGCCTTCGATACACCAGGCTGCATGGCATCGATCCACGCGTTGCCCGAAGGCGCAAAAGTAAAGAGCTGACCAAGTTCGCGCTGTAGCACGTACGCACTGTCCATAACCGCACTGTCGTCGCAAAAGATACTCGCTTTGATGATATTTACGCTGGGATCGGGCAGCTCCCAAATACGCTCGGCATTGGGAAGGTCCTTATCGACCTCACGCACGAACTTGCACTCGTCATCGAGCAGGAAGGACTTGGTTCGGTCAAAGAGCGCAAGATGCAGATTGGGAAACGTCCTGACGGCTTGGGCGAGCCTTCGAATCGCCAGGTGGGAATACACCTCACGGTCTACCATCTTACCGTCGGCGTAGACTTGGGCGCCGTTAGCGGCGACAAAGTCCATCTTGTCGCGAACGGGCGCAAAGAACTCGCACAGGCGATCGTAGCGACGACCTGACGATGCGGCGAAATGCACGCCATGCTCGTGTAGCGCCAGAATCAGTTCGTAGGTCTCGGGAGGCACCTGGCCGTTTTCGTCAAGCAGTGTGCCGTCCATATCGGATGCAATCAGTTTAAACATAGAAAAGCTCCCTTCGGGCTTAGTAGTGAAAACAGATGTATATCTGAAAACACCGTACCCAAAGGGAGCTCAAATAAGACCCCGTAGTTATAAACGTTACATGGACCTAGCAAATAGCTCACGCGCGCCAGAGGCCCCACGGTCGCGACGTCAGGCAGCCCGCCAAAGAGTGTCCCCAACGGCTAGTCGTTTAAGAACGTCCCTGATGACTAGTCGGCGTAGGTGAAGGTTGTGACGTCGAACATGCCCTCGGGACGGATGCGGAGCGTCGGGATCACCGGCAGGGGCAGGAAGATGATGCCCATGATGGGGTCGAGCGGCGGCTCGATGCCCATGGCGCGCGCCTTGACCATAAAGTCGCCGTGCTGCGCCGCAACGTCTTCGGCAGCGCCCTCGCTCATCAGGCCGCCGAGCGCCAGCGGAATGCGCGCCACGACCTCGCCGTTGCGCACCAGCACGTGGCCGCCCTGGCCCACGGCCTCAACGGCAGCCATCATATCCGCCGCATTGTCGCCCACCACGCACACGTTGTGCGAGTCGTGGCCGATCGTGGAGGCAATGGCGCCACCGGTGATGGTAAAGCCGCGCACCCAGCCGCGACCGATATGCTTGCCGACCAGGCCCAGGCCAGCGGGGCCGTCGCCGTCGGCGCCCTCGGCCTGCAGCGACACGCCGCGGCCATGGCGCTCAATCAGCATAATGCGGCGCAGGCCCTCGGCGCTCTCGGGGCGAGCCATACCCGTGATGGCCTTACCCGGCACCACGTCAATCACGGCCTCGCCCGGCTTAAAGGCATAGTCGAACACGTCGAGCGATAGCTTCGGCAGCTTAACGGAAGCACGCAGCTCATCGGCAAGCGCTGCGACCTCGGCCATCTCGGGTGCGATCTCGCCCACAAAGGTGCCGTCCTGCGCCACCAGAGCACCGGCGGCATATACGCGATGCGGAGCCTTGGCAAACGTCAGGTCATCGAGCAACAGCAGGTCGGCGCGTTTGCCCGGGGCGATCGCGCCACGGAGCTCATGCGGGTCGCGACAGCCGTGGTCCAGGCCAAATGCCTCAGCCGTGGAAAGGGACGCCATGGAGATGGCGACCACCGGGTCGATGCCGGCCTCGATGGCCACGCGGCAGGCATTGTCGATCATGCCGGTCGAAAGAGCATCGGAGGGAGCGCGGTCGTCGGTCGCAAAGCAGCAGCGGCGGGCGCGGGCAGGGTTCTCCAGCAGCATCGGAGACAAATTGGCCAGGTCGTGGCTGCACGTACCCTCACGCAGCATCACATACATGCCGCGGGACAGCTTGTCGAGCGCCTCCTCGGGAATCGTCGACTCGTGGTCGGCGATAATGCCCGCTGCGGCATAGGCGTTGAGGTCCTTACCGGCAACGAGTGGCGCATGGCCGTCAACCTGCTTGGATGGCGTCTGGTTGGCAGCATCGATGCGAGCACAGGTCTCGGGGTCGGCCATAAAGACGCCCGGCAGGTTCATCATTTCGCCCAGACCAAAGACATCGCCCGGATGCTCGGCAAAAAACGCCTGCATATCGACAGCCGAAATAACGGCACCGGCCTGCTCGTCGGGCAGCGCGGGCACGCACGAAGGCATCATGTACTTGATGGAGATGGGTGCGCGGCGGCCGTCCTCGATCATAAAGCACAGGCCGTCGAGCCCCGCCACGTTGGCGATCTCGTGGCTGTCGGCAATGGCGGTGGTGGTACCGCGCGTCGCCGCCATGCGCGCATACTCGGCGGGGCGGATGTTCGAGGACTCAATGTGCAGATGTCCGTCGATAAAGCCGGGGGCGAGATAGCGACCCTGGCAGTCGACGACCTCAGTTGCCTCGTAGGTGCCAGCGGCATCGTCGCGACCGTCGTAGAGCACGCCGACGATTACGCCGCCCTTGACGGCAACGCTACCGGGCGCCACACGCTGGCCATACACGTCGACGATCTGCGCATTGGTAAACAGCGTGTCGACGGGCACGCGGCCCTCGGCGGCCTCGATCACAGACCTCATGACCTCAACGGACATACCTTCTCCTTTAACCGTAGAAAACAGCTGCGGAGCGGACAGGCCTTCACCGCAGCAAGACAATAGCCATTGTATGCCCAAACGATGGGTCGGGAATACACCCCCTCCGCTTAACGGCACACGCCGCTTGGCGCAATGAGGGCAGGTTGCTTTGTACCAATGACAAGGAGTGTCCCAAAGTGCCGGCACAAAAGGAACGTCCCCAAGTGCCAAGTGCATCAAGAGTGTCCCCTTT